>DASSIN010000288.1:0-4786 GCA_035691845.1 Candidatus Eiseniibacteriota bacterium | reverse complement strand
GGCGCCGTCCGCCGGCGCCATCTGCAGATTCCAGGTGTGGGCGTGGGTCGGCGCTCCCGCCTCGCGCGCGGCGTGCACGGCGCTCACCAGCCGGTTCACGATCGCGAGCGCCAGCGCCGTGTTGGCGCGCAGCCCGGCGCGCTGCGCGTCCTTGCGCTGCCCGCGATAGCGCAGCAGGTTCTCGTCCGTGCCCCAGTCCCAGGCGTTGTTCCCGGACAGCGAGTGCGCGGCGATGTAGGCGCGCATCGCGGCCGGATCGTTGTAGTAGAGGTTGGCGGCGTCGCGCGCCACGACCAGGCGGTTGTATTCCTCGCTCGAGATGTAGCCGCCGACGATGCGGCGGAACTCCTCGTCGCGTCCGGACAGGTCGATGCCGGCGAAGATGCGGGCCGTGCGCTCGTAGTTCTCGCGCCGCAGGATCTCCTGCACGTGGAACGCCGTGAACGACGCCCACACGCCGGTCTCGGCCACCAGGAACACGCTGGCCGCGGTGCGATGCCCGAGCGTGGCCTGCCCCCACCCCGGCACGGTGAGCGAGCGGAGCAGGATGCGCGCGCGCTCGGCGCCGAGGCCGAGGTTCGCGTCCGCGTGCGACGGCGGTGCGGTGGCTGGCTTCGCGCGGCGGTGCAGCGAGAACGCCAGTGGATCGCCGGCGACTGCGGCCGCCGCCGGCGCCGCGAACGACGCCACCTGCGCCGACAGCTCGAACCCCGAGGCCGGCGCCGAGGCGTGGGCCGCACCCGCCATGCCGCACGCCAGCGCCGCCATTCCCAACGCGCACGCGATCCGCATCAGAACCGCCTCTCCACGATGGCGGCGAACCCCGGGCCGCCGCGCCACGCCCCGCGCAGCTGGATCTCCATGTTGCGCTCGAGCGGGATGTTGTGCAGCCGCGCCGCCTTCAGCGCGTCGGCGGCGGCCAGCACGTGATTGAGGAACACCGCGATCGCGGCCCACCGCCCGCGACCGAAATCGTCGTTGGACTGGCTGCGCAGATGCGTGAACTGCCCGGAGAGATCCGGGCTCTGCCAGCCGGCCGCGTATGTCGCGTCCTTGGCGATCGCGTCGTAGTAGGCCTCGCGATCGGCCGCGTACAGCCGCTCGATGTCGGACGGATCGCGGCCCGTCACCTGCGACCAGCGCACCGCCGACCACCCGCTCGCGGAATCGCCGGGCGCGCCCGCGACGCCGGCCGCCCTGGAGCGGAGCCGGCGCGCGTCGTGCACGAACACCGAGTGCGCCGTCCACCCGGACACTTCGAGCGCCAGGAACAACAACCCGCTGCGCTCGCCGACGTAGGTCTGGCCCGCGCCCGGGATCGCCGCCGACAGCCCGAGCGCGATCCCCTCGGACTTCCAGTCCGGCACGTTGACCTCCTTGTACATCGAGTCCTCGGATGGTCCCCACGAGCGCTCGATCACGCGCTGCGCCAGCAGCTCGGGATGATTCCCCGGCGCGAGCCGCGGCATCGCCAGCGGCGAAGGGGCGGGCGCGGCGCCCGCCGTGCACGCGCCGAACGCGAGCGCCGCCACCGCCACCGCGGCCAACGTGCGCCACGCGCCGCGCGTCACCTGAGCAACGCCACCGGGAGCACCTCGGTGCGCTCGGAGTTCGTGCCGCGGAAGCGCAGGCGCGCCAGATACAGCCCGGCGGGCAGCGACCCGGGATCCCATATCTCGAGATTATCCGTCTGCCGGCCGTGCCGCACGAACGAGGCCACCTGCTGGCCGGCGCTGTCGAGGATGCGGAATTCCACGTCGGCGGGCTCGGTCAGCGTGTAGGCGAAGTGCACCGCGCTCCTGCGCGCGGGATTCGGGAACGCCTTGAGCGTGCCGTGCACGAGCGGCCCCGGCGCGGGCGCGTGCGCGACCGGTGTGGACGCCGCCGCCAGCGCGCTGCTGCGGCCGGCATCGCCCCCGAGCATGGTCCACGCGCTCGCGATCGGGTCCACGAGCGGCACCGGCAGCGTGTAGGCGTAGAGCACGCCGAACCGGTCCGGCGCCACCAGGTCCACCATGCCGTCGCGATTGAGGTCGGCGGCCACGGGAGAGCCGGCCGCGCCCGCGCCGGTGGCGAGCGGCCAGCCGTCGGGCTCGCGGCCGTCGTTGCGGAGCGCGGCCACGATCCCGCTCGCGTTCATCCCCACCACCTCGCTCCGGTGATCGCCGTCCGCGTCCAGCGCCAGCGGCGGACTGTCGGTGCGCAGGTCCTCGCGCGTCGCGCGCTTGGGCCAGCCGGGCGAGGGCCAGCCGTCCGGGTTCCAGAACGCGAGCTGCGAGTGGACCGACTGCGTCAGCACTTCGGGCACGCCGTCGCCGTCCGGATCGCCGGCCCCGAGCCCCGCGATCAGCGTGTCGCCCACCGTGTGGCCCCAGCCCGGCAGCGCGTTGCCGGCGGCGTCGAACGCCCACAGCCGATCGGCGTGATGGACGATCAACGACGGCGGCGAAGCGGCGCCGCCGAAGCCGATCCACAGGAAGTCGGGCATGAACGGCGTGCCGCCCACGTGCACGCTCCAGCTCGGGCGCACGACCAGGGGCGACGCGCTGCCGGAGGGGTATTCCCTGACGCCGATCCACCCGTCCCCCGTGCCCGCCGCGATGCGCAGCGTGACGCCGTCGTCGCTCACCGCGATCCGTCCCACCGTGCCGCGCCCGGCGCCCGGCGCCACCAGGAACTGGTGGCGCAGCGTGCCGTCCATCCCGAACCCGGACACGTTGCCGTCCGCCGTGCCGACGAACAGCTCGGAGTTGGGATAGTCGCCGACGATCACGGGCGGCGTGGTGGCGTGCACCGCCAGCGGCCAGCCCGGCTGGACGGCGCCGTGCCAGTCCACGAGCCACACCCGGCCACCCAGGGTGTCGGCGGCGTCGCCGCCCGCGGTGGTGGCGGCGAACAGCGACGGACCGATGCGCGGACCGAACTCGGTGACCCCGGTCGCCACCGCCGCCAGCGGCTGCAACGGACGTCGGTCGAGATGCGCGAACGCGAACGTGGAATCGAGCCCGGTGGCGTCGGGGCGAATCGCGAACAGCGCGGCGCTGTCGGGGTTCGCCACGTGCGAGCCGTCGCCGCGCGTCAGCGAGTCCTGCCCGCCGGCCCAGCACACGTCGAGGTTGCGGTCGCCGTCGGCGTCGATCGCCAGCAGCTCGGGCCCGCCGGGCGGGAAGTCGGCCGCCACCGGCCAGCCGGGCAGCTCCCAGCTGCGGCGCGCGCGGAAGTGCATCACCGGCGAGGGGTCGTCCGAGAACTCGAGCCGCTTGTGCGGGCGCGTGCCGATGTGCGGGATCAGGTTCGGCAGCGTGCTGTCGCCGAGCACGGGATTGTTGCTGGCGAACCACGGATCGAACGGCGCCCCGATGATGTACGGCGAGTTGGGATCGCCCAGATCGCCGAGCCCGTCGGCTTCGACGATCGAGATCCCGAGCCGGCTCGGGTTGCTGTTGAACGCGAAATCGGGATTGATGCGCAGCGAGGTCTCGAACGGGATCACGCTGGAATCGATGTGCCACGCCAGGATCCCCGGCCCCGGCAGCAGCGCGTCGTATTCGAACCGGTCGGGCTGCTTGGGCCCCAGGATCACGTGCGTCACCGTGTCCTGGTCGAATTCCAGCAGCGTGTCGGCGAGCGAGATCGCGCGGTTCTCGAGCAGCAGGTATTCGTCGCTCGACAGCGTGACGCGCCTGACATCCGGATTGCGCTCGGAGTTGGCCAGCGCCTGCAGCGTGTCGCCGTACAGCACCTCGGGGAACGCCAGCGCGTCGGTGTCGAAGAACCGCTGCCACGGATCCACGCTCGGCGGCAGCAGCCCGGTGGCGAAGATCTCGCTGCCGTCCTTCAACTGCACGCGCGCCCCCACCAGGTTGCCGGAATCCATCAGGCTCCACAGCCCCACCACCGGGAACCCGGTCTCGACGTCGTACAGGTCCGCGAACCCGAACAGGTTGTGGCCGGATTCGTGCGCGATCACGCCGTTGATGGCGCCGTAGAAGCCGTCCTGGTCGATGCGTTCCGGAACGATCGAGGCGCGGTCGATCGGGCGCGTGGTGGAATCGGGGAACACCACCACGTCGGTGTCGCTCACGCCGATCGTGAACGACGGGATGTCCTCCTTGGAATCCTGACGCACGTCGCTCTGCAGGTCGCTGCCGGCGTGGATCAGCACGAACCGGTCGTACTGGTCCCATGGGATCCGGTCGCCGAGCGCGATCGACTGCGAGTCGGCCGCGAACATCATCGTGCGGAACATCTTCACCGCCACGCCGAAGATGTCGGTGCTGAACTTCCATGGGCCGAAGTCGGCCATGTCGCTGACGTGATAGGCGCCGGTGTCGGTGCGCGGCCACACGTCGCCCACGACCCGGGTGCGCCCGTAGGACATCACGTCGTAGAACCGCGACAGCGCCTCCAGGTGGTCGGAGAAGAAACGCCGGTCGTGGGGCGGCGGATCGATCGGCGGCTGCGTGGTGTCGTATGGCGCGAGGTCGAAGTGCCCGTCGCCGGTCGAGGCGTCGCCGCCGCGATCGTGCTCGAAGTCGATGCGGATGAACGCCACGCGGAGGGTGTCGGGCGGCGTGGCGAACGTGTCCGCCGGCGCGAGCGCCGCCTTCGGCGCGCGCAGCGGCGCGATCGGGGGTCGCCACCCGCGGCGGCGCGCGGCGCGCACCGACCAGTCGATCGCGGCGCCGGGCCGGGTGAGGATGTCGGGGAAGCTGCGCCACTGGCGCACGCGCGCCTGCGCCGCCGCGAGCTCGGCCGGGGTCATCGCGGCCACGCGCGGGCGGGC
>DASSIN010000287.1:0-2025 GCA_035691845.1 Candidatus Eiseniibacteriota bacterium | reverse complement strand
CGCCTCCGCGCCCGCCCGAGCCGCGCGCCACCGCCACTGCGACGCCGGCGTCCACGCCGCACGGCGACACCGCCGCACTCGTGCTGTGGGCGTTCGCGGCGCTGCTGGTCGCCGCGCGCGCCGCGCTGTCGTTCGGGCACGGCATGGCGCTGTGGTCGCTCGACGTGCAGCGCTTCCTCGCGCCCGGGTGGGCGTGGGCGCCGTGGGCGCTGATGGCGCTCGCGCTGCTGCCCCCGGTCGGCCGCGCGCTGACGCCCGCGCTGCGCGCGGCCGGCGACGCGCTGGTCGAGCGCCCCGTGCCCGCCACGCTGGCGTGGATGGTGGCAGCCGCGGCGCTGGTGCTCGCGTTCCCCGACCGCGTGCGGTTCGTGGGCGACTTCCTGCTGCGCCAGGGCGCGATCGAGGAGAACGTGCGCCCCTCGACCGTGTTCCCGCAGGCGCTGCCGCTCGACGTGCTGCTGCACGTCACGCTGCCGGCATGGCTGATGGACCAGTTCGCGCTCGGCGCCGCGTCCGGCGTGCGCGCGCTGGACGCGCTCGAGGCGGCGCTGCTGGCCGCGCTGGCGGCGGCCTACGCGCGCGCGCTCGGCCTGCGCGGCGTGGCCGCGCTCGCGGCGATGGTGACGGTGCTGTTCGGCGGCGCGCTCACGCTGCTCACGGGCTACAGCAAGTCGCTGACCGAGCTGGCGCTGCTGACCGCCGCCGTGGCGCTGTTCGCGACCCGGGTGGTGCGCGAGGGGCGCGGGCTGCTTCCGCTCGGCGTCGTGCTCGCGCTGGGCGCCCTGCTGCATCGCTCGGCGCTGGGATTCCTGCCGGCGGTCGCGTTCGCGTGGTTCGCGTGCGCCGCGGACCCGGAGCGCCGTCCGGCCTGGCGCCGGCCGCAGGCCGCGCTGGCGGTCGCGATTCCGGTGGCGGCGTTCGCGGCCATGCTGCCGCGCATGGCGCACACGCTCGCGCACGGCGATGCGCCCGTGCACTTCGCATCCGACGAGGTGGTGCGCGAGGGCGGGCTCGTGTCGGCGATGCTGGCGGGCGCGCGCGGCTGGGATCTGGCGAGCGTGGTGCTGCTGATGGCGCCGTTCGTGGTGGTGACGCCCGTGCTCGCGTGGCTGCTGCGCGGCCGGCTGCGCGCCTCCGGCCGCGGCCGCGAACTGATCCTGCTGCTGCTGCTGGCGCTGCCGTTCGTGCTGCTGCTGCTCGCCATCCATCCCGCGCAGGGCATGTTCCGCGACTGGGACGATTTCGCCGAGACCGGCGTGGCGCTGTCGCTGCTCGCCGCGTGGCTGGTGGGCGAATCACTCGGCGCCGCGCCGCGGCGAGCGTGGGCGGCGGCGGCGGTGGTGGCCGTCACCGCGCTCCCGACCGTGCAGTGGCTGGCGATGCAGTCGGACGTGGCGCGCGGCATGGCGCGCGTGCAGGCGTTCGTCACCGAGCCGCCGGCGCGCACCGAGGGCGAACAGGGGAAGACGTGGGACTATCTCGGCATCCGCAACTACCGGCTCGAGCGCTGGGACGCGGCGGCGGTCGCGTTCGAGCACGCGGCGCGCACCGCGCCCAGTCCGCGCGTGCTGTCGCAGTGGGCGATGGCCGAGCTGCAGCGCAACGACTACCCCGCCGCGCGCGATCTGTACGCGCGCGTGGTGGCGCGCGACTCCACCGACACGTTCGCGTGGACCCAGCTCGCCGGCGTGGCGATGCAGCTGGGCGACACCCTCACCATGCGCCGCGCCGCGACCGCGATCCTGCGCGTCAAACCCAACGACCCCGACGGCCTCGGCATCCTGCGCGTCCTGGCCTCCGGCCAGGTGAAGGCGCGCTAGCCGCCGCCCGTAGGAGCACCGGCGGCGAGCCACGGCGTCCGGTCGCGCAGCCTACGGCAGCGACGCGGCCGACTCCGGCCGGCCCGCGGCCAGGGCGCGCATGTGGGCGGCCCACGGGCCGGCGGGCTCGAGCGCCACGTAGTCGCGCGCGGCGCGCGCCGCCTCGGCGTCGCGGCCGACCGCGGACTCGAGCAGGGCGCGGTCG
>DASSIN010000286.1:0-7538 GCA_035691845.1 Candidatus Eiseniibacteriota bacterium | reverse complement strand
GCGACGCCGGCGACCGCGCCCGCCGTGGCGGCCGACGCTCCCGGGGCGACGGCCACCGAGGAGTCCGAATGGGCGAAGGGCGCGCAATGGATGAGCGTGCGCGCCGGCTACGCCAAGATCACGGCCGAGGACGCGCCCGATGGGCTCGCCGGCTACGGTTTCGGCTACGCGCGGTTCGTGATGACGCGCTGGTCGCTCGGCGCCTACATCCACCAGGAGCTGCTCGGGCGGTTCGGGCACGCCACCGCGTTCGAGGTGCCGATCTCGGTCGAGGTCGTGCGCCACACGCGCTGGGGCGCAGCCATGCATCCGTACGTCGGTTTGGGCGCGGGCGCGTTCTACTACAAGTACTACCGCACCGGTCAGGACGTGGCCGGGTTCCGGCCGGGCCGCTATATCACCGTCGGCTTCACGTCCCCGGTCGCGCGCAACAACCTGCTCGGGCTCGACATCCGGCTCGCGTCGGTGGACAAGCTGCGCGACAACCGGGTGTTCGCGAACTCGGAGACCAACAACCCCACGCTGAACGACGCGTTCCAACAGCCGTTCACGGTGGTCGGCACCGGCTTCGGCTCGGGCGCCGAGCTGCACTGGAGCGTCAAGCTCAATTACGCTTTCGCGTATTGATCATCGTCTAGTGAGCACCGCCCCGGCGTTTCGCGCCGGGGCGGTGGTATTTGTGCTGGCGGAGGCGGTGCGGCCTGATAGACTTTTCGCGGCCCCTTCGCCCACTCCGATCCCCCGCCGCCCTGGAACCCGCCATGCGCCGTCTGCTGCCGCTGCTCGCCTGTTTCGCGCTCGCGCTGGGCGCCGCCGCGCTGCCGCGTCATCTGCAGTCGCGCGCCGCCGTCACCTCGGATTTCACGCACTTCGAGAGCGGCCACGTGCATCCGGCGTGCATGACCCCCGACGGCACGCGGTTGCTGGTCGTGAACACGCCCGACGACCGGCTCGCGATCTTCGACGTCGAAGGCCCCGTGCCCGTGCGCGTCGCCGAGGTTCCGGTCGGGCTCGAGCCGGTGTCGGTGGCGGCGCGCTCCGATTCCGAGGCGTGGGTCGTCAACCAGCTCTCGGACGACGTCAGCATCGTCAACCTGAACACGCGCCACGTGCGCGCCACGCTGCACGTGGGAGACGAGCCGGCCGACGTGGTGTTCGCCGGCAGCCCGCCGCGCGCGTGGGTGAGCGTTTCGCAGGAGGATCGCGTCAAGAGCTTCGACCCGGCCAATCTCGCCACCGCGCCGGTGGTGGTGCCGATCGACGGCCGCATGCCGCGCGCGCTGGCGGCGAGCGCGGACGGCGCGCACGTGTACGTGGCCGTGTTCAACGCCGGCAACCGCACCAGCGTGCTGTCGTCGGCCGAGGCGGGCGATTCGTTGCCGCCTCCCAACCCGCCGATGAATCCGGCGCTGCCCGCCGCCCCCAAGGTCGGGCTGATCGTGCAGCAGCAGGGCAGCGACTGGCGCGACGAGACCGGCCGGCTGTGGAACGACCGGATCAAGTACACCTCGTTCGACACCGACGTGGCCGACATCGCCACCGCCACGCACGGCGTGGTGCGCACGATCTCGAACGTGGGCGCGGTGAACTTCGCGGTGGCGGTGAGCCCGACGAGCGGCGTGGTGGCGGTGACCGGCACCGAGCCCCGCAACCTGACGCGGTTCGAGCCCAACCTGCGCGGCCACCTGGTGGACACGCGGCTCGCGCTCGCGCCCTCGAGCGGCCCGGCCTCGGTGGTGTCGCTCGATCCCCACGTCGACTACGCCATCACGCCCGGCCCGCAGGCCGAGCGCGACTCGGCGCTGGGCATTCCGACCGGGCTCGCCTGGTCGGGCGACGGCCAGCGCGTGTACGTGACCTCGCTCGCCAGCGACCGGCTGGGCGTGCTCGACGCCTCGGGCGCGCTGCACGCGCGCGTCCCGACCGTCGCCGGCCCGACCGGCGTGGTGGTGGACGACGCGCGCGGGCGCATCTACGTGGTGGGCCGGTTCCACGAGCAGCTCCAGACGCTGTCGTCGGCCACCCTCGCGCCGCTGGCCACCACCGCGATCGGCTTCGATCCCACACCCGATGCGGTGGTGAACGGGCGCAAGTTCTTCTACGGCGGATTCACCTCGGGCCACGGCGATCAGGCGTGCGCCACCTGCCACGTGTTCGGCGACTTCGACAATCTGTCGTGGGACCTGGGCGATCCGACCGGCACCATGATCCCGATCGATCGCACCGGGCAGACCGATCCGCTGATCGCCGCCAGCGTGCACCCGATGAAGGGACCGATGGCGACCCAGAGCCTGCGCGGGCTGCCCAACACCGGCATGTTCCACTGGCGCGGCGACCGCCACGACCTGACCGCGTTCAATCCCGCGTTCGTGAGCCTGATGGGACGCGCGGCGCCGCTCGCCGACTCCGAGATGACCGCGCTGTCCGAGTTCGTGATGGCGCTCGTGTATCCGCCGAACCCGAACGAGTTCCTGGACCGCACCGTGCCCGACGCGCCGGCCGGCGTGCCGAGCGCGAAGCGCGGCCAGACGTTCTTCAACACCGTGCAGGTGGACGGCAACGTGCTGCGCTGCGCCGACTGCCACACCGACGCCAGCTTCGGCCCCGGCACGAACGGCCAGATCATCGATCGCACCGCGCTGCAGGCGCCGCAGGACATGAAGGTTCCGCAACTGCGCAACCTGTACAAGAAGACCGGTTTCACCGACACGATCGGCGTGGTCGACAAGCGCGGGTTCGGTTACACCCACGATGGCGCGGTGGACAACCTGTTCGACTTCCTGAAGTTCCCCGGCTTCAACTTCGGCTCGCCGCAGTCCACCGCCGACGCCAACCGGCGCGACGTGGCGGCGTTCCTGATGGCGTTCGACACCGGCACCGCGCCCGCGATCGGCGTGCAGATCACGTTCGACGGCACGAACGGCGGCGATGCCACGCTCACCGCGCGCGTGGACACGTTGCGCGCGCAGGCCGCGGCCGGCACGTGCGACCTGGTGGCGAAGGGCCGTGTCGGCGGCCAGCCGCGCGGCTGGCTCTACCAGTCCGGAAGCGCGACGTGGAAGTCCGACAAGGCGGCCGGGGCCGCGCTCTCCACGCCGTCGCTGCTCGCGCTCGCCGGGCCCGGCAGCGAGCTCACGGTCACCGGCGTGCCAGCCGGCTCGGGCACGCGCATGGGCATCGATCGCGACCGCGACGGCTATCTCGACGGCGACGAGCTGGACGCCGGGAGCGATCCCGGCAATCCCGCATCCACACCCAACAACGTCGGCGTCGCCGGCGGGTCGCTGCGCGACGGTGCGTCGCTGGCGGCCGCGCGGCCGAACCCGTTCCGCGGCTCGACGATGCTGGCGTACACGCTGCCGCGCGCGGCGCCCGTTTCGCTGGTGATCTACGATGTGCTCGGACGCGAGGTGCGCGTGCTGGACCGCGGCACGATGACGGCCGGCACGCACGCGGTGGCGTGGGACGGACGCCGCGACGGCGGAGCCGAGGCCGGCGCGGGCGTGTACTTCGCGCGGCTCGAGACCGGCGGTGGACACTGGACGCGCGCGGTGGTGCGGGTGAGGTGACGCGGCCTCGCCCCCCGCACGCGCGGGAGGAGGGGCGGATGCCGAACACGAACCGGATCGCACGGTGCGGCGCGGCCGCGCTGCTGCTGGCGGCCATGCTCGCCACGGCCGCGGCCGCGGACACGCAGGTCGGGAAGCTGGACGAGCGCGTGCGGCGCGCGACCGAGGTGTACCGCGAGCTGCTGAAGGAGCCCGATCGCAGCGTGCCGCAGGCGCTGCTCGACAAGGCGCGCTGCGTGGCCGTGATCCCGCACGTCATCAAGGGCGCGATCGGCTACGGCGCGCGCTACGGGCGCGGCGTGATCAGCTGCCGCGACAGCAGCGGCGTCTGGAGCCCGCCATGCTTCATCACCTTGACCGGCGGCAGCGTCGGGTTCCAGATCGGCGGCGAGAGCTCGGACATCGTGCTGTTCTTCATGACCGACCACGGCGCGCGCTCGCTGATCGAGAGCAAGTTCACGCTGGGCGGCAAGGCGAGCGTGGCGGCGGGGCCGGTCGGGCGCAGCGCCGAGGCCAGCACCGACGTCAAGCTCGACGCCGAGATCTACTCGTACGCCAAGTCGAAGGGCCTGTTCGCAGGCGTGTCGCTGGAGGGCGCGCGGCTCGCGCCCGACGACAAGGCGAACGCCGAGTACTACGGCGCGCCCACGTCGGCGCGCGCGCTGCTGTTCGGGCATCGCGCGCCCAAGGCGCCGCCCGAAGCGCGGGAGTTCCTGGACGCGCTGCCGCACTGACCGCGCTCGGCGCGCGGCGGGTCAGCGGCCGGCGGCGGAGCGCTCCGCCTCGTCCGCGTCCGCGCCGCGCGCCGCGCGCGCGTGGCGGTCGAACACCTCCAGCATCTCGAGCGCGAACAGCAGCCCGGCGCCGAGCACGAGCACGAGCAGCAGCACGTAGCCGCGCGGCAGCGCCGCCAGGATCACCGCCATCACGGCGAAGTACGCGCACACGTACCACAGCACGAACAGCGCGCCGCGGTGGGAGAGCCCGAGCCGCACCAGCCGGTGGTGGATGTGCTCGGTGTCGCCGCGGAACACCGGTCGCTTGAGCCACACGCGCCGCACGAACGCCAGCACGCTGTCGGCGATCGGCACCGCCATCGCCACCAGCGGGAACAGCAGCGTGACCGCCGCCGTGCCCTTGCGATTCTCGAGCAGCGACGCCGCCGCCAGCGTCAACCCCAGGAACTGGCTGCCGGTGTCGCCCATGAACACGCGCGCGGGCGGGAAATTCCAGCGCAGGAACCCCGCAGTCGCGCCGATCAGCAGCGAGGCGAAGTACATCACGTACAGGTCCGCGTGCATGCGCGCCACCCACCACAGGCTGGCCGAGGCGATCAGCACCGCGCCGGCCGCGAGGCCGTCCAGGCCGTCGATCAGGTTGATGGCGTTGACCACGAGCAGCACCCACGCCACCGTGAGCGGCACGCTGAACGCGCCGGAGGCGATCGGCGCCCCGAACGGATTGGTGAGCACGGGCACGCCGTAGCCGAACTGCACCAGCACCAGCGCCGCGCACGCCTGCACCAGCAGCTTGGTCCACGGCCCGGTGCCGCGCAGGTCGTCCACCACCCCCAGGAACAGCACCGGGATCGTGGCCAGCGTCCAGCCCACGAGCGGGCGCGCGTCCAGCTCGCGCGCGGGTCCGGGCAGCGCGCGCGCGATCCACGCCAGCGCGATCACCGCCGCCGCGAATCCGAGCCCGCCCATCGTCGGCGTCGGCGCCGCGTGCACGTGGCGCGGCCCGGGGTGATCGAGCGCGCCGGCGCGGTGCGCGAGCGCCATCACGGCGCGCGTGAGCGCGAGCGTCGCCACGAACGCCGCCAGCGCCAGCGCGAGCGAATACGGCATCAGCGGGGACGCCGCCCGGGCGCGCGTGGCGCGCGGACCGCGAGGCTCGATGCGCGGGGGATGCGGGCTCGGCTCATGCGCGCGCCACCCTAGCGCAATCGCAGCGCGTTCGCCGTCACCATCAGCCCGGCGCGCAGCAGGATGACGCCGTCGGCGAGCGCGGTGAGCAGCGGGTTCGCGGGGTGGTGCTTGTGGAAGTAATGGATCATGCCGAGGTGGCGCGCCACGATCACTCTCGCCGCCACCTTGCGGCGGCTCGCGCCCACGTGGTGGACGGCCACCGCGTCCGGCACGTAGCGCACGCGCCAGCCGGCCAGCTTCATCCGCCGGCACCAGTCCACGTCCTCGTTGAACATGAAGAACCGCTCGTCCATGCCGCCCACCCGGGCGATGGCCGCGCGGCGCGCCACCAGGCATGCGCCCGACAGCCAGTCCACGTCGCGCGCGCTGGCGTGGTCCCAGTCGGTGAGCAGGTAGCGGCGCGAGAACCGGTTGCGCGGGAACAGCCGGGTGAGCAGCGAGTAGCGGTTGAACAGGAACGTGAGGTGGTCCGGGAACGCGCGCGCCGAGTACTCGAGCGAGCGATCGGGGTTCAAGATCCGCGGCCCGACGATGGCGAGATCGTCGTGCGCGCGCAGCTCGGCCACGAGCCGCGCCAGCGCGCCGGGCTCCAGCTCGCAATCGGGGTTCATCACCGCCACGAACGGCCCCGTGCTGGCGGCGATCCCCTGGTTCACCGCGCGGGCGTAGCCGACGTTCTCGCGATTGACGAGCACCCGCACGCCGGGGAACTCGCGGGCCACCATCGCCGGCATCTCGTCGCGCGAGTCGTTGTCGACCACCAGCACCTCGTGCGCGAGCCCCCCGGCCGCGGCCGGTAGCGCGCGCAGGCATTCACGCAGTCGCTCGGGGGACTTGTAGTGGACGATGACGGCGGCGAGGTCCATCGCGGGGAGGTTCGTGGGAAGTTCCGTGGGAGGTTCCTGGGGGGGCCGGGAGACGGCCGCGGTCCCATGGCCGGGCGCCGGGGTCGGAGCGGGCGGAATCCGGCGTTCAGTCTATCAGCGCCGCCGGACGGTGCGGAAGCTTGGGGTTGGGTCCAGAAAACACATCCGCCGGGCCACGAGGACCCGGCGGATGAGGTGCGTGAAGCCATGCAGTCGCGACCGGCCAGAAGCGCTCCCCCACAATGCACTCCGCCCTCTGACGCGGATCGGCGGCTGCAGTTCCGTGACGGGTCGGTTGCCCGATCCGCCACGTCGACCACGCGCACCCTCGTCCGACACTCCATGAAGGCCGAAGGCACGGCGTGGAAGTCGTCACCGGCATCGCGCCCCTCTTCGCCTCCGGGACCTGCCCGGAGCGTAGCCTCGCCCGCGATCGCCGGATCCGGCGAGGATCGCGAATCGCACACGCTCGAGGCCGGGCTGACCGTGCAGGGGCGCGATGTCCGTGAGCCCTGCAACGTCGGAGTTCGATGTGACATGGCCGCGCGGAGTTTCAGGAATCGCCGCGCCGCGCGTCGCGCGCCCGCGCGACGGCGGACGTGGGTCGCGCGTGCCTCGGGCGGCAGGAGACGCCCGCGAACGCAAGTGTCCGGCGCCGGTTCGCAGCATCCATTGGGGCCATGGGTCGTTCGCGGGCGTGGTGTGAAGCGGTGCGGCGGGTGGGGTGCGGCGCGATCGCGCTCGTGCTGGTCCTGCTGGCGCACGGGTGCGCGCTGCTGCCGCGGGAGCGGCCGTCCGCCTGGCAGCCGCCGCCGCGCGCGCAGCACGCGCGCCAGGCACGCACGCGGACCCGCGCGATCGAGGCGCGCGCGGTGCCCACGGCGCGCGATTCGCTGGGCTCGAAGGCCGCGCCCCGCTACACCCTGCACGCGCGCCGCACGCTGGCCGCGATGATGGCGCAGGACACGCTGTTCGCCCACGCGGCCGTGCGCCGCTGCAGCGGGCGGTCGTTGCTGCCCGAATCCGAGAACACGCGAGACGCCGTGCGCGCGCTGCTGGTCCGCACGCGCGCCGCCATCGGCCGCGGCGACATCGGCGTGGCGTGCTCGTACGCGCGCGACGCGCGCCAGCTCGCGGCCTCGCTCGACTGCCGCTGACGCCGGGCGCCGCCGCCG
>DASSIN010000285.1:0-27173 GCA_035691845.1 Candidatus Eiseniibacteriota bacterium | reverse complement strand
CCGCGCAGGCCGAGGCCGGCGAGCTGGTGCTGGTCGCGCCCGCCGCCGGCGTGGTGCTGCGGCGCGACGCCGACCTGGGCGAGGTGCTGCCGGCCGGCGTGCCGGTGGTGACGCTGGGCGATCCCGGCCGGCTGTGGATGCGCGTGTACGTGGCGGCGCCCGACCTGCCGCGCGTCCACCTCGGCGCGCCGGTGGTCGTGCGCCTGCCGGGCGAGGGCGGCCGGCGGTTCGACGGGCGCGTGGTGGCGATCGCGAGCGCGGCCGAGTTCACGCCGCGCGCCGCGCTCACCGAGGAGGAGCGCGCCAACCTGGTGTTCGCGGTCAAGGTGGCGCTCGCGCCGGGCGGCGGCGTCGCCAAGGCGGGGCTGCCGGCCGACGCCGTGATCCTGCCGCCGCGTCCCGCGCCGATGCGCGCGCCGTGAACGCGCGCGCGGACGACGCCGCGCCGGTCGTCGAGGTCGAGGACCTGACGCGGCACTTCGGCAGCGTGACCGCGGTCGAGGGCGTCAGCTTCACGATCCGGCGCGGCGAGATCTTCGGGCTGCTCGGCCCCAACGGCTCCGGCAAGACCACCACCATCCGCATGCTGTGCGGGCTGCTCGCGCCCACGCGCGGGCGCGCGCGCGTGGCGGGCGTGGACGTGGTGGACGACCCCGAGGCCGTGAAGAGCCGGATCGGCTACATGTCCCAGAGCTTCGGGCTCTACCCCGACCTCACCGTGACCGAGAACCTGCGTTTCTACGCCGGCGTGTACGGGCTCGGCGACGCGTGGCGCGAGCGCGTGCCATGGGCGATCGAGAGCATGCTGCTCACCGATGTCGCCCAGCGCCCGACCGGCGTGCTGTCGGGCGGCACCATGCACCGCCTGTCGCTGGCGTGCGCGGTGATGCACCGCCCGGCGGTGGTGTTCCTGGACGAGCCGACCGCGGGCGTGGACCCGGCCGCGCGGCGCACGTTCTGGGGCATCATCCGCGAGCTGGCCGCCGCCGGCACCACGCTGATCGTGACCACCCACTACATGGACGAGGCCGAGCGCTTCGATCGGCTGGCGTTCCTGTCGCGCGGGCGCCTGACCGCGATCGGCACGCCGTCCGAGGTGCGCGCGCGGTTCGGCGCGGGGAAATCGCTGGAGGACATCTTCGTGATGCTGCAGGAGTCGGGCACGTGAACGGCCCGCGGCTGCGCGCGATCGTGTGGAAGGAGTTCGTGCAGATGCGGCGCGACAAGGCCACGCTCGCGATGATGCTGGGCATCCCCGTGCTGCAGCTGCTGCTGTTCGGCTACGCGATCCGCACCGACGTTCGGCATCTGCCGCTGGCCGTGTACGACGCCAGCCGGACGCTCGCCAGCCGCACGCTGATCGAGCAGTTCGTCGGCACCGGCAACTTCACCGTGCGCATGCAGGTGGATTCCTACGGCGATGCGCTGCGGGCGCTGGACGACGGGCGCGTGCACGCGGCGGTGGTGATCCCGCCCGGCTACGCGCGCGACGTGGCGCGCGGGCGGCCGGCTGCGGTGCAGGTGCTGGTGGACGCCTCGGACCCGCTCGCCTCGCAGAACGCGATCGCCGCCGCCACGCTGGTGGGCCAGCGCGCGAGCCTGGAGCGGCTGCAGAGCCGCCTGCCCGGCACGGCCGCGATCACGCGCATTCCGATCGAGGTGCGCGTGCGACCGCTCTACAACCCGGCGCTGCGCACGGCGATCTACATCGTGCCCGGCATCATCGGCATGATCCTGTCCATCACGCTGATGATCATCACCTCGGTCGCGATCGTGCGCGAGCGCGAGCGCGGCACGCTCGAGCAGCTCGTGGTCACGCCGCTCACGCGCTCCGAGATCATGGTCGGCAAGATCGCCCCGTACGTGGGGGTGGGCTACGTGCAGATGACGGCGGTGCTGCTGGTGGGGCAGCTCGTATTCCGCGTGCCGCTGCGCGGTGACGTGCTGCTGCTGTACGCCGAGACGCTGCTGTTCATCGTGGCGAGCCTCGGGCTCGGACTGTTCGTGTCGACGCTGGCGCGCACGCAGTCGCAGGCGATGCAGGCGTCGTACTTCTTCGTGATGCCGAGCGTGCTCCTGTCGGGGTTCATGTTCCCGCGCGAGGGCATGCCGCCGGTGGCGCGCCAGATCGGGCTCGCCATCCCGCTCACCTACTACCTGCAGATCCTGCGCGGCGTGATGCTGCGCGGCGTCGGGATCGCCGCGCTATGGCCGCAGACGCTGATGCTGGCGCTGTTCGCGCTGGTGTTCTTCGGCTTCAGCGTCGGACGGTTCCGGAAGCAGCTGGAATAGCGGCGCCCCGCCGCCCGACACCTCCCGGGTGCCCGCATCCGGGAATATCCGACGCCGTGCGGGAGTCCACACACGACGGGAGATGGAACGCCTCGAAGCCCGGCGGCCGGTCGTGACAGTCGGGACGCCAGGCGCTAGTTTCCCCCGGCTCATCGCGATCCAGCATCGATCCGTTCCGACCCCCCGGCATCCGAAAGGCCTCATGCGTGCGACCCCTGCTCCACCCCGGCCGATTGTGGTGATGAGAACGATCGCCACCCTGGGGGCGGCCGGATGGCTCCTGGCGTCCGCCGGTCCCGCGTTCGCTTGCAGCGAGTGCATGTGCGGCGCGCCGTTCCCGGCCAGCGTGCTGGGCGGGCTGCAGCCGGCCGCGTTCTCGTACGGCGTCGAGGATCGCTACCTGTCCAAGGCGAGCGCGCTGGACGAGGGGCCGGGCCAGGAGCAGGAGCGCGAGCATCGCGTGGCCGCGTTCGCGATATGGCGCCCGGCCGAGCGGCTCGCGCTGCTCGCGCGCGTCCCCTACGACGTGAAGGAGATCGCGAGCCATCCCGTGGGCGCCGCGGCCACGCTCGACCGGGCGCACGGGTTGGGGGACGCCGAGCTGCTGGCGCTGATCGGGCTCGCGCACACGACCGGCGCGCGTCCGTGGGTGCTGGGCGGCGTCGCGGGCGTGACCGCCCCGACCGGCAGCAACGAGCTGCGCGGCGGCACCGGGGAGCGGCTCGATGCGCACCTGCAGCCGGGCGCGGGCGCGTGGAGCGGCACGGCAGGGCTCCACGTCGCGCTCACCGCGCGCCCCGGCGTGTGGGACGCGAGCGTGCTCGGGCGCGCGAACGGCACGAGCGCGCACGGCTATCGCTACGGCAGCGCGCTGCTCTACAACGCCGGCTTCACGAGCCGCGCGTGGCAGGGCGTGCAGGCGCTCGCGCAGATCAATGGCCGCTCGGCCGCCCGCGATCATCTGGATGGTGGCGGGACCGGCATCAACACCGGCGGCACCGTGCTGTACGCTTCGCCCGGGCTGCGCTGGAGCGGCGTCACCGGCGTCGCCGTGGACGCCGCGCTGCAGATCCCCGTCGCGCAGCGCCTGTACGGCGATCAGCGCGAGCACACGACCGCGAGGCTCGCGCTGTCACTCGACCGTTAGGCGTTCTCCATCACCGGCGGCTGGGGGCGCGGATCCGGGTTGGGCTCGGGCTCGGGGAACGGATTCGGCATCGGGCTCGGGTGGCGCGGATTCGGGTTCGGGCCGGGGCCGGGCGTCGGCTGACGGTCGAGCTTGGTGGTCACGTCGGGCCTCCATCGCGTGGGAAATCGCGCGGCCTCCATCCGGTTGGATGAAGGCGCGCGGGCGATGGACCTGCGCGCGGCGCGGCTAGCCGCGGCGCGGAGGCTGGCTCGGGCGCATCTCCACGCGCGAGTAGAGCGCGTGGGTGGGGGAGCGCAGCAGGTCGATCACCACCTCGGCCACGTCGGCCGGGGTGAGCGCCCAGTTGCGCTTGGCGGTCGAGCCCGATCCGAACTCGGTCGCCACGCTGCCAGGCATCAGGTACGACACGCGGATGCCGTCGTAGCGCACCTCCATCATCAACGCCTCGCTGAAGCCGTTCAGTCCGAACTTGCTGGCGTTGTAGGCGGCGCCGTTCACGATCGGATTCTTTCCGGCCAGCGACGAGATGTTGAAGATGTAGCCGCCGCCGCGCTTGCGCATGCGCGGGATCGCGTGGTGGCAGCAATAGAACACGCCGTTCAGGTTGGTCTCGATCACGGCGCGCCAGTCCTCGGGCTCCATCTCCGCGATCGGCGCGAACACGCCGATGCCGGCGTTGTTGACGAGGATGTCGAGCGCGCCGGCGCGCGCGTCCAGCTCGCGGAACAGCCGCTCGACCAGCTCCTCGGCGCGCACGTCGCAGGCGAGCCCGATCGTGCGTCCGCCGATCTCCTGCGCCGCCTGCTCCGCGGCCTGCGCGCTGCGCGCCGTCAGCACCACGGTCGCGCCCTCGCGCGTGAGCGCCTCGCTGATGCCGCGGCCGATGCCGCGGTTGCCGCCCGTGACCAGCGCCACCTTGCCGTCCAGGAATCCCACCCCGTCACCTCCCCTGCCGGGCCGGTCCTCCCGGCCACGCATCAGCGGTCGCACGGCGCGCGGCCGGCGTCCTGGCGGATCAGCCTTCGCGCGGGCCCTCGTCCTCCCACAGGCGCTCGATTCCCTTCACCACGCTCGGATGCCGGCGCCACAGGTAGGTCGCCATGCCGGCCGCGGCGAGCACGTTCGCCACCGTCACGCCCCACGCCGGCAGCTTGTCGCCGAGCGCGCGCCCGAGCGTCACGTTGACGGCGAAGAACATCACCTCGAGACACACGAACGTGAGCAGGATCACGAAGAACATGATCGGGAACCGCTCGAACAGCGACATCATCCACGCGAGCCCGATGCCCACCACCATGAACGCCACGAAGTGAAACGCGGTGTAGGCGGCCACGATCACGGGATCCACGTGGATCGGGACCACGGGCGTGTGGCTGCCGTGCATGAGCAGCGTGCCGAGCACGGCGGGCGTGTACAACGGGCGGCCGGCGGCCATGTCCAGCGCGAAGTACCACAGCGCGACGAGCACGGCGCCGATCATGCCGGTGATGACGCCGTCCAGCACGATGTCGGAGGCGGTGTCGCGTCGCGGCGCGATCGTGGGACTGGAAACGTGGTCAACGGTCATACTGGGTCCTCCCAGGCGGCTGGCCGGGGCATCCCGACGGGGCGTTGCGACCCTACCACCCGGCCCGTGCGTCGGGCAGGGTTCGCGGCCGCAACGGCCGGGGCTATTCGGGCGGCAGCACGCGTTCCAGCGATGCGCCCCCACCTGCTCCGGGTGACCATTCGATGCGGGCCAGCGTTCCGGGTGCCAGTCCGCGTTCGACCCCGGTGAGCCGCACGAGGATGCGGCCGAGCAGCGGCTGGTGCGCCACCACCAGCACGTGGGTTGCGTCCTGCGCCATGCCCGACACCGTGCGCATCGCATGGACGGGATCGGCGTCGGGCTCGAGCTCCGTCAGCAGCTCGAGCGCCGTGGCGTCGGCCGTGCCCCAGCCGGCCAGCACCAGCTCCGCCGTTTGCCGCGCGCGCAGGTAGGGGCTCGAGAACGCCCGGGCGGGCGGCGGTCCCAGGCCGCGCAGCTGGGCCGCCAGCGCCCGGATCGACCGCACCCCCTCCTCCGACAGAGCGCGACGGGCGTCGCCGTCCAGCGCCTCCCGCACGGCATCACCGTGCCTCAGCAGGTCGATGCGCACGGCCGCGAGAGTGGCGGTCCCAAGGGAGGGGGGTCAAGAGCGACAATGGGGAAAATCGCTCACGATGCCATAAACAGTTCTTGACACGGCGAAGACCTGCTGCGACCATTTGTTCCGGACCCAAATCATCCGGATCAGCGTGGACCCCCGACGCCTGCTCCCGGTCCGGTTCCACAGCGCCGCCCGACACATGCAGGGTCACCTCCGCCGGGGAGACACACACTCATGCGTTTGCTACAACGCCTCCTTGCCGCCCTCGCTCTGACCGCATTCGCCGCCACCGCGTTTGCCGACGTGACGCTCGACCCTCCGAACGTCACGATCGTGGATCAGAGCCGTGAATGGATCACGCTGCGCGTCGTTGCGGGGCCGAGCGGTCTCCCCGGCGGCTTCTCGGTCTGGTGGATGAAGACCTCGGACTACAACCTGTACGGTGGATGGATGTCCGGCGGCTACGGCAACGGCTATGTCGACGGCGCCGACTTCACGGGCGCGGCGAGTCTGTTCACCGTCGACGGCTCCGAGTTCGTGCTCGGGCCGGGCCAGGAAGCCGAGGTCCGCGTCGGGTACCTGTACGACGAGACCGGTGCGGCCGGCAGCCACCTGACCGAGCTGCCGGAAGGCACCGGGTTCACCTTCCACGCCTACGCGCTCGGCGCGCCCGGCTACGTCGCGAGCAGCTTCGGCGCGACGCTTCAGGGCGGCACGTCGGTGCGCACCACCAACGACTGCACGTTCACGCAGGGCTTCTGGAAGAATCACCCGGAGGCGTGGACGCGCGTCACGTCGATGGTGCTCGGGACCGTCACCTACACCAACGCGCAGCTGCAGGCGATCCTGGGGCAGCCGGCGAACGGCAATGGCCTGGTGTCGCTCGCGCACCAGCTGATCGCGGCCCAGCTCAACATCCTGCTCGGCGCCAGCGCACCGCCCTCGGTCGTCACCGCGATCAATCAGGCCAATGCCCTGATCGGCGGCCTGATCATCCCGCCGATCACGGGCGCGGGGTTCCTCGACCCGAGCGTGACGGATCCGATCACCAACATTCTCGACCAGTTCAACAGCGGCCAGATCGGGCCAGGGCACTGCCCGGACAGCGGCGGCATCGTTCCCGCCACGCCGACGACGTGGGGCCGCATCAAGACGCTGTACCGCTAGTCGTTTCGCTTTCTCGCGGCGCGGGGCCATCCGGCTCCGCGCCGCGGGCGTTTCGGACGGCGGGTTTGCCGCTGCGGCAGCGCTTCGCTAGGCTGCCGGACCCGGGGTGCGAGCGCGCCCGGCAAGCTTTCCGGGCCGCCAGGTGGCCGCCCGGATTCGAGGGAGTCCCATCGTGACGAGCCCGATTCTCAAGGCCCTCGCCGGCCGGGTGGTGTTCTACGACGGCGCGATGGGCACCCAGCTGCAGGCGCGCAACCTCGGCCCCGAGGACTTCGGCGGCGCGCGCTGGGAGGGCTGCAACGACTACCTGTCGCTCACGCGGCCGGACGTCGTGGCGTCGGTGCACGAGGCCTACTTCGAGGCCGGCGCCGACGTGGTGGAGACCAACTCGTTCCAGGCCTCCCGGCTCCGGCTCGAGGAGTGGGAGCTGGGCGAGAGGACCTACGACATCAATCGCGCCGCTGCCGCGATCGCGCGCGCCGTGGCCGATCGCGTCGCCGCCGCCGACGGCCGGGCGCGGTTCGTGGCCGGCTCGATCGGGCCGTCCGGCTACCTGCCGTCGTCCGAGGATCCCGAGCTGGGCCGGCTCGCGCTCGAGCAGCTGGTGCCGGCATTCGAGGTGCAGGCGCGCGGGCTCGTGGAGGGCGGCGCCGACCTGCTGATCCTCGAGACCGCGCAGGACATGCTGGAGCTGAAGGCGCAGATCCTGGCGGCGCGCGAGGCGTTCGCGGCCACCGGGCGGACGCTGCCGCTACAGTGCTCGGTCACGCTCGACCCTTCCGGCCGAATGCTGCTCGGAACCGACATCCGCGCGGCGCTCGCAACGCTCGAGGCGATGGGCGCCGACATCGTCGGGCTCAACTGCTCGACCGGCCCCGATCTGATGCGCGACGCGATCCGTTACCTGTCGCAGAACGCGGGCACGTTCCTGCACTGCATCCCGAACGCCGGGCTGCCGATCAACGACGGCGGCCGCACCGTGTATCCGATGACGCCGGCGCCGATGGCCGAGGTGCTGCGCGAGTTCGTGAACGAGCTGGGGGTCAACATCGTGGGTGGTTGTTGCGGCACCACCCCCGAGCACGTGCGCGCGATGGTGGCGGCGATCGGGCGGCGTCCGCCCGCGCCGCGTCCGCGCCGCACCACGTGGATGCTGGCGAGCGGCATGACGGCCACCACGCTCACGCAGGAGCCGCCGCCGCTGCTGATCGGCGAACGCCTGAACACGCAGGGCTCGCGCCGCATCAAGGCGCTGGCGCTGGACAACCGGATCGAGGACATGATCCCAGTCGCGCGCAGCCAGATGGAGGGCGGCGCGCACGCGCTCGACGTGTGCATGGCGCTGACCGAGCGCACCGACGAGGCGGCGATGCTGCGGCGGCTGGTGAAGAAGCTGTCGCTGTCGGTCGAGACCCCGCTGGTGCTCGATTCCACCGAGCCGCCGGCGATCGAGGAGGCGTTGAAGGCGTGCCCGGGCGTGGCACTCGTCAACTCGATCAACCTCGAGAACGGCCGGCAGCGGATCGACGCGGTGATGCCGCTGGTGGTGCGCTACGGCGCCGCCGTGATCGCGCTTACCATCGACGAGCAGGGCATGGCCAAGACCGCGGCGCGCAAGGTCGAGGTGGCGCGTCGCATCCACGACATCGTCACGCGCGAATTCGGGCTCGCGCCCGAGCGGCTGGTGTTCGACGACCTGACGTTCACGCTCGCCACCGGCGACGAGGAGTTCGTGCGCTCGGGGATCGAGACGCTGGAGGGGATCCGCGCGATCAAGGCGGCGCTGCCCGGGGTGCGCACGAGCCTCGGCGTCTCCAACGTGTCGTTCGGGCTGTCGAAGGAGGCGCGCGCGGTGCTGAACTCGGTGTTCCTGTACCACGGCGTGCAGGCCGGGCTCGACATGGCGATCGTCAATCCCGCCGACATCACGCCCTACGCCGAGATCGGCGACGACGACCGCCGCCTGGCCGAGGACCTGATCTTCGCGCGCACGGAGGACGCGCTGGCGGCGTACATCGCGCACTTCGAGGGCCGCACGCCCGACGCGCGCGCCGAGCGCGAGCAGGCCGAGGAGGCCACGCTGCCGGTGGAGCAGAAGCTGCACTGGCAGATCCTGCACCGCAAACCGGCCGGCATCGAGGCACTGGTGGACGAGGCCGTGCGCCGCCAGGATCCGGTGACGGTGCTCAACACCGTGCTGCTGCCGGCGATGAAGGAGGTGGGTGACAAGTTCGGCGCGGGCGAGCTGATCCTGCCGTTCGTGCTGCAGAGCGCCGAGGTGATGAAGAAGGCGGTGGCGCGGCTCGAGACCTACCTCGAGCACAGCGAGGACGTGTCCAAGGGCCGCGTGGTGGTGGCTACCGTGTACGGCGACGTGCACGACATCGGCAAGAACCTGGTGAAGACGATCCTGTCGAACAACGGCTGGACGGTGTTCGACCTGGGCAAGCAGGTGCCGGTGCAGCGCATCCTGGACAAGGCCGTGGAGGTGAACGCCACCGCGATCGGGCTGTCGGCGCTGCTGGTGTCGACCAGCAAGCAGATGCCGATCTGCGTCTCCGAGCTGCACCGCGCGGGGCACGCGTTCCCGGTGCTGATCGGCGGCGCGGCCATCAACCGCAACTTCGGACGGCGCGCGGCGCTGGTGGACGGCGAGGTGTTCTACAAGCCCGGCGTGTTCTACTGCAAGGACGCGTTCGAGGGGCTCGACACCGTGAACGCGCTCACCGATCCCGGCAAGGGCCCGGCGCTGGTCGAGCAGTGCCGGCGCGAGGCGTTCGAGTTCAAGGCGCGCGCGGCGGAGCTCGAGGCGCGCGCCGAGGCGTCGGCCGCCACGCAGCGCGACTTCCGCGTGCAGGTGGCGCGCGACGTGCCGATCCCCGCGCCGCCGTTCTGGGGCGCGCGCGTGACGCCGCGCGAGCGGATCCCGTTCGCCGGGATGTACGCGGGCATGGACCTGAAGACGCTCTACCGCCTGCACTGGGGCGCGCGCGGCAGCGGGCCCGAGGTGGAGCGGCTGATCCGCGAGGAGTTCGAGCCCCGGCGCCTGCGGCTGCAGCAGGACGCCGAGACGCGCGGCTGGCTCGCGCCGCGCGCCGTGTACGGCTACTTCCCGTGCCAGAGCGCGGGTCAGGACCTGATCGTCTACGACCCGACCGCGTTCGCGCCCGGCAGCCTGGCGCCGCGCGGCAAGATCGAGGAGCGCGTGCGGTTCACGTTCCCGCGCCAGAGCGAGCGCGAGGGGCTGTGTCTGGCCGACTACTTCATGCCGGTCGACAGCAGCAGGTTCGACGTGGTGGCGTTCCAGGTGGTGACGGTGGGCGAGGGCTCCGAGCGGCTGACGGAGACGCTGAACCAGCGCGGCGAGTACGCGGACGCGCTGTTCGTGCACGGGCTCGGCGTGTCGGCGGCCGAGGGGCTGGCGGAGTGGCACCACCAGCACGTGCGTGCGGAGCTCGAGCTCGATCCCGAGCGCGGCAAGCGCTACTCGTTCGGCTACAGCGCGTGTCCGGACCTGGCCGACCAGGCCAAGCTGTTCGCGCTGCTCGATCCCGAGCAGACGATCGCGGTGTCGCTGACGAGCGCGTTCCAGCTCGTGCCCGAGGCCTCGACCTCGGCGATCATCGTGCACCACCCGGCCGCGGTCTATTACCTGGTGAAGGCGTAGTCCAGCCTGACGCAGAAGAGGCGCGACCCTTGCGGGGCGCGCCTCTCGTTGCTACCGACTCAGTGTCAGTCGCCGGACTTCGCGGCCGCCTTGCTCGGGTCGTCCTTGGGATCCACGTACTTGAGCGCGAACGGGCCCATACCGTGGAACTCGATCACGGTCTCGCCCGTGGTCCACGCGTAGTGCGCCTCGTGCGCCGGCATGATGCCGAAGCCGCCGGTCGGGACCGCCTTGCCGTTGCTGTCGTCGAACGTCTTGCCCATGCCCACGTTGAACGTGCCTTCCAGCACCGTCAGCTGCTCCGGCGTCGGATGCATGTGCGGCATGATCTTGTAGCCGTCCGGCAGCTTGAGACGCAGCGTGTACATGCCGGCGCCGTTGGGATTGCCCGCCAGCACGGCGAGCTGTGCGCCGGCGGGAAGCACGGGCGGCGCGTCCGTCCACTTCATGTCGTCGGGCGTCATGATCACGTGCTCGGCCGGCGCCATGGCGTGGTGCGCGTGATGCATGGCCTTGGCCGCCGGCTTCGCCGCCTTGGCGGGAGCCGCGGCCGGGGCGTCGGCGGCCAGCGCCATGGAGGCCGAGCCGACGAGCACCAGTGCTGCGAGAACGAGCTTCTTCATGGGGGAGCCCCTCCTGGTCCGTGGAATGCGGCGCGGGCTCGCGACGCGCGGGGAGAGTAGCGGCTCCCGGCGTCGCGCACCAGCGTTTCACGCCACGCGACGGGCGGCGTAGTGTTCCGGGCGTGACGCCGTTCGACCCGGTTCCGGTGGCGCTGGACGGCCCGCGCGTGCGGCTCGAGCCGCTGGACCTCGTACGGCACTGGCAGGGCCTGCGTGACATCGGCCTCGACCCCGCGCTGTGGCGGTGGACCGCGGCCATCATCACGAACGAGGCGGAGTTGCGGCGCTATCTCGAAACGGCGCTGGCCGAGCAGCGCGCGGGCCGCGCGCTGCCGTTCGCCACGATCGACGGCGCGAGCGGGCGCGTGGCCGGCTGCACGCGGTTCGCCGCCATCGAACCCGCCCACGGCCGGGTCGAGATCGGCTGGACCTGGCTCGGGCGCGAATTCCAACGAACGCACGTCAACACCGGGTCCAAGTACCTGATGCTGCGTCACGCGTTCGAGACCTGGGGCTGCCAGCGCGTGGAGCTCAAGACCCACGTCCTGAACGAGCGCTCGCGCGCGGCGATGCGCCGGATCGGCTGCGTCGAGGAGGGCGTGCTGCGCAAGCACATGCGCAACGAACGCGGGGAATCGCGCGACACGGTCTACTACAGCATCATCGACGACGAGTGGCCGGCCGTGAAGGCGCGGCTGGAACGGATGATCACCGAAACCAGCGGGGGCAGGACATGATGCGCATGGGGATCGTGATGGCGACGGCGGCGCTGGCGATCGCCGGCGCGGCGTGGGCCGCCGCGCCCACCGAGCAGCAGCTGATCGCGCTGCCCCGGATCGGCGCGGTGGCGATCTCGCCCGACGGGCAGCGCGTGGCGTTCACGGTGCGCGACACCGACTGGGTGGGGAACGCGTTCGTGACGCAGGTGTGGGTGGCGGGCGAGAACGAGGCCGCGCGCCCGCTCACGCGCGGGAAGAAGTCGAGCACGTCGCCGCAATGGTCGCCGGACGGCCGGCGGCTCGCGTTCCTGTCCAACCGCGACGACAAGACGCAGGTGTGGGCGCTGTCGCTGGAGGGCGGCGACGCCGAGAAGCTGACGGCCGCGCCCGAGAACGTGGAGCGGTTCGCGTGGTCGCCGGACGCGAAATCGATCGCCTACACGATGGCGAACAGCGACGACTCGACCGGCAAATCGCGCGCGGCACGCTACGGCGAGTTCGAGATCGTGGGCGAGGACCATCGCGCGACGCGGCTGTGGGTGGTGGATGTGGCGTCGAAGCGCGCCCGGGCCATGACGCAGACGGGCGTGGTGCGGAGCTTCGCGTGGTCGCCGGACGGCACGCGCATCGCGTACGACCACCAGGCCAACGAAGCACTGGGCGCAGACAGCACGCTCGACATCGGCGTGGTGGAGCTGGCGACCGGACGCACGCGCGATCTCGTGACCTCGCCCGGACCCGACGCCGATCCGCAGTGGTCGCCGGATGGGCGGACGATCGCGTTCCAGACCGCACTCGGCGACCGCTGGTACTACTACGCCAACAACCTGATCGCCACCGTGCCGGCCGCGGGCGGCGCCATCACCCCGCTGACGCGCGCGTTCGACGAGGACGCCGATCTGGTCGCGTGGCGCCCGCAGGGCGTGTTCTTCGCCGGGCTGCGACACACCGCCTCGGCGCTGTTCTCGGTGGGCGCCGAGGGCGGCGCCGTCACCACGCACGCACCCGCCGCTCCGTTCTACGGCGGCTCGTTCAGCCTGTCGAGGGACGGCACGCGCGTGGCGTGGGCCGCGGGCGGGCCGGAGGCCTATCCGGAAGTGTGGCTCGGCACCACGGACGCGATGCAGGGCCGGCCGGTCACCCATTTCGGCGACGCGGTGCGCGGCTGGACCGTGGGCCGCGCCGAGGTGGTGAGCTGGAAGAGCCACGACGGCGCCACGATCGAAGGCGTGTTGCGCAAGCCGGCCGGCTGGAAGCCGGGACACAAGGCGCCGCTGCTCGTCATCATCCATGGCGGTCCCACCGGCATCTCGCGGCCGACCCTGATCGGCGGCAGCTACGTGTACCCGGAGGAGCGCTGGCTGGCGAAGGGCGCGCTGATCCTCGAGCCCAACTACCGCGGCAGCGCCGGCTATGGCGCCGCGTTCCGCGCGCTCAACGTGCGCAACCTGGGCGTCGGCGACGCGTGGGACGTGGTGTCGGGCGTGGACGCGCTGGTGCAGCAGGGGCTCGCCGACCCCGATCGCGTGGGCGTGATGGGGTGGAGCGAGGGCGGCTACATCTCCGCATTCCTCGCCACGCACGAGAGCCGCCGGTTCCGCGCGATCTCGGTGGGGGCCGGGATCTCTGACTGGATGACGTACTACGTCAACACCGACATCACGCCGTTCACGTGGCAGTACCTGCGCGCCACGCCGTGGAGCGATCCCGAGATCTATGCGAAGACCTCGCCGATCACCACCGTGCGCGACGCCACCACGCCGGTGCTGATCCAGCAGGGCGATCACGACGCGCGCGTTCCGGTGCCCGACTCGTTCGAGCTGTGGCGCGCGCTGCAGGACGTTGGCGTGCCCACGCGGCTCGTGCTCTACAAGGGCTTCGGCCACGGCCTCGACAAGCCCAAGGCGCTGCTGGCGGCGATGGAGCACAACGAGGAGTGGTTCGACCGCTGGCTGTTCGACGCGCCCGCGCATCCGGCGCGCGCCGCCCGCGCCGCCGCCACCGCCGGCGCGGTCCGTTGACGCGTCGGCCGGACGGCCGCCGCGGTTCGCAACGCCGCCTCCGGATTTGGCGCATCTGACCGCTCGATGGGCCGATGACGAAAGGAGCGATTCATGGCGCGGAAGTACGGAACGAAGGCGCAGAGCAAGGTGGAGCGCGCGATGCACGAGCGCAAGCACGGCACGCTGCACAGCGGTCGATCCGGCAAGAAGGTGACGAGCCGCGAGCAGGCGATCGCGATCGGATTGTCCGAGGCGCGCCGCGAGGGCGACAAGGTGCCGTCGAATCCGCACCGCAGCACGAGCAGCTCGCACGGCCGCTCGTCGCGGAAGAAGAGCTCGTCCAGCCGGCACCGCACGTCGTCGAAGAAGAAGTAGCCGGGCGTCGGGCCGCGGGAGGGCCGTGCGGTACTTCGTGACCGGCGCCACCGGGTTCATCGGTGGCCGCCTCGCGCGACGGCTTCGCGCCGCCGGTCACGAGGTGACCGCGCTGGTGCGCTCGCCTTCGCGCGCCGCGGAGCTGGCCGCGCTCGACATCGCGCTCGCCCCCGGCGACATCACCGACCCCGCCACCCTGCGGGCGCCGATGCGCGGCGCCGACGGCGTGTTCCACGTCGCCGCCTGGTACGGCTTCGGGCTGCGCGCGGGGCGCCAGGCCGAACGCGTCAACGTCGAAGGCACGCGCCACGTGCTCGAAGCGGTGCGCGCGCTGGGGATCCCGCGGGGCGTGTACACGAGCACGCTGGCGGTGTTCTCGGACACGCGCGGGCGCGTGGTCGACGAGTCCTACCGCTTCACCGGCCGGCACCTGACGCGCTACGACGACACCAAGGCGCGCGCGCACGCGCTGGCCGAGTCCATGATGGGCGAGGGGCTGCCGCTCGTGATCGTGCAGCCGGGCGTCGTCTACGGCCCGGGCGACACCAGCGCGCTGCACGACAGCTGGGTCGCCTACCTGCGCCGTCGCCTGCCGGTGGTTCCCGCCGGCACCGCCTACTGCTGGGCGCACGTGGACGACGTCGTCCACGCGCACGTGCTCGCGATGGAGCGCGGGCGGCCGGGCGAGAGCTACATCGTGGCCGGAAGCTGTCACAGCCTGGTCGACGCGTTCGCGATCGCCGAGCGCATCACCGGCATCCCCGCCCCGCGCCTGCATCCGCCGCGCGCGGTGATGCGCGCGCTGGCCGCGGTCGCGGGCGTGGCCGAGCGCGTGCTGCCGCTGCCCCCGACCTACACGCGCGAAGGGCTGGTCTCGACCAGCGGCGTCACCTACCTGGGCGACAACGCCAAGGCCCGCCGCGAGCTGGGCTACGCGCCGCGCCCGCTGGAGGAAGGCCTGCGCGAAACGCTGGCGTGGGAGATGCGGGCGCTGGGAATGCCAACGCCCGCATCGTGATGGTTCGGGCTCGGACCCTCACGAGCGCGCCCGCGCGCTCGCCGGTGGAGCCGCGGCCACGTGGAATCGCACGTGTTCGAGGCTCATGAACCCCACGCGATCGCGCACCTCGACGTAGAGGTCGTGCGTCTCACCGGAGCTGAACGGGCCGATGGTGGCGGAGGTGATGTCCGATCCCCACGCACTCCAATGCGCCAGGTCGCGCGGGTTGCGGCGCGCGCTGTCGTCCAGCGTGTCGGCGAGATCGAGACTCCAGCGGAATCCGTCGACCGGCGATGCGAGCAGCCCCTGGGTCACCGCGCTCCAGCTCACCGGCTGCGCGACGCCCGCGGTCAAAGGCGCGTCGACGGCGGATGCGAAGATCAGCGAGGGCTGGGTGGCCGTGACGGTGAAGGGCGGCGCCGTGACGGTGAGCAGCGGCGCGAAGCTGCTCTGCGAAAACGCGACCCGCATGAACAGCATGTTGGTCTGCAGGCTGAACACCGGATCGAAGGCGCCCTGGCGATCGAACGCCTCGACGATGACCAGGTAGCGATCGTTGGGCTCGAGCCCGCGCAGCACGGTGGAGTCGCCGGGGATGTCCTGCCAGCCGGCGAAATCGGGTGCGTAGAGGCGACGCGCCGAGTCCGGATTCGCGAGGAAGGTGAGGATGAGACTCTCGTCGGCGGACATCCGCAGGACCTTCAACTTGTAGCTGCGCGGAAGTCCGCGGGGACCGTCGGGATCGGAACCGGCCCAGCGCAGGTTCGCGATGGGCGGAACGATCGGCGACAGCAGATTGCTCGGTCTCGGCACCACGAACTGGACCGATGGCGGCGCATCGGCCGTGACGCTCGATGGCCGCGCGGACAGGTTGGGAACGATGTGAACCATCGGCGAGGTGGCGGGCCTGCGGCTGCAGCCGGTGGGGAGGGCGGCGAGGGCCAGGCAGGCGACGAAGGCGGTGGACCGCAACTTCATCCTGGAACTCCTGACAGGAGGTGATGCCCGGTCCTGTCGCACGCCGGGCCGCATTCCCCTTGCGGGACGCGACCTCGGTGCGTGTAATGGTTGGGACACTAGCCTCGCGCGTTCGCGCTCCACAAGGGGAATATCGCCATGTCAGCCCGCTCCCGCGTGCCGTTCCTCGCCGCCGCCGTCCAGGCGTCGCCGGTGTTCCTCGATCGCGACGCCACGGTCGCCAAGGCGTGCGACCTGCTGTCCGACGCGGCGCGACAGGGCGCCAGGCTGGCGGTGTTCCCGGAGGCGTTCGTGCCCGCCTACCCGGACTGGGTGTGGGCGTTGCGGCCGCGGGAGGGGCGCGAGCTGGGCGGGCTGTACGCGGAGCTGCTGGCGAACGCGGTGGACGTGCCGGGGCCGGTGACGGAGCAGCTGGGCGCCGCGGCGCGCGCGGCGAAGGCGTACCTCGTGATCGGCGTCAACGAGCGCAACGCCGAGGCGAGCGGCACGAGTCTCTTCAACACGCTGCTCACGTTCGACGACACGGGCCGGCTGATCGGGCGCCACCGCAAGCTGGTGCCGACCGCGGCCGAGCGGCTGGTGTGGGCGGCGGGCGACGGCAGCACGTTCGGCGTGCTCGACACCGCGCTCGGCAAGCTCGCGGGGCTGATCTGCTGGGAGAACTACATGCCGCTCGCGCGCTACGCGCTGATCGCGTGGGGCGCGGAGATCCTGTGCTCGCCGACGTGGGACAAGAGCGACACGTGGCTCGCGTCGCTGCGCCACATCGCGAACGAGGGCTGCTGGTGGGTGATCGGCTGCTGCCAGGCCCTGCGCGTGGCGGACATCCCCGAGCGCCACGGATTCCGGGCGCTGTATCCGGAAGGCCGCACGTGGATCAATGTCGGGAACAGCGCGATCGTCGACCCGGACGGGAAGTTCGTGGCGGGCCCGCTGGCCGAGGCGGAGGGCGTCCTGCTCGCCGAGATCGATCCCGCGCACGGCGCGCGCTCGCGGCGCATGTTGGACGTGGCCGGCCACTACGCGCGACCGGACGTGTTCCAGCTCACGGTGCGGCGCTCGAGCCGCCCGATGATCGTCGAAGCCACGTGGCCCGAGGAGGAATCGGTGCCGGGAACGAGGACGCCGGATCCGGCCGACGCGTGAGCCCCGCGCCTCACGTGTGAAGCGGCGCTGACCCCGCCGAACCGACCGGCCCCCAGGCCGGTTCGGCGTCCCGTTCGGGAGGCGCCGAACATGCCCCGGGGCACGTTCGGTCGCTACGAAATGCGCGGATCGGCGCGGTCCGGATCGATGCCGAACTCGCGGATCGCCTGCTCCACCACGCCGGCCGGGATGCGGCTCTCGCGCGCGAGCGTGGACAGCGTGGCGACCACGATGCTCTCGGCGTCCACCTCGAAGAACCGGCGCAGCGCCTGGCGCGTGTCGCTGCGGCCGAAGCCGTCGGTGCCGAGCGCCAGGAACGGATTCGGCACCCAGCGCCGCACGCCGTCCGGCACCGCCTTCAGGTAATCGCTCACCGCGATCACCGGCCCGGGCGCGTTCTCGAGCATGCGGGTGACGTACGGCACGCGCGGCTTCTCGGCCGGGTGCAGGCGGTTCCAGCGCTCGCACTCCAGCGCCTCGTTGCGCAGCAGCTGGTAGCTGGTCGCGCTCCACACGTCCGCGGCCACGTCGTAGCGCTCGGCCAGGATCTCCTGCGCCCGCAGCGCCTCGCGCAGCAGCACGCCGCTGCCGAACAGCTGCGCGCGATGCTTCGCCTGCTGCACGGCCGAGCGATACAGGTACAGCCCGCGCAGGATGCCGTCCTCGACGCCCTGCGGCATCGCCGGCATCGAGTAGTCCTCGTTGTACAGCGTGATGTAGTAGAACACGTCCTCGCCCTGCACGTACATGCGCTGCAGGCCGTCGCGCACGATCGTCGCCACCTCGTACGCCCACGCCGGGTCGTACGCGCGCACGTTCGGCAGCACCGAGAACAGCAGGTGGCTGTGGCCGTCCTCGTGCTGCAGGCCCTCGCCGTTCAGCGTGGTGCGGCCGGCGGTGCCGCCCAGCATGAAGCCGCGCCCGCGCGCGTCCCCGAACGCCCACACCAGGTCACCGGTGCGCTGGTAGCCGAACATCGAATAGAAGATGTAGAACGGGATCATCGGCTCGGCGTGCGTGGCGTAGCTCGTGCCCGCGGCGGTGAAGCTCGCCATCGAGCCGGCCTCGGTGATGCCCTCCTCCAGCAGCTGGCCGTCCTTCTTCTCCGTGTACGACAGCACCAGCTTGGAGTCCACCGGCTCGTACTTCTGGCCCTGCGAGGCGTAGATGCCGATCTCGCGGAACAGCACCTCCATGCCGAACGTGCGCGCCTCGTCGGGGATGATCGGCACGATGCGCCGTCCCCAGTTGGGCTCGCGCACCAGGTTGCGCAGCAGCTTGGCGAACGCCATCGTCGTGGACACGGCCTGATCCTCGCGCGTGCCCTGCGTGAATTCGGCGAACACCTTGTCCTGCGGCGCGGGCATCGGCTTGGGGCGCACGATGCGCTTCGGCAGGCAGCCGCCCAGCCGCCGCCTGCGCTCCAGCATGTACTGGACCTCGTCGCTCTGCATGCCGGGGTGGTAGTAGGGCGGATCCTTGAGCTTGCGGTCCGGGATCGGCAGCTCCAGTCGGTCGCGGAACTTCTTCAGCTCCTCCTCGTTGATCTTCTTCAGCTGGTGCGTGATGTTGCGCGCCTCGGCGCCCTCGCCCAGCGTCCAGCCCTTGACCGTCTTCGCCAGCACCGCCGTGGGGCGGCCCTTGCACTGCACCGCGGCGTGGTAGGCGGCGTAGACCTTGGTGTAGTCGTGGCCGCCGCGACGCAGGCGCTTGATGTCGTCGTCCGACATGTGCTCGACCATCTTCAGCAGGCGCGGATCCTTGCCGAAGAAGTGCTCGCGGATGTAGCCGCCGGGCTCGATCGAATAGCGCTGCCACTCGCCGTCCACCGTCTCGTTCAGCTTGTCGACCAGCACGCCCTCGTAGTCCTGGGCCAGCAGCGCGTCCCACTCGCGGCCCCAGATCACCTTGACGACGTTCCAGCCGGCGCCGGTGAACATCGCCTCGAGTTCCTGGATGATCTTGCCGTTGCCGCGCACCGGGCCGTCCAGCCGCTGCAGGTTGCAGTTGACCACGAACGTGAGGTTGTCGAGTCCCTCGCGCGCGGCGAGCGACAGCGCCCCCACCGCCTCGGGCTCGTCCATCTCGCCATCGCCGCAGAACCCCCACACGCGGCTGTTCGACGTGTCGCGGATGCCGCGCGCGTGCAGGTAGCGGTTGAAGCGCGCCTGGTAGATGGCGTTGATGGGCCCAAGGCCCATCGACACCGTCGGGAACTCCCAGAACTCGGGCATCAGCCGCGGGTGCGGGTAGCTCGACAGCCCCTCGCCGCGCACCACCTCGCGCCGGAAGTGGTCGAGCTGCGATTCGGTGAGCCGGCCCTCGAGGAACGCGCGCGAGTAGAACCCGGGCGCGGCGTGCCCCTGGAAGAACACCTGGTCGCCCGGGCCCTCGTCCTTGCCGCGGAAGAAGTGGTTGAAGCCCACCTCGTACAGCGACGCGCTCGAGGCGTAGGTGCTCAAGTGCCCGCCCAGTCCCGCGAACAGGTGGTTGGCGCGCAGCACCATCACCACCGCGTTCCAGCGGATGATGCGGCGCACGCGCAGCTCCATCTGCTCGTCGCCCTCGAACGGCGGCTCCTGCTCGGGCGAGATGGTGTTGATGTAGCGCGACTGGATCAGCCCCGGCAGCCCCACCTGCAGCATGCGGGCGCGCTTCAGCACGCGGCGCAGCAGGAAGTCCGCGCGCTCGGGGCCGTGGACGCGGACCATGTCGTCGAGCGCCTCCAGCCACTCCTGGGTCTCGGTGGGGTCGCTGTCGGGAAGCTGGCGCTTGAAGCCGCCGAGCAGCCCGAGGCGGAAGCGGTCGTCGCCGCGCCCGTCGCCTTCCTGCTGCTCCGCGGTGAGGTTGCGATCGAGGGTGCTCATGTCGTGTCCTTGGCGATCTGCCCTGGGGCCCCGCCTGGAGGCGAGGCCGACGCCGCCTGTGGGCGCCGCAGACGCGGCGCACTGCGCGCGTAAACGTTTGCAGCGGAGCATAGCGCAAGGCCGGTGGGCCTGCAGGGTGGTCGAACGGACCAGTCCGCATCATCCCCAGGGAGCATGCGTTGTTGGCCCGCCGCGCCGCCGACAGCGCACGTCGTGTCACAGTGGCAGGCGGCGAAGCCGAGCGGCTACACTGCGGGCCCATTGCCCCAGCGACGATCCCCACGGAGCCCGCCATGACCGTTGCCAGCACTCCCACGACCACGCTGTACCCCGCCCGCAAGGGACCGCGGCCGCTCTCCGCCGAGGACCTCTGGACGCTGCCGCGCGTCGGTGCCCCCGAGCCCGCGCCCGACGGCACGGCGCTCGTGGTGCCGGTCACGACGTGGCTGATCGAGAAGAACGAGAGTCGGACGCGGCTGTGGCTCGTGCCGCTGGATGGCGCCGCGCCGCGCGCGCTCACGCGCGACGACCTCTCCAGCAGCGAGCCCGCGTTCTCGCCCGACGGCACGCGGCTGGCGTTCACGCGCAAGCACGCGAACGGCAAGCCGCAGCTGCACGTGCTGCCGCTCACCGGCGGCGAGCCCGAGTGCCTGACCGAGCTGCCGCTCGGCGTGTTCGATCCCAGGTGGCTGCCGGACGGCTCGGGGATCGTGTTCGGCGCGAAGCTGATCAAGGGCCACTTGACGCCCGAGGCCACCCGGGCCGAGCTCGAGCGGCGCGAGAAGGATCCGGTCAAGGTGCACGTCACCGAGGATCGTCTCTACCGCTACTGGGACACGTGGCTCACGACCGGCGAGGTTCCGCACCTGTTCCGCATCGATCTCGCCACGCGCGCGATCAAGGATCTGACGCCCGAATCCACGCTGTGGTTCGACTGGATGGAGCCCGCGGGCCAGTACGACATCAGCCCCGACGGGCGCGAGATCGCGTTCGCGGCCGTGGCCTACGACGCGGACAAGCGCGAGCAGCGCTCGGCGATCTACACCGTGCCCGCGAGCGGCGGCGCCGTCACCTGCATCACGCCCGATCACCCGGCCGGCGACCACCTGCCGCGCTACAGCCCGGACGGCAGGATGATCGTGTACGGCGCGCAGCAGGACCCGTACTTCTACGCCGACCAGGTGCGCATCATGGCCTACGATCGCCAGGCGAAAACGCACACGCGCTGGATCAAGGACTGGACGCTGTCGCCCGCGCACTGGACGTTCGCCGCCGACGGCACGCTGCTGCTGGAGGTCGAGTGCGAGGGGCGCGTGGACCTGTGGGCGTGTCGCGACGGCAGCCCCAGGCGGGTGGCGCGCGGCGGCACGATCTCGGGCGCGCACGCGCTGAAGGACGGTCGCGTCGCGTTCTCGCAGCAGACGCTGGTGTCGCCGCCCGAGGTGTTCGTGGTGCCGCTCGACAACGGCGCGCCCCGCCGCGTGACGACGTTCACCGACGAGGTCGCGGCGCGGTTCGGGTTGGGCGAGGTGCGCGAGATCGAGTACGAGGGCGCATACGGCGAAAAGGTGCAGATGTTCCTGGTGCTGCCGCCGGGGTTCGAGACCGGGAAGACCTATCCGCTGGTGCAGGTGATCCACGGCGGCCCGCACGGCATCTCGGGCGACAGCTTCCACTGGCGCTGGAACGCGCAGGCGTTCGCAGCGCCCGGCTACGTGGCCGCGCTCGTCAACTTCCAGGGCTCGACCTCGTGGGGGCAGGATTTCGCCAAACGCATCCAGGGCTCGTGGGGCGACCGGCCGTTCCAGGACGTGATGCTCGCGACCGACCTGCTGCTGGCGAGCGGGCTGGTGGACGGGAAGCGCATGGCGGCGGCGGGCGGCTCGTACGGCGGCTACATGGCGTCGTGGATCGAAGGCCACACCGATCGCTTCAAGTGCATCGTCAACCACGCCGGCGTGTACAACACGCTGTCGCAGTACGCCAGCGACTGGACCATGGGCCGCCATCAGGCGTTCGGCGGCGAGCCGTGGGGCGATCTCGACGCCATCACGCGCTGGAATCCCGCGCACGCGGCGAAGGGATTCGTGACGCCGATGCTGGTGCTGCACGGCGAGAAGGACTATCGCGTGCCGGTGACGCAGGGGCTCGAGTGCTACGGCGTGCTCAAGGCCAAGGGCGTGCCGGCGCGGCTCGTGTACTTCCCCGACGAGAACCACTGGATCCTGAAGCCCAGGAACTCGCTGGTGTGGTACCGCGAGGTGCTGGGCTGGCTCGAGCGCTGGCTGGGAAAGAGCTGACGGCTGTTGGCCGCGATCACTCGGCGCCGGCGGGAGTTCCCGCCGGCGCTTCGTCGTCGGCGCGCGTCCGGCCGCGCGCGGCGCGGTCGCGGAACAGCACCGCCCCCAGGTGCGACAGCGCGAACGTCAGCACCAGCATGCCGCCGATGTTGTGCACCGCCGACTCCGTGGCCGCGTACGGCACCGGGCCCGCGCCGTGCGCCACGATGCGCGTGCGCCACCACGGCAGCGCCAGCAGCCAGCCGGTGGCGAGCGTCAGCGCCATCGAGCCCGCCGCCAGCAGCCCGAGCGCGTAGTCGAGCCGCGCCCGCAGCGGGGTGACGCGCCGCCAGTGCGCCGCCTGGTAGACGGCGTACACGCCCGTCAGCAGCGCGCCGCCGAGCACGTGCAGCGCCTCGCCCGGCGAGCGGCCGAACGCCACGCGCGCGAAGAACAGCGTGAGCCCGCCCACCGTCTCCACCGCGAGCAGGAGCGCCAGCGCGAGCAGCAGCGGCGCGCGCAGGCGCCGCGCGCGCGCCGGGATCACACCAGGTAGCGGACGACGAACAGCGTCTCGCCCGACACGATGCTGACCGTCCACACCGCGAGGAACGTCCACGTCAGCGCCGGGCGATCGCGGAAGAAGAACCGCCCCGCGCGCTGGTCCTGCCACGCGAACACCCCGAGCAGCACGAACACGAGGTAGGCGAGCAGCGACAGCATGCCGTGCAGCGCGAACGCCAGCCGCATGCCGGGCGCGATCGCGTGCGCCGCGCCCGGCGCGGCCGCCTCGGACGCGCGGTGCGCCATGTACAGCACGTTGACCAGCGCCTCGAACAGCGCCACGCCGAGGAAGATCGGCAGCGCGAACCGGCGCCGGGTCCAGTTGCGGCGGATGACGTACAGCACGCCGGCCGTGACGAACAGCTCGCTCACGGCGGAGAACACGCTGAAGGCGGGCACGGTGCTCATGCGGGCGAGCACCTTACCGGGGCGGCTCGGGCGCGGGCAACCAGCGGGCGGCTAGTGGAGCCCGGGCGCTTCTCCGGGGCCGGGCTGTCCGGCCGGGTCGGACGCCCCCGCGGCCGAGGCGGGGCCCGCGCTCTCGCCGCCTGCGGCGGGTGGCGATGGCGGCGGGCCGGCGCCGCGCTCCGGCGCGTCGGGGCGCGCGCGGTCCAGCACCTCGCGCACCTTCTGCGCCACCTGCTGGATGCGGTACGGCTTGGCGACGAACCCCATCGCGCCGGCCGCCATCCACGACGACTGGCTTTCCACCGTGGCGTAGCCGCTGGCGATGATGACGGGCAGCGCCGGCAGGAAGCTGCGGATCGAGCGCAGCACCTTTTCGCCCGACATCCCGGGCAGCGTGAGATCGAGCAGCACGATGTCCACGCGCGGGTCGCCCTTGCGCAGGATCTCGAGCGCCTGCTCGCCGCTCTCCACCGTGATCACGTCGAATCCGCACTGCTGCAGCCCGATCTTGGCGAGCGAGCGCAGGCCGGGCTCGTCGTCCACGACCAGGATCGTCTCGTGGCCGCGCGCGGTCGCGGCCTCGGGCACCAGCACCGGGGCCTCGTCCGGCGTGTCCACCGGGAACACCACCTGGTATGCGGCGGCGCCCGAGGCGGGCGGCGTCACCACGTAGCCGCCATGCGCGCGCGCGATGTCCTCGACGATCGTCATCGCCATTCCCGCGCGATCGCCGGCCGGCTGGACCGGGCGCGGCGGCGCGGCGGGCTGGCCGGGCGTGACGTGCAGCTCGAGCACGATCGCGTGCTGGGCCTCGGGGCCCTCGTGCGGCAGCTCGCCCGGGCGCGGCTGCTCGATCAGCCGCGTGGCGATCGCGAGCCGCCCGCCGGGCTCGAGCCGCGGGCGCGCCTCCTGCACGAGGTTGACGAGCACCTGCTGCAGCAGCAGCGCGTCGCCCAGCAGCAGCGGCAGCTCGGGCTCGAGCTGCATCACGATCGCCACCGACGGCTCGAGCGATGCGCGCACGATCTGGTAGGTGTCCTCGACCACCCGGTTCAGGTGCACGGGCAAGCGCTCGAAGCGCGCGCTGCGGCTGAACGCCAGCAGCGCCTGGGTGAGGCGCGAGGCGCGCTCGGCGGCGCCGGCGATCTGCTCCAGCGAGCCGTGGCGCGGATCGTCGTTCGGCATCTGCTCGAGCAGCAGCGTCGAGAACCCGAGGATCGTGCCGAGCAGGTTGTTGAAGTCGTGCGACACGCCGCCCGCCAGCCGCCCCATGCTCTCCATCTTCTGCGCGTTCGTGAGCCGGCGCTGCATGGACCAGGTCGATGTGATGTCCTCGACCGTGACGATGCGCCCGATCACGCCGCCGTGCTCGTCGCGCAGCGGGCCGGCGAAACTGCGCAGCACGCGCTGCGGCTGATCGAACTCCGCCACCTCCTCGCGCACGTCCTCGGACAGCACGTGGCGTTCGAACTCGAACGCGGTGCCGTCGCCGTACACGAGCCGGCGCAGCTCGGGCGTGGCCTGCGACAGCGGCGTGCCCGGCTTGAGCGGCTCGTCCAGCCGCAGCAGCTCGGCCAGCCGGCGGTTGCACACCGCGACCTCCGGGCCATGCGGGCCGGGACGCGCCACCAGCACGCCGGAGGCCACCGCGTCCAGGATGTGGCGCAGGTTCGAGCGCAGCGCGCGCTGGTCGGCCTCGAGGTTCACGACCCGGCTCACGTCCTCGATGAAGCCTTCGCAATGATCCACCCAGCCGTTGTCGTCGCGCACCGGCACGACGTGGTTCACGAGGTGCGGCAGGTCGCGATGGTCGCGGTGCACGCCCGTGAACTCGATCTGGAACGGACGCCGGCTCTCGACCCCGATCCGGAACTCGGCCCGCACGCGCTCGCGCTCGGCCGGGTGCACGACCTCGTCCCACAGCTCCGGGCGCTGGTGAAACGCCGCCGGCTGGTATCCGAACATGCGTTCCACCGCCGGGCTGATGTCCACGAGACGTTCCTCGGGCAACGCCATCGTCCACGCCACCCCGGGCAGCGCCTCGAAGATCGCGCGATGGAGCTGCTCGGCCTGCTGGAGCTGGGCGCGCGCGCGCAGCACGGGCGTGGTGTTCTGCAGATGGATGAGCGTGCGCCCGTCCCCCAGCGGCACGGCCTCGAGATGGCACTGGATCGGCTGGCCCTCGGAGTCGGTGAGCGACACGTCGTCCGAGATCACCGCCTCCTCGCCCGCACGCAGCCGCTGCGGCACGCTGGCCGCGGTCAGAATGCGCGCCAGCACCGCGACTTCCAGCACCGGCGTGCCGCGCAGGTGCTTGGGCAGCATGCCGAGGAACCGTCCCGCGGCGGGGTTGGCGACCATGATCTTGAGATCGGCGTCGACCAGCGCCATCGGGTCGGCCGTGGTCTCGAAGAACGTCTTGAGCCCGGGATCCGTCACGATCGGCGCGCCGCCGCCGCCTTCGGGCGAGAACGAGCGATTGCGGAAATTCAGCATGTGGTGCGCGTGGCCCCTCGAGATGGGGTGCGTCGCGGCCGGATCGTGTTGGGGGGACGGCGGCCGCTCTCGGTCGCGTCCGCCGTGATGGTGAGCTTCCATTCGCGGGCGCGGAAGGTCAAGCGCGCGGGCGCGTCCGGCGTCAGGCCGGCATGTGCGCGTGGACGCGCGCGTGGGCCATGCGCGTTCCGCCCATCGGCTTGACGGGCGGCGCGGGCGGCGGATAATTCCCGGTCGTTCTTCGCCGCGCCCGGCATCCCGAGGCGCTCGTGGCTGCCGCCGGGCCGCGGCGCGGCGAACTCCGCTTTCCCCAGACGAGGATCGTATCGTGACCGTGGTGCGCGCGGTGGGATTGCTGTCCGGCGGCCTCGACAGTGCGCTGGCCGCGCGGCTGCTGCTGGATCAGGGGATCGATGTGATCGGATTGCACCTCGAATCCCCGACCGCGTGCCGCAGCGACGTGCGCGAGGTGGCGAAGGACCTCGGCATCCGGCTCGTGACGCGCGCCAAGGGCGAGGAGTACCTGCGGCTGCTGCGCCATCCACGCTGGGGCTACGGTCGCAACATGAACCCGTGCGTGGACTGCCGGCACTTCATGTTCCGCCTGGGCCAGCCCTACCTCGAGGAGTTCGACGCGCGCTTCCTGTTCACGGGCGAGGTCGTCGGCCAGCGGCCGATGTCGCAGGTGCGCGATCGGCTGATGCTGATCGATCGCGCGGCCGGGATGGAGGGGCTGATCCTGCGTCCGCTGTCGGCGCGGCTGCTGCCCGAGACCGAGGCCGAGCGGCGCGGGTGGGTGGATCGCTCGCGGCTGCTCGCGATCTCCGGGCGCTCGCGCCAGGAGCAGCTGGCGCTCGCCGCCCGCTACGGGCTCAAACACTACACCTCGCCCGGCGGCGGATGCCTGCTCACCGACGCCGGCTACTCGCGCAAGCTGCGCGATCTGCTCGACCACACGCCCGAGGAGCGGACGACGATGGTGGAGGTGGCGCTGCTGTCGCTCGGCCGGCACGTGCGCGTGAGCCCCGATCTCAAGGTGGTGCTGGGCCGGAACGAGGCCGAGAACCGGAAGCTGGCCGAATACCAGAGCACCGGCCGGTGGCTGGTCGAGCCCGAGGGTTTCAACGGCCCGAGCGCGCTGGTGTGCGGCCCGAGCGGGGACGACGTGCTGGCCGAGGCGGTGACGCTGATGCTGCGGCACACGCGGGTCGTGCCCGAGGGGGCCGGCGTGCGCTGGCGCGTGGCGGGGGCGTGGCACGCGCGGCCGCTGGCCCTGATCCTGGACGAGCCGGCGGCCCCGCCGGCCGCCG
>DASSIN010000284.1:0-4314 GCA_035691845.1 Candidatus Eiseniibacteriota bacterium | reverse complement strand
CAGCGCGCCGCGCCCGCCGCGGCGCGCGGGGACGAGCCGGACCGCGCCGCGGTGCGCGTCGAACGTGCACACGTAGCGCTCCAGCACGGCGTTGCCGACGATGCCGGTGAGCGGCCGGCCGCCCGAGTCCGTGAACGGCGTCGGCCACAGCGCGGCCCACGCGCCGCGCACGCGCCACTCGCCCAGCGCCAGCTCGTCCACGCGCACGAGCTTCGCCAGCGACCAGCCGCTGATGCTGCCGGCCGGCACGCTCGAGCGTTCGCCGCCGTCGCGCTCGCAGCGCTCCATCAGGTCGGGCGACAGGTTGAGCTCGAAGCCGTCGCCGGTGTCGAGCAGGAATGTGCCGGGCGAGCCCGCGATCGAGGCCTGGACCAGCGGCACGCCGCCCGCCACCTCCATCGGCAGCTCATTGGCCGCGAGCCGCGCCGGTCCCGAAGGTGGCGCGAACCGCAGCTCGTGGCGCGCGGGATCCACGGTGACGACGAACCGCCGCAGCACGTCGAAGCCGATCAGCCCCGCCGCGCGGCCGCCCAGCGCCGGATCGAGCGGCGACAGATCGAGCAGCGTCACGTCCTGCGATCCGAGCGCCAGGCCGTCGCGGGCGCCGATCACGAGCTGGCGCACGCGCGCGCGCGCGCCGCGCGCCTGGCCGCCCATGCCCACCACCGCCATGCGCTCGCGCGGCGAGATCCCGAGCCGGGCGGCGTAGTGGCGGTCGAGCACCGTGACGCCGGCGCCGGTGTCGAGCACGAACCACGCGGGCGGCGCGCCGTCGATCCTGGCGCGCAGCCAGACGTGGTGCGCCACGCTGCGGTAGGGCACCCGCACCGCATGGGCATCCGAGCCGGATTCGGCCTCGCGGAACGACCGCGCGGCCGGACGATGGCGCGCGGCGTCCATGCGCGCGGGTGCGTGCTGGGCCATGCCCGGCGCCGGCGCGTAGGCGGCGACGCTGGCCGCGCCCCACGGCGCGGTGTGCGAATGCGGGCCGAACAGCGAGAACAGCGCGTGCAGCAGCCGGACACCCGCGCCGAGCGGCGACGGCATGAGGCCTCCCCGATGGTGACGAATCGCCCATCGGGTATCGGCCGCAGCGGCCGGGTTCGTGAGGCTCTAGTGGTGTGCCTGCAACCGGTTGCGCCGCCGCGCGCTCACGCCCACGCCACGATGTAGGCGAGCCAGCCGAGCTGGTTCTCGAACCACTTCCGGCGGCGGAACACGTCGCTCGGCTGGTGCCGGCGGTGGTCCCAGCCCTCGACCCACACGTCCACCGCGCGGAACCCGGCCTCGAGCAGCAGCTCCTTAACCTCGGGCAGCATCCACATGCGCCATTCGTACGTGAACGCGCGGCGCATGCGCGTGCCGTCGCGGAACCGGAAGTGGATGTGGCAGCGGACGTGGTGGTCGATCGGATTGAAGTACGACTGCTGCCACTCGTACGTGAATCCCGGCATGCGGAGCCCGTCCGGGCCCTGGGAGGGCGCGATGCGGCGGCGCTCGGCCTGGATTTCGAGGCACGCAGTGCCGCCGTAGGTGTGCGCGATCAGCATGCCGCCCGGCTTCAGCGACGCGCGCGCCGCGCGGAAGTAGCGCAGCAGTTCGCGCCGTTCGCGGAAGATCCACCAGCTGAAGTTGAACGCCACCACCACGTCCGCGCCCGGGCGCGTGACCGAGCGCACGTCGCGCCGCAGCAACTCGACGCGCGCCCGCGCCGCGCGCGGCATGCGCGCCAGGTGCCAGCGGCGGCCCCAGTCGAGCGTGGCGGCGTCCAGGTCGAGCCCGACCACGTGGTGGTCGCGGCCGCGCAGCGCCCACGCGCACGCCAGCGCCGCGGTGCCGCAGAAGTCCTCGCGCAGCCGCTTCGGCCGGCGGCCGCGCGTGCGGCGGAACACGCGCTCGATGAAGTCGAGATCGTAGTCCGGGCTCTGGACCGAGGCTTCGTAGAGCGCGAGCCGGTCGCGCGCGAGCGGTGAGCGGCGCATGGGCGCGGCACTCTAGCGGGCGCGGACGGCCCGGGCCAGCCGCGGTTTTGCGGGCGCTTCCGCCTGGCGCGCCTGGTCCGTCATTCGCGACATGTCGTGAAGCGCACGCGCCAGATGATCGATCGGCGTTCGGTCGTGCAACACCTGCGCTCGTCGGCCAAACGCACCGACATCCCGAACGAAACGGGCGTCCGATTGACCGGGGGCCGGCGCGGTGATGAGATGCGCGTCCACTGCCGTCACCGCGCGGACCCTGCGGCCCCCGCGCCCGCCACCGCCGGAGGTTTCATGCCCAGCTCACTCGACAGACTGAAGGCGCGCCTCACCGACGTCTACGACTTGAACATGTCGGCATCGGTGCTGCGCTGGGATCAGGCCACCTACATGCCGCGCGGCGGCGGCGAGGCGCGTGGCCGGCAGCTGGCGCTGCTCGGCCGGCTGGCGCACGAGGCGTTCACCGACGCCGAGACTGGGCGGCTGCTGGATGCGGCCGCGCGCGAGACCGATCGCCTCCCGTACGACAGCGACGAGGCCTCGCTCGTGCGCGTCACGCGCCGCGAGTACGAGCGCGCCATGCGCGTGCCGGCCGAGTTCGTGGCCGAGCACCAGACGCACATGGCGGCGTCGTTCCAGGCGTGGACGGCGGCGCGCCCGGCCAACGACTTCGCCGCGGTGAAGCCGTATCTCGACAAGACGCTCGAGCTGTCGCGCCGCTACGCGGGCTACTTCCCCGGCGTCGAGAGCCCGGCCGATCCGCTGATCGACGTGCTCGACTTCGGCATGAAGGCCTCGACCGTGCGCGCGATCTTCGGCCAGCTGCGCGAGCGGCTGGTGCCGCTGGTGCGCGCCATCACGGCCAAGCCGATGGCGGACGACCGCTGCCTCAAGCAGGGCGCGCCGGCGGCCGAGCAGCTGGCGTTCGGGCTCCAGGTGATCCGCGCGTTCGGCTACGACTTCGACCGCGGCCGCCAGGACCTCACGCACCATCCGTTCATGACCAAGTTCTCGCTCGGCGACGTGCGCATCACCACGCGCGTCAACGAGGCCGAGCTGACCGATTCGCTGTTCAGCACGCTGCACGAGTCCGGCCACGCCATGTACGAGCAGGGCATCCGCTCCGAGTTCGAGGGCACGCCGCTCGCCGACGGCGCTTCGGCCGGCGTGCACGAGAGCCAGTCGCGGCTGTGGGAGAACCTGGTGGGCCGCAGCCGTCCGTTCTGGGAGCACTTCTACCCGAAGCTGCAGGCGGCGTTCCCGAAGCAGCTCGGCTCCGTGCCGCTCGACACGTTCTACCGCGCCATCAACAAGGTGCAGCGCTCGCTGATCCGCACCGACGCCGACGAGGTCACCTACAACCTGCACGTGATGATGCGGTTCGACTTCGAGCTGGACATGCTGGAGGGCCGGCTCGCGGTGGCCGACCTGCCGAAGGCGTGGCGGCAGCGGTTCGAGTCCGACTTCGGCATCGCCGTGCCCGACGACAAGGACGGCGTGCTGCAGGACGTGCACTGGTACCAGGGCACGATCGGCGGCATGTTCCAGGGCTACACGCTCGGCAACATCATGTCGGCGCAGTTCTTCGAGGCCGCCGCCAAAGCGAACCCCGGCGTGCGCAACGACATCGCGCAGGGCCGGTTCGGCACGCTGCACGGCTGGCTGCGCGACAACCTGTACCAGCACGGCGCCAAGTTCACCGCCGCCGAGCTGGTGCAGCGCGTCACCGGCGGGCCGATGAGCATCGAACCCTACATGCGGTACCTGTGGGGCAAGTACGACCCCCTGTACCAGCTCGAGGGCGAGGCCGCCGGAGCGCCGCGGTGAAGTCCGGGGGCCGCGCGCATCTCACCGCAACCGCGCATCGCGTGCTGGCGCCCGCGCTGGCGGCGCTGCTGCTCGCGGCGCCGGCCTGCGCGCGGCCCCGCCCCCGCCATCACCGGGAGGCTGCCATGGCCACGACCAGGACGAAGCTCACGCTGTCATCCGCGGCGTTCCACGACCACGCCGCGATTCCCGCCCGGCACACCTGCGAAGGCCAGGACCTGTCGCCGGCGCTGGAATGGAGCGGCGCGCCCGAACGCACGAGGAGCCTGGCGCTGATCGTGGACGACCCCGACGCGCCCGACCCCAGGGCGCCGAAGACGACGTGGGTGCACTGGGTGCTCTACGACCTGGCGCCCGCGACCACGTCGCTGCCGGAAGGTGTGCGCCACGCGCCGCACGGCGCCCACGACGGCGTGAACGACTGGAAGCAGCCCGGCTGGCGCGGCCCCTGCCCGCCGGTGGGCCGCCATCGCTACTACTTCAAGCTCTACGCCCTCGACCGCACGCTGGG
>DASSIN010000283.1:0-3974 GCA_035691845.1 Candidatus Eiseniibacteriota bacterium | reverse complement strand
GACCTGCGACACCGCCCGCCACGACATCCGGGCTCGCTTCTACCAGCACTCTGCCCAGATGCACAATCCGCGTTGGTCTTTCGACAATACCCACGTCGCATACGGGTCTGACCAGGATTCGCCCGGTGACGTGGACCTATTCGTCGCGCAGGCGACCTACGACCACGCGCCGCAGTTCGTCGGGCTTCAGGACCAGAGCTTCGCAGCCTGCCAGGCGTTCACGCTGGGTCTCCAAGCCACCGATGCGGATGGCGACCCGATCAGCTACCAGATGGTAGATGCACCCGGCGGCACGCTGACCGGCAGCACGTATCACTGGGCATTCCCCGTGGTGGGAACGTACTTCGTGGTATTTCGGGCCAAGGATCCCTACGGGGGCGTGGCTAACCAGGTCGTGCGATTCGACGTGTTTGACGACGGGAGTTGCTACGGGGGCATGATGGCCGGCGGCGGTGATGCCGGTGGGGGTTTCTCGATGAAGCGGACGGGCTCGACAAGTCTTCAGACGAGCAAGGCGGCCGCATCGCCGGTGGAGAACTCGCTGCTGAATGGGGCTGCCAGCGGCGTGAGCACCAGGGACTGCTATCGACTGCAGACTTCGCCCGTCGTTGGTAGCGGCAACTGTGCCCTCTTCCTCAGGCAAAGGGGTCGGAGCGGAAGCGCTTTGAATGGCGCGCGGCTGACCGCCGTGGACCATCCCGTTGGCACCAGCGTGTGGATGGATCAGGGAGAAGTGCTATGTGGGACACGCGTGCCCCCGGTGAGCGCGACCAGCGCCGGGCGCGATGTCACCGCGCAGGTGAGCGGCGGCGACATGCTCTCGTTGGCCGCGGGACAGCTGGTTACTGTGGCGCTAGGTGACTCCGGGCGGCCGAGTCCCGTCGTGATCGAAGCTCGTGGCCAGAGCGGAGATCCCGATGCGTCCGGGCTGTTGGTGGCGATTCCCGACAACGAGGGCGGTTGGCGCGCGGTGCGGCACTGCTGGGCACGCCAACAGTTCGACGAGCTGGCGATCGATTCGCTCGCAGCCTCTTCCGTGCGGGTGACCGCGGTAAGCGCAGCGGATATCCGATTCATCGGTCGGGTGGCCGTGAGCGGAGGGACGCCCGTGGTCCAGGCGGCGACCCTGCTTCATGCCGTCCGCGGCGATGACGACGTCGCGGCCTCGATCGGTTCGACCGACAGCAGCGCGGTGATGCTTGCAGGCGGTGACTCGCTTGCGCTGACCTTCGCCTCGCCCGCGTCAAGCGACTCGCTCGTGCGGGACTGGTTCCTGACGGTCGTGGCCGCGCCGCTCAGCGCCAATCAAGTGAGCCAGGCGCGGCTCCGGGGTAGCCAGCGGAATCTGCCGCGCGTGTTTGCCCTGCGTCAGAATCAGCCCAACCCGTTCAGCGCCCTGACGCACATCAACTTCGAATTGCCCGTCGGCTCGCCGGTTGTGATCGAAGTGTTCGATGCGCAGGGTCGTCACGTTCGGAAGTTGACGTCGGGATCGTTCGCGGCTGGCTACCATGTGGCCGATTGGGACCACCGCTCCGACGCCGGCGACCTCGTTCGGCCGGGCGTGTACTTGTACCGCATGCGGGCCGGCCGATTCCGGGCTCAGCGAAAGATGATCCTGCTGCCGCGGTAGCTCGAGGCCGTTGAGAGTGGGACCGGGCGGTGCACTGTTCTGGTGCACCGCCCCGGATCGGCGCGCTCACCCCTCGGCGGCGTGGGCGATGCCGGCGGGCTCCTCCTCGTGGGGCGGGCGGCGCAGGAAGAAGACGAGCGGGAGCAGGCAGATCATCATCACGGCGCCGAGCACGAACGTGCGGTCGAACGCGATCACGGTGGACTGGCGCAGCACCTGGCCCTGCAGCGCGGCCAGCGCGGCCTGGCGCGCGGGGCTGGCCGCCATGCCGCGCGCCATCAGGCCGGCCTGGATGGCGCGCAGGCGCTGCAGCGCCTCGGGGCGGAACATGCTGATGTCGGGGGCCAGCGCCTGTTGCGCCTGCACCACGAACCGGGTGAGGAACGTGGTGAAGATCGCGAGCCCGACCGAGCCGCCGAACTGCCGCACCAGCGAGTTCAACCCCGAGGCGTCCGAGATGTGGTGGCGCGGCACGTGCGACAGCGCCACGGTGGTGAGCGGGATGAACAGCAGCGAGAACCCGACGCCCTGGATGATGAGCGCCACGTTGATGTCGCGCACGCCGGTGTCGAGCGTGAAGCTGCCCATCGCCCACGAGCCCCACGCCACGCCCACGATGCCGAGGCCGACCAGGATCTTGGGCGACACGTGGTTGTAGAGCCGGCCGATCAGCGGCGTCACCACCATCATCGTGAGCGATCGCGGCATCAGCGCGAGGCCGGACTGCATGGCGGTGAAGCCGAGCAGCTCCTGCATGAACACCGGCAGCAGGAACATGTTGCCCATCAGGATCGCGAACATGAACCCACCGATCAGCGTGGCCGAGCTGAACACCGAATCGCCGAACAGCCGCAGGTTGACGGCGGGCGTGGGCGTCATGAACTCGCGCACGATGAACCCGACCACGCCGCCCACGGCCAGCACGGTGGCGATGGTGATGGCGGGCGACTGGAACCAGTCGTTGCGCGTGCCCTCCTCCAGCACGTACTGCGTGGTGGCCAGCCCGACGCTCATCAGCGCGATGCCGAGCCAGTCCATGTTGCGGCGCATGCGCGCGGCGATCGCCTGGTTGGCGGCGCGGATGTCCTCGGGCTCGTGCACGAACTGGCTCACCATGAAGATGCCGAGCACGCCGACGGGCAGGTTGATGTAGAAGATCCACGGCCACGACCAGTTGTCCACGATCCAGCCGCCGAGCGTGGGGCCGACGGCGGGGCCGATCATCACCGCCATCGCGAACACCGCCATCGCCATGCCCTGCTCGCGCGGCGGGAACGTCTGGCGCAGGATCGCCTGCTGCGTGGGCTGCAGCGCGCCGCCGCCCAGCCCCTGGATCGCGCGCGCCACCACGAGCTGGGTGAGCGTGCGCGCCATGCCGCAGATCATCGAGCCGACCAGGAACAGCCCGAGGCAGAACAGGTACACGCGCTTCTGGCCGAAGAACCGCCCCAGGAACGCGGTCAGCGGCATCACGATCACCTGCGCGATCGCGAACGAGGTGGCGACCGCGGCCATCTCGTCGATCGAGGCGCCGATCGAGCCGCGGATCTGCGGCAGCGCCACGTTGACGATCGACAGGTCGATCGTGGCCATCAGCGCGCCGAAGCTGATCGACAGCGCCACCAGCCACTTGTTGTCGCGCGACACGGGTGCGGCGGCGCCGAGGGCGGCAGTGGCCAACGATGGCTCCGGGCTCGAGGGTGGCCGCGCGCTCCGCCGTGTGCGGAGCGCACCTCCATGTGTGATGAGCGCGAGCCCGGAATGGGCCGGCCGCGGCGGCCGGGGCCCGGGCTCCCGACGCGGGACAGCTTCGGACGAGCGCGGGGTGCCGGGCAAGAATTCCCGTTGACTCGACGAAAGGCTTCGTAGACGCTGGGGCGCGTCGTTTCCGCCTCGCCGGGAGCCGATGCTTCCACTTCTGGAGGTCGCCATGCCGACCCGCAAGCGCGTGCGCCCCACCCAGGCCGAACTCGAGATCCTGGGCGTGCTGTGGAACCGCGGCCCGAGCACGGTGCGCGAAGTCCACGAATCGCTCGACGGCGCGCGGCGCGTGGGCTACACGACCGTGCTCAAGCTGCTGCAGATCATGGCGGGCAAGGGGCTCGTCACGCGCGACGAGCACGAGCGCTCGCACGTGTACCGCGCGGCCGATCCGCCCGAGCGCACGCGCCACCAGCTGGTGGCCGATCTGATGGAGCGCGCGTTCGAGGGCTCGGCCGCGAGCCTGGTGCTGCACGCGCTGTCCACGCGCCGGGCGTCGCCCGAGGAGCTGGCGCGCATCCGGGAGCTGCTGGACCGGCTGGAAGGAGGCGCGCGATGAACGTGATGGCGCTGCTGCAGC
>DASSIN010000282.1:0-10554 GCA_035691845.1 Candidatus Eiseniibacteriota bacterium | reverse complement strand
GCCGCCGGCGACTCCGCGGCCGCGCTGTCGTACGACCCGTCGCGGCCCGAGAGCCGGCTCGCGCGGCTCGTGGTCGAGGACGCGATCGAGCGCGCGGCCGGCCGCCGCGATCCGGTGCGGCTCGCGCGCGAGACCCGCATCGAGCGCGGCGCGCGCTACATCGATTTCCTGATCCCCGGCCTGATCGGCATGAACCTGCTCGGCACCGGCATGTGGGGCGTCGGCTTCCCGATCGCCTCGTCGCGCCAGCAGAAGCTGCTGAAGCGCATGCTGGCGACGCCGATGCGGCGCCGCGACTACCTGCTGTCGTTCGTGTTCGCGCGGCTGGTGTGGCTGGTGCTCGAGGTGGCGGTGATCGCGCTGTTCGCGCGCTGGGCGTTCGACGTGCGCGTCACCGGCTCGTGGCTGGCGTTCGCGGTCGTGGCGCTGATCGGGGCGTTCGCGTTCTCGTCGCTCGGGCTGCTGGTGGCGAGCCGCGCGCGCACGATCGAGGCCGTGTCGGGGCTCATGAACTTCGTGATGCTGCCGATGTGGCTGCTGTCGGGCACGTTCTTCTCGTCCGCCCGCTTCCCCGCCTGGCTGCAGCCGTTCGTGAAGGCGCTGCCGCTCACCGCCGTCAACGACGCCCTGCGCGCGATCTACAACGAGTCCGCCGGCCTCCCCACCGTCCGCAACGCACTGTTGCTGCTGGCGCTCTGGACCGTCGTGTGCTTCGCGCTCGCGCTGAGGATCTTCCGCTGGGAGTGACGCGCCGTTGGGTCCCGGTTCTGGAGTGTCACGCGAACTCGCGCTGGCGCGAGTTGAGTTGACGAAGCGTGCACGCGCCCGCGCCGCGGCGCCCCGGAGTCACTTGATCGACACGATCTCCACGTCGCCCTCGCGCCGCAGCACGTTGACCCCGACGTCCTCGCCGTGGCGGCGGATCAGCAGGTCGACGCGCGAGCCGCCCACGTCGAGGCTCCTGATCGTCACCTCGGACAGGAACGGCGGCAGCATCGGGTGGCGCAGCGTCACCTGGCGCGGATCGCCGCGCACCTCGAGCCCCAGGCACGCCTGCAGCATCAGGTGCACCGCCGCCGCCGCCCACGACTGCGGCGCGCACGCCACCGGGTACAGCGTCGGGCCCTCGCCGCCGCGGTGGTCGAAGCCGCAGAACAGCTCGGGCATGCGGTGCAGGTCGAAGAACTGGCTGGCGTGGAACATCCCCTCCATGACGCGGGCCGCCTGCGCCTTCAGCCGGTAGCGCGCGAACCCGGCGGCGATCAGGGCGTTGTCGTGCGGCCACACCGAGCCGTTGTGGTACGACATCGGGTTGTAGCGCGCCTCGCCCGCGGCGACCGTGCGCACGCCCCACCCCGAGCACCCGCCGCGCTCGAGCAGCGCTTCCGCCACGCGCGGCGCGCGCTCCTCGGCGACGATCCCGGCGAACAGGCAGTGCCCGGCGTTCGAGGCCCGCACCGCGCACGGGCGCTTGTCGCCATCCAGCGCCAGCGCGTAGCTGCCGAGCGCCTCCACCCAGAACGCGCGCTCGAACCGCTCGCGCAGCGCCCACGCCTGGTGCGACAGGTGCATGGCGCGCTCCAGCTGACCGAGCGCGGTCGACATCTCGGCCGCCGCCAGGCGCGCGGCGTAGGCGTAGCCCTGCACCTCGCACAGCGCGATCGGCGGCGCGGCCAGCGTGCCGTCGGCGTGGAACACCGAATCCTCGGAGTCCTTCCAGCCCTGCTGCACGAGCCCGCGCGGCGTCATGCGGCGGTACTCCACGAACCCGTCCTCGTCCGCGTCGCCGTAGGTGTCCAGCCAGTCGAGCGCGAGCTCGACGTGCGGCCACAGCCCGCGCGTGAACTCGATGTCGCCGGTGCGCTGCCAGTATGCGCCGGCCAGCATCACGAACAGCGGCGTCGCGTCCACGCTGCCGTAGTAGCGCCCGAACGGAATCTCGCCCAGGTTCGCCATCTCGCCGCAGCGCGTCTCGTGCAGGATCTTGCCGGGCTCGGCATCCTGGGCGGGAATCTCCTCGGTGGCCTGCGTGGCGGCCAGGTAGGCGAGCACGCCGCGCGCCAGGTCCGGCTCGTGCCACAGGCACTCGAGCGCAGTGATGATCCCGTCGCGTCCGAACGGCGTGCTGAACCACGGCACGCCGGCGTACGGATACGGGCCTTCGGCCTTGTCGGTCACCATCATGTCGAGATCGGCGCTGGAGCGGCGCAGCCAGTCGCCGAACCGCTCGTTCGGGCTCTCGATCTCGCACCGCCGAGCGTGGCGGTGCTGCAGCCGGCGCTCGGAACGACGCACCGCCTCGTTGTACGGCGGGGCGTCGACGGGCGGCTCGCCCGACGCGCACGAGGTCGTCAGGTACAGCGTGGTCTCGGCGTGGGGCGCGAGCGCGAGATCGAACCGCACCGACAGCCCCGAGATCAGCACCGGCGTGGGCCGGAACTGGACGCGCGTGTGGCGCACGATGCCGTCCAGCCCCTCGTAGCTCATCCGCACCGAGTCCTCGGTCACGGCCGGCGCCAGCAGCCGCCCGCGGCGCGCGCGGCGCGTGCCGCGCACCTCGAAGATGTCGGCGAAGTCGGCCTCGAAGTAGAACGTGATCGACGCCTCCACGGGATGCAGCCCGTAGTTGTGGATCTCGATGCGCTCGTGGCACGCGGCCTCCCACAGCACCTTGGTGCGAAACAGGTGCAGCGTGCCGCGCGGCACCACCACCTGGCCCCCGGCGTACACGTCGGGGTTGGTGAGGTCCACGGCCAGCAGGGCGTTGTCCTCCTTGACGGTCGACGACAGCATCAACGGCCGATCGGCGTTCAGGCGGAGCACGTGCGAGGACAGGTGGCGCGTCCCCTCGTGGTACAGGCCCTCGTCGCCCAGCCCGCCCTTCTTGATGTCGCCGTAGTGGTCGAACACGGCGAACGTCTCGCCCTGCTTCAGGACGCGCGCCTGCTCGTCGGCGTGCGGAGAGCTGGCGACGATGTAGAACGGGTCTTCGACGGCCGGCGATGCCGCGGGAAGTTCCGATTCCGCAACGGGAGCGCGGCCGGCCCCCTGGTTCGTCATCTCGGCGCCTCGGCCCACTCGTGCGTGCCGGCGCGCGCGCGCGGCGGCAGGCCTTCCGCGTGGCGGGCGATCAGCCGGCGGTAGATGGCCACGTAGTCCTGCGCCATGCGCGGCGCGCTGAACCGCTGCTCGAACTCCGCCCGGCAGCGCCGCCGGTCGATGCGCCCGACGTGGCGCACGGCCCGGACCGCCTCGTCGATGCCGCGCACCACGCATCCCGACACGCCGTCGCGGATCACCTCGGGCACCGAGCCGCACGGCCACGCGATCACGGGCGTGCCGCACGCCATCGCCTCGATCATCACGAGCCCGAACGGCTCGGGCCAGTCCACCGGGAACAGCAGCGCCCGGGCATGGCGCAGCAGCTCCGCCTTGCGCGCGCCCCCCACCTCGCCCAGGAACTCGATCCCGGGCGTGTTCAGGCGGTGGCGCACCTCGGACTCGAAGTAGTCGCGGTCCGCGCGATCCACCTTGGCCGCGATCTTGAGCCGCATGCCGACGCGCTCCGCCACCTCGATCGCGCGATCCACGCGCTTCTCCGGCGACAGCCGGCCCAGGAACAGCAGGTGGTCGCCGCGCGGATGGTCCTCGAACTGGAACAGGTCGAGCGGCATGCCGTGGTAGACGGTGCCCATCCAGTTGGCCCACGGCAGCGGATCGCGTTGCGCGTCCGAGATCGACACCAGCGGAATGTCGTCGAACTCGCGGTACACCGGCACCAGGTCGGGCAGGTCGAGCCGGCCGTGCAGCGTGGTCACCGTCGGGATCCCGCTGCGGCGCGACAGCGGGTAGTGCAGGTAGTCGGTGTGGAAGTGGATGAGATCGAAGTGCGAGCCCATCGAGAACACGCGCTCGATCATGTTCAGGTGGTGCGCCAGCGGATCGGTCACGCTCGGGTCCTGCCGCAGCGCCCGCTCGGCGCACGGCACGAGTCGGGCACGCGTGCTGGAGTCCCCGGTCGCGAACAGCGTGACGTCGTGACCCTCGCGCACCAGCTCCTCGGTGAGCCACGACACCACGCGCTCCGTCCCGCCGTACAGGTGCGGTGGAACGCTCTCGATCAGCGGCGCGACTTGCGCAATTCTCATGGCGACTCCCTGCGGGCCGCGGCGATGCCCGCTGACAGGTCCTTGTCGTTCACATCGATCGTCTCCCTTGGAATGATGCGCGAACCCGCCCAAGCTGTTGAAACAATTTTCGGTGCCGCGATCCATGCAATGGATACGTGCGTCCTGAGCGGGGATCGTGCGTCATGGGCGGGTTCGTGCGCGCCGTCGGCGCCGGCGCGACCCGCCGACGCGGACCGCGGGCCCGTTCGCCATGCTCCCGCGCACACGGGCGCCGTTGCACCATCGCCTCGTCGTCGCATCGAACCGACGGAGCATCGTCCCCGCGTCGGATGACGGCGCCGTATCAGGAACGCCGGCCGCAGGAGGAGTTCACGATGTCGACGCTCGTGACCGGTATCTTTCATTCGCGCGCCGCGGCCGAAGAGGGTGTGGACGATCTCGTGGACGCGGGCTACGCGCGCGACGACATCAGTCTGCTCATGTCCGAGACCACGCGCGGGCGCGAGTTCGGCGTGACGCCCGCCACCAAGGCGCCGGAAGGCATCGCGACCGGCGCCACGGTGGGCGGCGTGCTCGGCGCGGTCGCGGCCGGGCTCGTCACCGCCGGCGTGCTCGTCATTCCCGGCGTCAACCTGCTGGCGGCCGGACCGATCGTGGCGACGCTGGCCGGGCTCGGCGCGGGTGCGGCGACCGGCGGCATCGTGGGCGCGCTCGCCGGCCTCGGCATCCCCGAGAACGAGGCCCACTTCTACAAGGAGCAGATCGAGCGGGGCGGAATCCTGCTCGGCGTCTACACGCACGGCGATCGCGTGCGCGAGGCGCGTCGCATCCTGGACGAGGCGGGCGCCGAGAAAGTGCGCTGATCGCACGCCGCACGCGGGTCCGCGCGGCGCTTCCGCGCGGGCCCGCCGTGCGTCCGGCGGCACCGGCCGGCGCGCCCCGCGCCCGGCCTACAGCCAGCCGCGCTCGAGCAGCTCGCGCGTCTCCTCGACGCCGGTGCGCCAGATCTCCGCCATCTCCTCGTCGGGGCGCTGAAAACGTCCGCCGAAGTTGCCATCGCCGAGCGTGGCGCGCACGCCGGCCGGATCGAGCAGCCGCAGACGGTCCAGATCCGTCATGGGTTTGACATCCTCGGGGCTCGCCACGCCCGGAAGCCGCGTCCACGGGAAGTTCTCCATCCACGACGCGTGCGACGCGACCGGATCGAAGTGCTGAACGCACGCCCACACGCGCGGCGTGTTCCACCACATGTGCAGCCGCACCTGCACGCCCGGGCGCCCGGCCGCCCACTCCTGCAGCAGGCCCTGGACGGGCGAGTTGCCCCCGTGCCCGTTCACCACCAGAATGCGCCGGAATCCGTGCCCGGCCACCGCGTTCAGCACGTCCTCGACCAGCGCCAGGAAGGTTTCCACGCGCAGCGAGACGGTGCCGGGGTAGGCACGGAACATCGGCGTGATACCGTAGGGCGTCACGGGAAACACCGGGATTCCCAGCGGCTCGGCGGCGTCCACGGCCACGCGCTCGGCCAGGATGCTGTCGGTCGCGAGCGACAGCCAGGCATGCTGCTCGGTGCTGCCGAGCGGCAGGACGCAGCGGTCGTCCTTCCGCAGGTAGTCTTCGATCTGCATCCAGTTCGCGTCCGCGATGCGCATCGTCTCTCCGCCTCGGGGTGCGTGTCGCGCCGGGGATCGCGAGGAAGACCCGGCCCCCTCGGGGGCGCGGCACATCTGAAAGTGAATCGTCCCGGCGTCCACGCCGGGTGAACGCAGGGATGAAACCCGGAGACCCACTGATGATCAGGCGCGCGCCTCTCTACGCCGCTCCCCTGCTGGCCCTGGCGCTGCTCTCCGGTACCGCCCACGCCCAGTACTTCGGGCAGAACAAGGTGCGCTACCGGCGCTTCGACTTCAAGGTGCTGAAGACCGAGCACTTCGACATCTACTACTACCCCGAGGAGGCGGCCGCCGTCGACGACGCGGCGCGCATGGCCGAGCGCTGGTACACGCGGCTGTCGAAGGCGCTCGACCACGAGCTGTCGAAGCGCCAGCCGCTGGTGCTGTACGCGAGCCACCCGGACTTCGAGCAGACCAACATCATCGGCGGCGAGCTGGGCGAGGGCACGGGCGGCGTGACCGAGGCGCTCAAGCGCCGCATCGTGCTGCCGCTTGCCGGCCCGCCGGCCGAGACCGATCACGTGATCGGCCACGAGCTGGTGCACGCGTTCCAGTACGACATCCTGGGCGGCGGGCGCCCGGGATTCGCGCTGGGCCAGGGCCCGCAGCTGCCGCTGTGGTTCATGGAGGGCATGGCCGAGTACCTGTCGCTCGGGCCCGGCGATCCGCACACGGCGATGTGGATGCGCGACGCGGCATCCAACAACAAGCTGCCCGACTGGCGCCATCTCGACGATCCGCGCTACTTCCCCTATCGCTTCGGCCAGGCGTTCTGGGCCTACCTGGCGGGGCGCTACGGCGAGGAATGCGTGGCGCGCATCCTCAAGGCCGGCGCGCGCTCGAACGGCGACGCGGCCAAGGCGATGCAGGCCGGGCTGTCGATCGCTCCCGACTCGCTGGTCAGGGGCTGGCATCAGGCGGTGCGGGACTGGAACGCGCCGGTGGCCGCGGCGACCGAGCCCGCCTCGAAGGAAGGACACGTGCTCGAGGCGGCGCAGCACAAGGTGATCGGCACGCTCAACCTGGCGCCGGCGCTGTCGCCGGACGGCAACGACCTGCTGTTCTTCTCCGAGCGCAGCCTGTTCTCGATCGAGCTGTACCTGGCCGACGCGCACACCGGGAAGGTGCGGCGCGCGATCACCAAGACCGCGCTCGACTCGCACTTCCAGGGGCTCGAGTTCATCAATTCGTCCGGCGCGTGGAGCCCCGACGGCCGGAGCTTCGCGCTCGGCGCCGTGTCGCGCGGCCGCCCGGTGCTCACGGTGCTCGACGTGAACACCGGCCGGCGCCTGCACGAGGCCACGTTCCGGAACATGGGCGAGATCCTGAATCCCTCGTGGGCGCCGGACGGCCATCGCGTGTGCTTCAGCGCCATCGCCGGCGGCCTCACCGACCTGTACGTGTGGGATTTCCAGAGCCGCGAGCTGCGCCAGCTCACACACGACGCGGCGGCCGACATCGAGCCCGCGTGGTCGCCGGACGGCGCGCACATCGCGTTCGTCACCGACCGCTTCGGCCACCCCGGCGAATACCGGCTGGCGATCATGGACGTCGCCACCGGCGACATCCGGCCCGGGCCCGGGTTCGACGACGGCAAGAACATCGACCCGCAGTGGTCGCCCGATGGCGCCACGCTGTACTTCGTCTCCGACCACACCGGGATCTCGAACCTGTACCGCGTGCCGGTCGCGGGCGGCACGCCGGTCCAGCTCACGAACCTGCTGACCGGCGTGAGCGGCATCACCCGGCTGTCGCCGGCGTTCTCGGTGGCGCGCGGCGTCGACCGGCTGGTGTTCACCGCCTACGAAGGCGGCCACTACGACCTGTACGCGATCGAACAGCCCTCGGCGCTGCCGGCGCGCACCGCGCCCGCCGCGGTGCTGGCGCGCACCGACACGCTGCCCCCGGTGCCGCGCAAGGAATACACCGAGCCGACCGCCGCCACGCCGGTGTCGCCGCGCGTGGACACGCTGCTGTTCCGGCGCATCGGCTACCGCCCCGGACTCTCGCTCGACTACATCTCGCAGCCGTCGGTCGGAGTGGCCGCGGGCACGTCGGGACTCGCGGTCGGCGGCGGCGTGGCGCTGTCGTGGAGCGACATGCTCGCCAACGACAATCTGATCACGCTGCTGAGCTTCGAGAACGCGGGCGGCAAGTTCGTCAACAACGTGGCCGCGGGCGTCGGCTACACCAACCAGCGCTCGCGGCTCACGTGGGGCGGGCAGCTGAGCCAGATCCCGTACCTGTCGGCGCTGTTCGCCGCGCCCGAGGACGACGGCACGGTCACGCGCTACCAGGAGCTGCGCCAGTGGGAGATCGACCGCACCGCGGAGCTGGACCTCACCTATCCGTTCACGCGCTTCCAGCGCGTCGAGTTCTCGGGCGGGTTCCGCAGCATCACGTTCGAGAACGAGCTCGAGGTGCAGGACGTCTCCGACATCACCGGGCAGCTCGTGCTGGACAGCACCGCGACGCTGCCCGCGCCGGCGGACCTGAGCCTCGGCACCGCCGGGATCGCGCTCGTGTTCGACAACTCCGTGTTCGGCGGCACGAGCCCCGTGCTCGGGCACAGCTATCGGTTGAGCACCACGGCGATCGCCGGCACGCTGCACCTGAACGAGGTGCTGGCCGACTACCGGCAGTACGTGATGCCGGTGCGCCCGTTCGTGCTGGCGGGCCGCATCCTCCACTACGGCCGCTACGGCCGCGACGCCGAGAACTCGGAGCTGGCCGATCTGTTCCTCGGCTTTCCCTCGCTGATCCGCGGCTACAACGACGCGTCGTTCAGCGCGGCGGAGGGAACGGTGTTCAACCGGCTGCTCGGCAGCAAGCTCGCGGTCGGCAACGCGGAGCTGCGAATCCCGCTGCTGGGACCGCTCGCCGCCGTGCCGACCACCGGCGTCCCGCCGGTCGAGGCCGCGCTGTTCTACGACGCCGGCGTGGCATGGCGCGACACCGACAAGGCCTCGTTCCTGGGCGGCTCACGCAAGCCCGTGACCAGCATGGGCACGGCGCTGAGGCTGAACGTATTCGGGATCGCGGTGGCCGAGATCGACTACGTCCACCCCAACGACCGACCGCTCAAAGGCTGGTACTGGCAGTTCGCGCTGCAGCCCGGGTTCTAGAGAATCGGCCGCCGAGAGCGGCCCATTCGCTGCGTTGCTCGGTCGAAGTTGTCCTCGACGTATCTTGCGATACGTCTGCGGGAACTTCTCCCTCGCGCCTTGCGACTGGGCCACTCTCGGCGGCCTTGCGCCTGAATCATCGGGGTGACGCGCTGCGTCACACCACCTCTGGTCGGGGCTCCTACCGCACCCCCGCGCCGGCTTCGAGCTTGGCCGACATCGTGATGGTCGTGCCGGGGGCGAGCAGGCGCGAGATCGGGCAGTTCTTCTTCGTGTCCTCGGCCGCGCTCTGGAATTCGGTCGCGTCCATGTTGGGCACGCGCGCGGTCACGTCGAGGTGGATCGCCGTCACCGTGGGCGCGCCGTCCTTGGTTTCGAGCGTGACGGTGGCGATCGTGCTGATGCTGTCCGCGGTCTTCCCGGCCTTGCCGAGCGCGCCCGACAACGCCATCGCATAGCAGCCGGCGTGGGCCGCCGCGACCAGCTCCTCGGGATTGGTGCCGGGCTCGTTCTCGAACCGCTTCGCGAAGTTGTACGGCACGTTCGCGAGCGCCTTGCTGTCGGTGGTGAGCTGGCCCCTGCCGTCCTTCAGTCCGCCGCTCCACTGGGCGGTCGCTTTGCGCTGCATGTCGCCTCCTCGTGCCAGGGTTTCCGATTCGGGAATGCGGCAGCGTAGCACGCGCCGCGGCGTCCGAGGCACCGCACGCGGGCGACGCCGTCGCCTCGCGCGGTTACGCGGGTCCGTCGTCCACGAGCGGCGGACGACGGCGCTCCTCGTCGCGCCAGCGCCCGCGCTGGGCGCGCATCTGGGCGCGGCGGCGGGCGGCGCCGAGCACCACCAGCAGCGCGCCGCCGAGCCACAGCGGCCCGCTCGCGGTGGCGAGCAGCCAGAAGCGGTCGCGCGTCGCGCCCGCGCGCCACGCCGCCTCGTCGCTCGCCAGCGACACGCCGGCCGCGAGCGACCACGCACGCGCGAACTCGGCGGTGCGCGCGGCCACCACCACGCGGCGCAGGAAGTCGGGACCGTGCCGCCGCACGCTCCAGCCCACGAACGCGGACGACATCGCGTAGGCGCGCGCCGCGCCCCCCTCGGCGGCCGGGAAGCTCTGCGACACCTGCGCCAGCGTGGGCGGCGTGCCGCGCGCCAGCTCGATCCCCCAGCCCAGCAGGTCGGGCGGGCTGAACCGGCGCTCCTCGTACATCGCCACACCCTCGTCGAACCAGCGCGGCAACCGGTCGTCGTCGGCGTCGTGCAGCACCAGGTGCGTGAGCTCGTGGGCCATCGCCGACTCCGGGCTCGACCACGGCTGCCGGCTCGCGGCCGCGAGCCGGATCGCGCCGATCCGCCGCGCGGGCATCATGAACCCGGCCGCCCACGGCGGCGCGCCGCGATCGAGCGCGGCGAGCGCCGCATCGTCCACGTGCGGCGGCAGCAGCGCGAGCACGAACGGCGCGCGCGGCCCGGCGCCCAGCTCGGTCTCGATGTGCTGCAGCACGCGCGGCACCACGGGCGACAGCGCGCTCACCGCCGCGCCGGCCGACGCCGGCGCCTCGAGCGTGCACGGACCCACGCGCACGCCCACGATGCGCGCGTGCGCGGCGCCGCCGGGCAGCAGCAGCGCCAGC
>DASSIN010000281.1:0-14649 GCA_035691845.1 Candidatus Eiseniibacteriota bacterium | reverse complement strand
GGTCATGCGCGCGCGCGCCGGCGCCGCGGCGTCTTCGCCACCTGCGTGAGGTCGAACGACAGACCTTCCAGCTCCATCGTCATGTCCACGTTGCGCAGCGCGACCTCCGGCGGCACGAACAGCTTGCGCGGCGCGAAATTGAGGATTCCGCGCACACCGGCGGCCACCAGCGCGTCGGCCACCTCCTGCGCCGCGCGCACGGGCGTGGCGATCACGGCCAGCTCGAAGTGCGCGTGCGCCGCGACCGCCGGCAGCTCGTCCAGATCGCGCACCGTGACGCCGTTCACCTCCTGCCCCACGCGCGCGGGGTCGCGATCGAACACGGCCACGATGTCGAACCCCTGCGTGCCGAACCCGCGGTACGCGGCCAGCGCCGAGCCGATGTTGCCGGCGCCCACCACCGCCACGCGCCAGCGCCGGTCGAGCCCGAGGATGCTGCGCAGTTCGGCGCGCAGGTGCGGGACGTTGTAGCCGAGCCCGCGGCGGCCGAACGAGCCGAAGTACGACAGGTCCTTGCGCACCTGCGCCGGCGTGATGCCCTCGCGCTCGGCCAGCCGGCGGGACGAGATCATCCGCCGGCCCTCGGCCTCGACCTCTTCCAGCACGCGGTAATAGTGCGACAGGCGCCGCACCGTGGATGCGGAGATGCGTGGCATCGGCGCCGCCTCAGCTGGTGAATGTTTTCACAAACTGCTTCACGACCGCGTCCCTGGCGTCGTTCGCGTTCATCGGGGCATCGGCGGCGGAGCGGCGCCCCGCGTCGCGACGGCGCGGGCGCCTTCGCATCACGCCTGTTCGTCGGGGCCGGCGTCGCCTGCCGGCGGGCTCGCTCCGCCCGCGCCGTTGGTCTCACCGTCCACGTCCTGCGCCGCGTCGTCCTCGGTCACCACGCGCGTGACCGCCGCCACCGTGTCCGGCATCAGCTCGCCATCGGCCGGCTCCAGGTTCACGAGCCGCACGCCCTGGGTGTTGCGGCCGATCACCGAGATCCCCTTCACCGGCATGCGGATCATCTGGCCCTGGCGCGTGATGATCATCAGCTCGTCGCCGTCCACCACTTCCTTCACCGCCACCACGTTGCCGTTCCGGTCCGTGGTCTTGATGGTGATGATGCCCTTGCCGCCGCGGCGCGTGACGCGGTACTCGGCGATCTCGCTGCGCTTGCCGTAGCCGTGCTCGGTCACGGTGAGCAGGCTGGCCTGGCGCTTGATGCCGATCATGCTGACCACCGCGTCCTCGGCGTCGTCGAGCGTGACCGCCTTCACGCCGTAGGCCGTGCGACCCATCGCCCGCACGTCGCTCTCGTGGAACCGCACCGCCAGGCCCTTCTTCTTGGCCAGCACCAGGTCCTGCGTGCCGTCGGTGATGATCGTCTCGATCAGCGCGTCGCCGTCCTCGAGCTGGATCGCGTAGATGCCGGCCTTGCGCGGATGGCTGTAGGCGGACAGCACCGTCTTCTTGATCAGCCCCTTCTGCGTCGCGCACACCAGGAAGTGCTGCTCGTCGAAGCTCTTCACCGCCACCACCGCCTGCACCTTCTCTTCGCGCGACAGGCCTTCGAGATGGTTCACGAGCGGCCGGCCCCGCGCCACGCGCCCCGCCTGCTCGATCTCGTGCACCTTGAGCCAGTAGCACCGGCCGCGGTCGGTCAGGATCAGCAGGTAGGCATGGGTGTTCGCCACGAACAGGTGCTCGATGTAGTCCTCTTCCTTGGTGCGCGCGCCGATCACGCCCTTGCCGCCCCGGCGCTGCGAGCGGTAGGCGCCGATCTCCTGCCGCTTGATGTAGCCGGCGTGCGAGATCGTGATCACCATGTCCTTCTGCTCGATCGTGTCCTCGTAGTCGATTTCGCCTTCCTCGGCCACGATCTCGGTGCGCCGGTCGTCGCCGTACTGCTTGCGCAGCCGCTTCACCTCGTCCTGGATGATGCCGAGGATCATCTTCGGGTTGGCGAGGATCGAGCGCAGCTGCTCGATCAGCTGGATCACCTCGAGGTATTCCTGCTCGATCTTGCCGCGCTCGAGCGCGGTCAGTCGCGACAGCCGCATCTCGAGGATGGCGTTGGACTGGATCTCCGACAGCTTGAACTGCGCGATCAGGCCCTGGCGCGCGGTGTCCACGTCCTTCGACCGGCGGATCAGCGCGATCACCTCGTCCAGGTGGTCGAGCGCGATCTTCAGGCCCTCCAGGATGTGCGCGCGCTTCTCCGCCTCGGCCAGGTCGAACTCCGTGCGACGGCGCACCACTTCCTGGCGGTGCCGCACGTACTCGTCCAGCAGGCCCTTCAGCGACAGCACCTGCGGCCGGTTGTCCACCAGCGCCAGCATGATCGCGCCGAACGTGGTCTGCAGCGGCGAGTGCACGAACAGCTGGTTCAGCACCACCTTGGGATTGGCGTCCTTCTTGAGCTCGATCACGATGCGCATGCCCTCGCGATCGGACTCGTCGCGCAGATCGGCGATGCCCTGCACCTTGCCGTCGCGCACCAGGTCGGCGATGCGCTCCAGCAGCGTGGCCTTGTTGACCTGGAACGGGATCTCGGTGGCGACGAGGCTCATGCGCCCGGCGCGCCCCTCCTCCACCTGCACGCGCGCGCGCATCCGGATCAGGCCGCGCCCGGTGGTGTAGCAGTCGCGGATCCCCTGGGTGCCGTAGATGATGGCGCCGGTCGGGAAATCCGGCCCCTTCACGATCTTCAGCAGGTCCTGGGCCGTCGCCTCGGGATGATCGATGACGTGCACGATCGCGTCGCAGATCTCGCGCAGGTTGTGGGGCGGAACCTCGGTGGCCATGCCGACCGCGATCCCCGAGCAGCCGTTGACGAGCAGGTTCGGCACCACCGACGGCAGCACCACCGGCTCCTCGCGCGTCTCGTCGTAATTGGGCCGCAGGTCGACCGTGTTCTTCTCGAGATCCGCCAGCATCTCGACCGCGAGCGCGGTGAGGCGCGCCTCGGTGTAGCGCATGGCCGCCGGCGCGTCCCCGTCGATGCTGCCGAAGTTGCCCTGCCCGTCCACCAGCGGGTAGCGCATCACCCAGTCCTGGGCGAGGCGGACGAGCGTCGGGTACACGACCCCTTCGCCGTGCGGGTGATAGTTGCCGGAGGTGTCGCCGGCGATCTTCGCGCACTTGCGGTAGCCGCGGCCGGGCGCGAGGTTCAGGTCGTTCATCGCGACCAGGATGCGGCGCTGCGACGGCTTCAGGCCGTCGCGGGCGTCCGGAAGCGCGCGCGAGACGATGACCGACATCGAGTAGTCGATGTAGCTGGTCTTCATCTCCTCTTCGATCGGCATGTCGACGATCTTCGAGCGGTCGTTCAATGCCATGAGCCGTTCCTATCTCCGCGCCGGGCGCGGAGCGAAGTGGCGGCGGCGATCGGGCCCGTGCGCATCAGCGCCAGCCGAGATCCAGCCCCACGGCGAGCCAGCGGCCCACCACCGGGCTGAACACGCGATGCCACGCGGCCGACGCGCCGATCGACACGCCGCCGAAGCCGCGCCGCACGCCGCCGCCGGCCGAGAGTCCGGCCGCGGTCGATGAGTTCGTGGAGTGGCCGAGATGATCGTCGCGAATGCGCCACAGCCCCCACGTGCCGGTCGCGAACGGCTGCACGCCGTGCCACGTCGACATGCGGCCGTCGATGCGCCACGCCAGACCGAGCGCGGCGCGGTGGACGTCGGCCACGGCGCCCAGGTCCTCACCGTCGTTGGGGTCGCGCAGGCGGCCGACCGACGAGCCGAAGTCGTCCGCCGACAGCTCGACGCCGGCGAGCACGCCACGGGCCGCGGGCCACAGCAGCCCGAGCGCGCCGCTCGGGCCGCCCTCGGCGACGTCGCCGCCGATCGCGCCGGCGCTGCCGAGCCGCGCCTCGACCACCGGCATGGCGGGCAGCAGCCGCGCCGCGGCCGGCCGCGCCGCCAGGCCGAGGGCGAGGAGCGCCACCATTCCCGCGCTCCCGCCGGCACCGGCGACGCGCCGCGACGACCGTGGCGCGCGCGTCATACGTCCAGATTCCGCACGGCGAGCGCGTTCTCCTCGATGAACTGCCGGCGCGGCTCGACCTGCTCGCCCATCAGGATCGTGAAGATGCGATCGGCCTCGACGGCGTCCTCGCTGGTGACGCGCAGCAGCGTGCGGGTCTCGGGATTCATCGTGGTGCGCCACAGCTGCTCGGGATTCATCTCGCCCAGGCCCTTGTAGCGCTGCACCTGCACGTTCTTCTTGCCCACGCGCCCGATCGCCTCGTCGCGCTCCTTCTCGTCGAAGCAGTAGATCTCCTCCTTGCCGTTCTTCACCATGAACAGCGGAGGCTGCGCGATGTACACGTGGCCGTTGTCCACCAGCGCCTTCAGCTCGCGGAAGATGAACGTGAGCAGCAGCGTGCGGATGTGGGCGCCGTCCACGTCGGCATCGGTCATCACGATGATCTTGTGGTAGCGCAGCTTTCCGACGTCGAATTCCTCCTTCACGCCGGCGCCGAGCGCGGTGATGATGTTGCGGATCTCCTCGTTGGCGAGCACCTTGTCGATGCGCGCCTTCTCGACGTTCAGGATCTTGCCGCGGATCGGCAGGATCGCCTGGAAACGGCGGTCGCGGCCCTGCTTGGCGGTGCCGCCGGCGGAGTCGCCCTCGACGATGTAGATCTCGCAGTCCTTGGGATCGTCGAACGCGCAGTCGGCGAGCTTGCCGGGCAGCGAGCCGCCGTCGAGGATGCTCTTGCGCCGCGCCAGCTCGCGCGCCTTGCGCGCCGCCTCGCGCGCCCGCGCGGCGGCCAGCATCTTCTCCACGATCTTGCGCGCGACGGACGGGTTCTCGTCGAAGAACTCGCGCAGCCCCTCGCCCACCACGCTCTGCACCATGCCCTTCATCTCGCTGTTGCCGAGCTTGGTCTTGGTCTGGCCCTCGAACTGCGGGTTCTGCATCTTGACCGACACCACCGCGGTCAGGCCCTCGCGCACGTCCTCGCCCGACACGCTGGCCTTCATGTTCTTGGCCAGCCCCTCCTTCTCGGCGTAGTGCGTGAGGGTGCTGGTGAGCGCGGACCGGAACCCGATCAGGTGCGTGCCGCCCTCGATGGTGTTGATGTTGTTCACGAACGAGAACATCTGCTCGGAGTAGCTGTCGTTGTACTGGAACGCCACTTCGACCGTGGTCACATCGCGCTCGCGCGCGAACGTCACCGGCTTGGCGTGCAGCACCTCTTTGTTCTGGTTCAGGTACTTCACGAACTCGACGATGCCGCCCTTGTAGTGATATTCGGCGCTCTTGCCGGTGCGCGCGTCGGCCAGCCTGATGCCCAGGCCGCTGTTCAGGAACGCCAGCTCGCGCAGCCGGCCGGCGAGCGTGTCCCAGTGGTAGACCGTGTCCTCGAAGATCGTGGCGTCGGGCAGGAACCGCGTGACCGTGCCCGAGCCCTTGCGACCCTTGTCGGCGGGCTTGACGGTCATCGGGCCGGTCGGCTTGCCGCGCTCGTAGCGCTGGAAGTACAGCTTGCCGTCCTTCAGCACCTCGACCTCGCACCACGCGGCGAGCGCGTTCACCACCGACACGCCCACGCCGTGCAGGCCGCCGGACACCTTGTAGGTCTTGCTGTCGAACTTGCCGCCGGCGTGCAGCGTGGTCATCACCACTTCCAGCGCCGGCTTCTTCATGGTGGCGTGCATGTCCACCGGGATGCCGCGGCCGTTGTCGCTCACGGTCACGCTGCCGTCGGCTTCCATGGTGACTTCGATCCGGTCGCAGAACCCGGCCAGCGCCTCGTCCACGGAATTGTCGACCACTTCGTACACGAGATGGTGCAGTCCGCGCGTGCCGATGTCGCCGATGTACATGGCGGGGCGCTTGCGCACCGCCTCCAGCCCTTCGAGCACGGTGATGCTCGTGGCGTCGTAGTGATGGCCCTTCGCTCGCGCGGTGGCCGATGCCGATGCCGATGCCGTCAACTCCTCGTCTCCTTGCTCGCGGCTCACGATGAGATCCCTCCCGTCACGCCCGGCTCCCTCCGCGCGGCACCACGAAGCGGAGCGCGCGCACGTGGCCGGCGCCGATCACCGCTTCGAGGTTCCGCAGCACGTCGCGCTCCATGAAGCGCATGTGATGCATCCACGACGACCCGTCCACCTCCACGACCAGCGTGCCGTCGCGGAACGCCACCGCGCGGGTGCGCCGCGCCACGCGCGGGCCCACCACCTCGGCCCAACGCTCGACCGCCTGCCAGCCGGGCAGCTCGCGATCGAGCCCGTAGCGCCCGAGCACCCGCGCGAGCACCGCCGGCGCGCGCTCCATTCAGGCGTCGCTCCGGGCCGTGCGCGTCGCGGATGCGGCCGGCAAATTCAGCTGACCGCGTCCGGGAGACGCAGCGGCATGATCAGGCACAGCAGCTCCTCCCCTTTCTCGGGGAGCGCTCCGACCGGCTCGACCAGCCCGGCCGACAACGCCGTCTTGAGCCGGAACGCCACCTGGTCGGTGGGAATGCTGCGCAGGATGTCGAGCAGGTAGCCGGCGTTGTAGCCGATGTCGAGATCCTCGCCGTCGTATTCGGCGTCGAGCTGCTGCTCGCCCGCGCCCAGCTCGGGGGTCGTGGACGACACGCCGAGCCTGCCCTTGCGGATCGAGAACCGCACCTGGCGCGTGACGTTGTCGGCGTGCGACGCGACGAGATCGACGGCGTCCATCAGGTCGCCGCGCGCGACGCGCAGCTCGCGCGGATTGTCCTTGGGAATCACCTGCTCGTAGTTCGGATACTGACCCTCGAGCAGCCGCGTCAGGATCTGCACGCGGTACTCGCCCACCCGGGTCGTGAACCCCGCCTGGTTCTTGCCCTGCGCGATCGCCATCTCCACCGGACTCGTGGCTTCGTCGGCGGTGCGGCTCACCATCTGCAGCGCGCGTGCGGGCACGATCACCGTGGCCGATCCCACGCCGCCGAACGCCCCCTGGCGCAGCGCGCGCGCCAGCCGATGCCCGTCGGTGGCGACGAACGCCACGTGCTGGTCGGTGCCCTGCACCAGCACGCCGTTCAACTGCGGGCGCGTGTCCTCGGTCGAGGTGGCGTAGCCGGTGCGCGCGGCGAGCCGCGCGAGCACGTCGCCCTCGAGCGAGATGCCGCCCTCCGCCTTGAGCTCGGGGATGCGCGGGAAGTCCGCGGCGTCCTGGGTCGGGAACCGCGACCAGCCCTTGCCGTCGCCGTATGCGACCTCGCACTGCGAGCCGCGCACCGCCAGCGTCACCGGACCCTTCGGCATCTTGCGCACGACCTCGTGGAAGTGGCGCGCGGAGACCGCGGCGCGGCCCGGGCTCGCGACCGTGCACGGCACCTCGACCGACGTGGTCACGTCGAGGTCGGTGCCGGTGACGCGCAGCGCGCCCTTGTCGGCTTCGAGCAGCACGCACGACAGCAGCGGAAGCGGGCTCTTCGCCGACACCGATCCCAGCGCCCGCCCGGCGGCGAAGGCGAGGTCGGCCTGCTGGATCGTGACTTCCATTCCGAGCTCTCCCTGGCCAGCAACCTCATGGCCCGTCGAACGTTCCGACGCTGGGGCGGGTGTCGCGAAAGGGGCTTTCGTCATTGGTCCGCCATGATAGGTGCAGCGTGGGGTTCCGGCAAGCGAATTGAAGCCTTCTAAGTCTTTGATTTTCAATATTTAAGAAGACAGTCACCGTAGGGGATGTGGGTTCCGTGAGTCGAGCTCGAACCGAATCTGCAACCGATTGTGGCTCATGCGGTTGCGACACCAGATTTCACTGTTGGCAACCGGGTCGGTTATTCACCACATTGCAAATTCTCACAGAACGGCTCGAACTCTCCCCACGGCTCCACAAGTTACTCACACCTCATCCCGAAGCGAGCGTGGAGATCAGCCCATTCACCTTGTCCGCCAGCTCCTCGTCGCCCGTGATCAACTCGCCCACTTTCTCGCACGCGTAGATCACGGTGGTGTGGTCGCGACCGCCGAACATCCGGCCGATCTCGACCAGCGACAGATCCGTGAGCTGGCGCGTGAGGTACATCGCCACCTGTCGCGGCAGCGCCACCGTGCGCGTGCGTCGCTGACCGCACAACTGCTCGCTCTTGACGCCGAACCGCTCGGCCACGGTGGTGAGGATGCGCTCGGGCGTGAGGTGATCGGGCTCGGGGTCGGCGTACTGGTGCAGCACCTCCTCGGCCAGCTCGAGCGTGACGTCCTGGTGCGTGAGCGACGCCACCGCGATCAGCCGCACGAGGCAACCCTCCAGCTCGCGGATGTTGCCGCGGATGCGATCCGCGATCAGCAGCAGCACGTCCTCGGCGATCACCACGCCCTCACCCTCCTGCTCGCAACGCTTGCGCAGGATGGCGATGCGCGTCTCGATGTCGGGCAACTTGATGTCGGTGACGAGCCCCTGGTTGAAGCGCGAGGTCAGCCGCTCCTCCAGCATCGGGATGTCGCGCGGCGGCTTGTCGGCGGTGACCACGATCTGCTTGTGGGCGTCCCGCAGCGCGTTGAACGTGTAGAAGAACTCCTCCTGCGTGCTCTCCTTTCCGGCCAGGAACTGGACGTCGTCGATCAGCAGCACGTCGACGCCGCGATACTTGTTGCGGAACGCCATCGTCTGCGCGTGCTGGATCGCATAGATCATCTCGTTCGTGAACCGCTCGGCCGGGACGTAGGTGACGCGCGCGTCGGGACGCTGATGGCGGACGGCGTGACCGATCGCGTGCAGCAGGTGGGTCTTGCCGAGTCCCGAGCCGCCGAAGATGAACAGCGGGTTGTAGGCGCGTCCCGGACGGTCGGCCACGGCCAGGCAGGCGGCGTGCGTGAACCGGCACGATCCGCCGACCACGAACGAGTCGAACGTGAGCCGTGGGTTGAGTTGGCTGTCGAACCAGCCCCGCGACGCGACCCTGTCGGCCGACGGGCCCGAAGGGCGCAGCTCGGGCGGCACCACCGCCGCGGCCGGCGCCGGTGGGAGGGGGGAATGGACGCGCGCGGCCGGATCGGCCTCGCACGCGGTGAAGTGGATGTCGGGTGCGCTGCCCAGCGCCGCGGCGAGCGCTTCGCGCAGCGTGGGGAGATAGTGTTCGTGGATCCAGTCCACGAAGAAGGCGTTGGGAACTTCGAGTGCGACGGTGCCCGGGGTCAGCTGCTTCGGCACGATGGGTTTGAACCACGTGTCGAACGCCTGATGACTTCCCAGCCGATCGCGGATCGACTGGAGCACCTCGGACCACAGCCGACTCGACTCATCCGGCAGCGAGTGCTGGACGGCCATTTCAACGGTCCTTGCTGAAAGGGTCGCGAGTTATCCACAGGGCTCGGGGCTGCGGGAATCTCGCTCCATCGCGGCCACGGACCCCGTGAGCGTCTGGTCTGTGGAAATTCGTCCGGCCACTTATCAACATTGCGAAGACCGCACGTAATCGCCTGCAGTAACATCACTTGAGCCGTGAAAGCGCGTGCCTCCTCCACACACTTTCCACAACGGCGGATCGAGTGGCCGCCTGGGCTACGACCGCTACCCTGGCGCCCGTCTTGGCGGGCGCTGTAAATGGCCAAATGCGAATCGGTTGCCAACCAGTTACGGGTGCAGCGCGCGCCGTGTGCCGCACGGCGCTTTTCAGGGGCGGCGGAGGCTAGCACCCTGACAAAGGCTGCACAAGACCCGAAGGGTGAAAGCCACAATCGCTTGTGGAAATGTGAATTGCGCGTTAGTGGTCGCGCCAGGACGTGACGCCTAGAACGGCAGGTTCACTCCGACGATGAAACCGAAGTGGTCGTTGATCTCGTCGCCGACCCGGAAGTTGAGTTCTCCCAGGAACTTCAATCCCTGGGCTGCGGTCAGCTCCGCGCCCACCCGGATCGGGATCGCGAAGTCCGTGCTGTTGACTCCGCTGGCTGTGAGACTCGAGAACGACAGCATGGCGCCCACGTACGGGCTGACCGCGGCGCTGCCGGCGAGCTTGAAGTGCCGGCTGGCGACCGCCTCGGGTCCGAGCGTGAGCACGCTGTAGCGATCGCCCGCGGTCACGCCGATCGCGCCCCCCAGCGTCACGTCCAGCTTCTGCGCGCTGTCGGGGTGCATGATCGCGAACCGGCCGTCGAGCCCGAGCCGCGCCGCGGTGCGCCGGCTCGTGCCGTAGTCGAAGCGCGTCAGCCCGCCCTGGAAGCCGAAATCGACGCCCGGATAGAAGCTCATGCGCATCTGCCCGAGCAGTCCGAACGCGTGATCGCTCACGTCCAGGTAGCCGCCGAACTGGTGGGTGTTGCCGGGCAGGATCTCGGCCGACGACAACTGCCCGAACGCGGTCGCGCGCGCGGGAGAGGAGCATACGACGAGACCGAACGTCGCAGCGATCAGCGCGGCGAGCGCAGCATGCTTCACGATTTCCTCCGGGTTCGATGGACGCCGTGGCGGATTCGCGCGTGGGAGTCGCGAACCTCCCAGAACGCTCAACTCGCGGTCAAGCGCAAACTTGCGAGCGCGGCGCGGCGCATGATAGCCACTCGCTCGTGAAGCTGGTGTCCGATTTCGACGGGGTGTGGACCGACCCTTCCGCCGAGGCGAGCGCGCAGGGCGAGGAGCTGGAGCAGGCGCTGCTCGGCTGGACCGACGAAGCCGATCGCGCGCACGCGGCGGAATGGCTGGTGATGGCGCGCGAGCACGTGCGGCGCGAGCCCGACCGCTACGGCTGGGCGCCGGGCGGGCGCCTGTCGGCGTTCGGCGACGAGGATCCGTTCGCCGCGCACAGCGCGCTGCTGCACTACCTCCATCTCGCCGCCGGGCGCGACCCGGTCGCGCGCCGGCTGCACGGCTCGATCCTCGCCAACGGGTTCCGCTCGCTGGAGGCGTTCGGCGGCCACACGCACCGGCGCGGCGTGGCGAAGGTGGTGGCGGCGCGCGGACCGGCGCTGCTGCCGGACGCCGCCGCCGCCGGGCGCGCCATGCTGGCGCGCGGAACGGCCGTCACGGTGGTGTCGAATTCCGGCGCCGACAAGCTCGCGCACTGGTTCGGCAGCGCCGGCGTGCCGGCGAGCGTGCACCCGGACGAGCGCCCCGGCGCGGCGCGGCTGCGGGGCGGGGCGCGGAAGTTCGTGCTCGATCCCGATCGCAGCGAGTTCCTGGAGGTGGGGGAGCTGCGCATCGAGGTGGCGCGTCCGAACTACGAGCGGATCCTGCGCGAGGAACTGCCGGACGCGATCGTGGGCGACGTGTTCTCGCTCGATCTGGCGCTGCCGCTGGCCCTGCGCCGGCGCGATCCGGCGTTCGCGCGCGTGGGGCTCTACTGGCTGATCCAGGGCTACACGCCGACGCGCATCCGCGACGAGGTGGCGATCGCCGCGCCCGAGGTGATGACGATCACGGGCGGCCTGAAGGAGCTGGCGGAGCGAATTCGCGCCTAGGCGACGAAGCGGCCCAGAGGGGTGCGGATGCAGCGCTGCAGCTGGGCCGCTATCGGCCGCCGTAGAAGGCCGACGCCCACTCGGCGCGGTCGGTGAAGCCAATGCGGCGGTACACGGCGATCGCCGGGGCGTTGAAGTCGTTGACGAACAGCGCCGCGGCGCGCGTGCGATCGAGCATCCGCACCACGAGCTCGGTGAGCCCGCAGCGCGCGAAGCCGCGGTTGCGGAACTCGGGCGGCGTGTACACGCCCGACACCTGCACCGCGTCCGAGGTCAGCGCGCTCACGCTGGCGCGGAACCTGAGCCGGCCGGCCTCGATCCACACCCAGGTGTAGCCGTCGCGGCACTCCTCCTCGACGCGCCGCGCGTACGCCAGCGGATCGAGCTGGCGCGGATCCTCGTCCAGCTCCTCGGCGCGCAGCGCGGCGCCGCTGTCGTGGACGAGCGCGTAGTCCTCGGGCCGCGCCGGGCGCAGCTCCGGGAGCCGCTCGCCCCGGACCAGCGCCGCGCGCGTCACCGACATGTAGATCTGCCGGCGCGACAGCCGCGGCGCGTGCCCGTCCGCCTGCAGCCGCGCCACGATCGCGCGCACCGCGCCGCGCGGGCCGATCACCTGCCAGCGGCGGGGGAGCGCGCCCACGCGTTCCGCCACGCGCTCGGCCACCGCGCGCAGCGCCTCGACGTCGCCGCCCACCGGCAGCACCGCGCCCGATGTGAGCCCGAGGTAGAGCACGGCCTCGAGCCGCCCCGCGCGCCGCACGCCCCACCACTCGTCGCGCGCGGCGCGCAGCCCATCGCGCATGGCGAGCGCCAGCAGGTACACGTTGGTGACGGGGTCGGCGTCGAGGAACGCCACCACCTCGATCAGGTCGTCGGGGCCGAGCCGCTCGGCGCCGAGCAGATCCACGGGATGTTGCACCGACACGGAGGTTCTCCAGCGCCGCGGGTCCGTCCCGCGCGCGAGCGCAAATGATAGCCCCGGCCGCGCCGCCCGCAACCCGCCTCCGTCGCGGCCCGGGGCGCGACGGACGTGGCCGCCCGGGGTTGTCACGAATTCCGGCGACCCGTAGCATTCCCGGCGTGAGCGAGCTCGTGCTGGTGATCGAGGACGAACAGGAGATCCGCGATCTCGTGCGCTACAACCTCGAGCGCGGCGGGTTCCGCGTGGCGGTGGCGGAGAACGGCGAGCAGGGCCTGGAGCGCGCGTTCGCGGCGCGCCCCGACGCCGCGATCCTCGACCTGATGCTGCCGGGGCTGAACGGCCTCGAGGTGCTGCGCGAGCTGCGTGGCGAGCCCTCCACGCGCGAGCTGCCGGTGCTGGTGCTCACCGCCCGCGCCGCCGAGATGGACAAGCTGCTGGGGTTCGAGCACGGCGCCGACGACTACCTGACCAAGCCGTTCAGCCCGCGCGAGCTGGTGGCGCGCGTGCGGGCGCTGCTGCGCCGCGCGCGTCCCGACCGGGGCCCGGCCGCGATCGAAATCGGCGCGCTGCGCATCGATCCCGCCGCGCGCGAGGTCGCGATCGGCGCGCGCAGGCTCGCGCTCACGCCGCGCGAGTTCGACCTGCTCGCGTTCCTCGCGCGCCATCCGGGCCGCGTGCTCGCGCGCGAGGAGCTGCTGCGCAAGGTGTGGGGCTACGACTACGTGGGCGAGACGCGCACGGTGGACGTGCACGTGCGCAGGCTGCGCATGAAGCTGGGCACCCGCCAGCGGCTGATCGAGACCGTCACCGGCGCCGGCTACAAGTTCGTGCCGCCCGCGCCGGACGGCGCCGCGCAGGTGCCGTCCGCATCGGCCGCCCCATCCGCGCGCGGCGCCTGAACGGAGCGCGATTCCGCTGCACCCCTGGAGTCTCGCGCTCGGCGCCGTGGTGGGCGCCGCGGTCGTGTTCGCGTGGCTGATGCGCCGCGCGGCGCGCACGCGCGCCGCGACGGAGCTCGTGCGCCGCATGGCGCGCGGCGAGCCCGCGCCGGCCGCCCGCGATCCGGGCGACGCGCTGGCCGTCGCGCTCGCGCAGCTCGACGCCGCCACCCGCGCGCGCTTCGACGCGCTGGCGCGCGAGCGCGACGAGCGCGAGCGCATCCTCGCCCACCTGTCGGACGGCGTGGCGCTGGTGGACGCCGCCGGCCGCATCGTGCGCACCAACCACGCGTTCGCGGCGCTGCTCGGGGCGCCGCTGCCGGGCGAGCCGGGCACGCCGCTGCAGGACTTCGCGCGCGTGCCGGAGCTCGATTCGCTGCTGCGGCGCGCGCGCGCGGAGGGGCGCGCCACCGAGGCCGACATGCGGCTGTGGGCGCCCGAGCCGCGCACCGTGCACGCCACCGCCACGCCGCTCGGCGCGCCGGGCGCGGGCACCGTGCTGGTCGTGCTGCACGACCTGACCGAGGTCGAGCGGCTCGATCGCGTGCGCCAGGACTTCGTCGCCAACGTGTCGCACGAGCTGCGCACGCCGCTCACCTCGCTGCGCGGCTACGCCGAGACGCTGCTGGACGGCGGGCTCGACGACGTCGAGCGCCGCGCCGGATTCGTGCGCGTGATCCGCGATCAGGCCGTGCGGCTCGAGCGGCTGGCGCAGGATCTGCTGTCGCTGGCCGAGCTCGAGCGCCCGGGCGCCAGGCCCAGGCTCGAGCGCTTCGATCTGCGCGCGCTGCTCGAGCAGCAGATCGCGGCGTTCCGTCCGCGCGCCGCGCGCGCCCGCCTCGAGCTGGCGCTGGAGCCGGGCGGCGCGCTGCCGATCGTCGCCGACCGCGGCCGCATCGAGCAGGCGGCCGCCAACCTGCTCGACAACGCCATCAAGTACACCGAACGCGGGCGCGTGGACGTGCGCGCCGGCGGGGACCACGGCCGCGCGTGGTTCGAGGTGGCCGACACCGGCGAGGGGATGGCGGCCGAGGAGCTGCCGCGGCTGTTCGAGCGCTTCTACCGCGTGGACAAGGCGCGCTCGCGCGCGCGCGGCGGCACCGGGCTCGGGCTCTCGATCGTCAAGCACATCGCCGCGCTGCACCACGGCGAGGTCGGCGTGCAGAGCCAGCCCGGCGTCGGCAGCACGTTCCGCGTCACGCTGCCGCGGGAGGGGGCGGGGGGCTGACGGGCCGCCTGCGCGCGTTCGCATGCGGCGCGCGGCGAATTTACGCGCCCGACATGGCGCCGTGACGCCGTCGCGCCCTCGCGCCGGGCAACCGGAACTTGGTCGGGGGCGTCCGGCATCTGATACTGCGTCCATGCGTCCCGCACCCCGTGCATCCGGGCGAACGCCCGCGCCGAACGG
>DASSIN010000280.1:0-4207 GCA_035691845.1 Candidatus Eiseniibacteriota bacterium | reverse complement strand
GTCCAGCGCGACCACCGGTTCGTGCCGCGCGTGCTGCCGGTCGTCGCCGGCGACACCGTCGTGTTCCGGAACGCGGACGGGGTGTGGCACAACGCGTTCAGCATCTCGCCCGCGCGCGCGTTCGACCTCGGACCGTTCGGCCCGGGCGCGATGCGCCGCGTGCGCTTCGATCACCCGGGCGTGGTGCAGGTGTACAGCGGCATGGACCCCGAGATGGCCGGCTACATCGTGGTGCTGCCGGGGCAGCGCTTCGCGCGCCCCGATCGCGCCGGCGCGTTCCAGTTCGCCGACCTGGCGCCCGGCCGTTACGACGTGCACGCGTGGCATCCCGACCTGGGCGAGCGCAGCGCGTGCGTGACCGTGACCCCGAAGGGCAGCGCCGTGCTGCGCATCACCTACTGACGTGCGACTCGGCCTGCGCTGGCGCATCGTGCTGCTCACCGCGCTCGCGCCCGCGCTGCTCACCGTGGGCGTGCTGGCGCTCGTGCACCGCAACGTGTCGTCGCACGTGCGCGCCAGCGTGGACGAGAGCCTGCTGCGCTCGTCCTCGATGTTCGAGGACATGCTGCTGGACCGCGCGCGCGCGCTGCGCGTGACCGCCGACGTGATCGCGCGCGATCCGCGCTTCTTCGCGATCCTGACCGTTCCCGGCTCGTGGCGGGACGCGCGCTACCGCGCCACCGTGCAGCCCGTGGCGCGCGACTTCGCATCGCTCACGCGCTCCGACCTGTTCGAGGTGTTCGACCGCGACGGCCACCGGCTGGCGTCGGTGGGCGCGCGCCCGTCGCAGGGCGCCGCCCGCCAGGCGCTGGTGCGTGGCGCGCGCCGGGGCCCCGTGTCCGGCATCCTGGTCGAGCCGCAGGCGCAGTACCAGGTCGCGCTCGCGCCGGTGGTGGTGGACGGCCGCGTCGCGGGCGTGCTGATGCTCGGCACCGAGATCGGCCAGAGCCTGGCGCGCGATCTGCGTGCGCTGTCCCACAGCGAGATCACGTTCGTGTCGGGCGATCACGCCACCGGATCGACGCTCGCGTCCACGGACGATCGCGACGCGCTGGTGGCGGACGTGCAGCGCGGGCTCGAGGCGCGCGGCACCACCGTGATGCCGGCGGCCGGCGGCGGCGCGTGGCTCACGCTCGCGCACGCGATCCCCGGCAGCCCGCCCGGCGGCCGGCAGCTGTACGTGATGCAGCGCTCGCTCGATCCCGAGACGGCATTCGTGGCGCGCATGCGCGCCTCGCTGGTGCAGCTCGGCGGACTGGCCGCGCTGGCGGCGCTGATCGTGGCGCTGTTCGTGGCCGCGCGCATCACCGGCCCGGTGCTGCAGCTCGTGCGCGGTGCCGAGGAGATGGAGCGCGGCAACTACGAGCACCCGATCGAGGTGCGGCGCAGCGACGAGATCGGCTACCTGGCCGACCGGTTCGTGGACATGCGTCGCCACCAGCGCGACATGGTGCAGAGCCTGGAGGAGATCGCGCGGCTCAAGAGCGAGTTCATCGACGTCGCATCGCACGAGCTGCGCACGCCGATCAGCGTGCTCAAGGGCTTCGGCGACCTGTTCCGGCAGGGCGTGCTCGGCCCCGTCAACGACCAGCAGCGCGAGGCGCTCGCGCGCATGGACGAGAGCGTGGGCATGCTGGCGCGCATCGCCGAGGACGCCACGCGCATGGCGCACATCGAGGGCGGGCGGCTGGTGCTCGAGCGCGCCACGTGCGAGGTGAAGTGGCTCGTGGACCGCGCCATCGCCGAGGCCTACGGCGACGCGCCCGGCCGCAAGGTGAAGGTGCGCGCGCAGGTCGATCCCGGGCTGCTCGCCAACGTGGACGGCCAGCGTCTGGCGCAGGCGCTCGCGCAACTGCTGCGCAACGGCATCCGCTTCACGCCCGACGGCGGCGAGGTGGCGGTGATCGCGCGCGCCGATGGCGACGCGCTGCTGCTGCGCGTGCGCGACACCGGCGTCGGCATCAGCGCCGAGCGGTTGCCGCAGCTGTTCGGCCGGCCGGTGGTGGTGCGTGACGCGCTGCACCATCACTCGTCCGGGGCGCTGGCGTTCAACTCCGCGGGGCTCGGCCTGGGCCTCGCGATCGCGCGCGGCATCGTCGAGGCTCACGGCGGCACGATCCGCGCCGAGAGCCGCCTGGGCGAGGGCAGCACGTTCGAGCTGCGGGTTCCCGGGGCCGTCACGCTGCGCGCGGCCGCGTGATGCGCTGACGGCGCGCTACAGCGGGAAGGCGCCCTCGAACTTCTGGCCTTCGCCCATCGCGACGGCGTAGCGCATCTGCTCCTCGAGGTGGCGCGGGATGTTCGCGTACACGTCCGCGAACAGCGTCTCGATGGCGGGCGGGGGCATGGCCTCGGCCTCGGTGATCGCGGCCGAGATCTGCTCGCCGATCTCCTGTGTCCACTGCTGCTCGTCGGCGGGGGACAGCATGCCGCGCGCGGTCATCCACGTGCGCAGGCGCGCGAGCGGATCGCGGCGCTCCCAGGTCGAGACCAGCTCGGCCTCGCGATAGCGCGTGGGGTCGTCGCTGGACGAGTGGCCGCCCATGCGGAACGTGACGGCCTCGACCAGCGTCGGGCCCTGGCCGGCGCGCGCGCGGGCCACGGCCTCGCGCGTGGCGGCGATCACCGCCAGCAGGTCGTTGCCGTCCACGGCCTCGCCGGGGAAGCCGTAGGCCACGGCCTTGATCGCGATTCCGGCGCTGGCCGTCTGCTTCGCGAACGGCACCGAGATCGCCCAGTGGTTGTTCTGGCAGAAGAACACCACCGGCAGCCGGTACACGCCGGCGAAGTTGGCGGCGGCGTGGAAGTCGGCGGACGAGCTGGCGCCATCGCCCATGTAGCCCATCATCACCGCGTCGTCGCCCTTGATCTTCGCGGCCCACGCCGCGCCCATCGCGTGCACGAGCTGGGTGCCGATCACCGACGACCACGCCACGCTGTTCACCCGGCGGTCGCTGAAGTGGCACGGCATCTGCCGGCCGATCAGCACGTCGCCGGAATTGCCGATCAGCTGGCACACGATCTCGCGGAACGTGGTGCCGCGCCACAGCGACACGCCCGTCTCGCGCAGCGCGGGGAACACCCAGTCGCTGTCGCGCAGCGCGTAGGCCGAGCCGGTGACGGCGGCCTCCTGGCCGGCCGCGGTGCCGTAGAACCCGATCCGGCCCTGGCGCTGCAGCGACAGCATGCGCTGATCGAGCACGCGCATCGCGACGATGTGCCGGAACATCCGGCGCAGGTCCTCGGACGGGATCTGCGGATCGGCGCCGACCAGCACGCCGGACTCGTCCAGCACGCGCCGCAACGTGGGGGCGGGGAGCGTCGCGGTCATGCCAGCTCCTCCGCCGCCAGCCAGCGATCGGGGTGCTCCAGCCGCTCGATCAGCGCGTACAGGAAATCGGCGCCCACGGCGCCGTCCACCACGCGATGATCGAGCGACAGCGACAGGTTGCCGAGCTCGCGGATCACGATCGCGTCGTTCACCACCGCGGGGCGCTTCCTGATCTCGTGCACGCCGAGGATCGCGACCTGCGGGTGGTGCAGGATCGGCGTCGCGAGCACGCCGCCGTGCGTGCCGGTGCTCGTCACCGTGAACGTCGCGCCCTGCAGCTCCTCCAGCTTGAGCTTGTGCGCGCGCGCCGCCTCGGCCAGCCGCGCGATCTCGCGGGCGATCTCGAACAGGGGACGGCGCGCCACGTCGTGCAGCACGGGCACGGTGAGCCCGTCCGGCGTGTCGGTGGCGACGCCGAGATGGAGCGCCGGCAGCAGCACGATCTCCTGCCGCGCGTCGTCGAGCTGGGCGTTGAGATACGGGAACCGCTGCAGCGGCTCGACCAGCGCCTTGGCGACGTAGGCGAGGTACGTGAGCCGCGCGCCGGCCGCCTCGGCCTGTTCCTTGTGGCGCGCGCGATGGGCGACCAGCTCGGTGAAATCGCACTCCGCCACGAACGTGAAGTGCGCCGCGGTGTCGAGCGAGTGGCGCATGTGCTCGGCGATCTTGCGCCGCAGCCCGCGCAGCGGAACGCGCTGCTCGCCGGGGTGCGGCGCGGGGGCCGGGGCCGTGGCGGCGCCGTTGCCACCCGCCGCCGCGCGCTCCACGTCCTCGGCGGTCACGCGGCCGCCGGGCCCCGAGCCGGTGACGGTTTCGACGTCGACGCCCAGCCTCTTCGCGAGCTGGCGCACCGCGGGCAGCGCCTGCGCGCGCGCA
>DASSIN010000279.1:0-2724 GCA_035691845.1 Candidatus Eiseniibacteriota bacterium | reverse complement strand
GCGGGCGCGTGGCCGGCGGCGGCGCCGCGCGCGCCGTGCCCGGCGAGGCCGTGGGCGCCGATGCCACGGTGGTGGATGCCACGAACGGCGCGCGCGGCAAGACGCGCGAACGCTCGTTCGCCGAGGTGGTCGAGGCGTGGGCGATCGTGCTCGGTGGCGCGCTGCTGCTGTCCGCGTACGCCGCGCCCGCGCACGCCAAGATCCTGGTGCCGATGGACGACGCGCAGACCGATCACCTCAAGGCCTACGGGCTCACGTTCTGGGTGCTCACGCACGGGCAGACGTGCGAGTGGCTGCTGAACTATCGCGGCGGCTCGTTCCTGCTGGCCGACGACCCCGAGACCGAACGCGAGGCCAACGTGCGCGGCGTCGCGTTCGAGGAGATGAGCGGCTCCGCCGAGGCCACCATGCGCGCGCAGATCGCCGACAACAACATGGAGTCGGTGAAGCTCGAGAAGGCGCCCAAGATCGCCGTCTACATCCCGCCCAACACGCCCCCGTGGGACGACGCCGTCACGCTCGCGCTCAAGTACGCCGACATCCCCTACACCTCGCTGTGGGACGAGGAGGTGATGCACGGCGACCTGCCCAAGTACGACTGGCTGCACCTGCACCACGAGGACTTCACCGGCCAGCACGGCAAGTTCTACGCCGCCTACCACACGTTCCCCTGGTATCAGGAGGAGGAGCGCGTGCAGTCCGCCATGGCCGCCAAGCTCGGCTTCAGGAAGGTGTCGCAGCTCAAGGCCGCCGTGGCCCAGGCCATCAAGGACTACGTCGGCCACGGCGGGTTCATGTTCGGCATGTGCTCGGCCACCGACACCTACGACATCGCGCTCGCCGCCGAGGGCGTGGACATCGCCGATGGGCCATACGACGGCGACCCGCCCGACCCCAACTGCAACCAGAAGCTGGACTATTCGCGCACGTTCGCGTTCAAGGACTTCCACGTCGACACCGATCCGTACCTGTATCGGTTCTCCGACATCGACGAGACGCAGGAAGCCTCGCTGCGCGGCCCCAACGCGGTGTTCACGCTGTTCGACTTCTCCGCCAAGAACGACCCCGTGCCCACCATGCTGGTGCAGGACCACGTCAACGCCGTGCCCGAGTTCCTGGGCCAGAGCACCGGCTTCCACAAGTCGAAGCTGAAGAGCGGCGTGCTGATCCTCGGCACCGTCGAGGGCAGCGACGAGGTGAAGTACCTGCACGGCAACTTCGGCCGCGGCACGTTCACGTTCCTCGGCGGCCACGACCCCGAGGACTACCAGCACATGGTCGGCGACCCGCCCACCGACCTGTCGAAGTACAAGCACTCCCCCGGCTATCGCCTGATCCTGAACAACGTGCTGTTTCCCGCCGCGGAGAAGAAGAAGCAGCGCACGTGAGGCGGCTGGCAGCGGCGATGATGTTGCTCGTATCGCTCGCGCCCTCTGGGCGCCTGGACTGGGACGGCAGCATCAACGGAACGCCTCTCCGTCAGGGCTTGTACGACCTCGCGCTCGTCGTCGCCAGCGACACGCTGCGGCTCCGATTCGATCGCGGCGTCTGGATGCACACGAGCTGCGATTCCGTACCGCCGCCGTGATGCGCGCCGTCGCGGGAGTCGCACTGCCGCTGATCGGCTTCATCACGCCACGGCCGCTGCTGGTGCGCGGCCCAAACCTCGCGTCGCGCACAGGAGCCGCAGGGCCGCACGCACGTGCTGTTCGAGCGTGAGCCCGGGCGCGTTCGAGCGCTCCGCCAGCTGCCGCGCCTGCTCCGCGCGATAGCCCAGGCTCCGCAGCGCCGCGATCACGTCCAGCAGCCGCTCGCGTTCGGCGTTGGCCTGCTGTCGCTCGGCGTTGGCCCGCCCCGCCGCGAGCCGCGAGGCGCGCCGCCTCGCGCTTCGCGTCCATGAACCCCGCGCCGAACGTCTGCTCCGCCGCCAACTGGTTGTGCGCCCGGCAGCGCAGGCGCAGGTTGTCGATCGTTGACGCGCCGCCACGCGCGAGCGGCTCGACGTGATCGAACTCGAGATGTCGTCGCGCCTCGCACCGGTAGCCGTCGTCCGCGACGAACGTGCACCGCCCGCCATCGCGCGCATGCACCGCCCGCCGCACGTGGGCCGGGATGTGTCGCGGGTTGGCGCAGTGGCGCGGAGCGCGAGGCCGGTCAGTCGCGCCGAACTTGCGCTTCTCGACCTGCGTGATGGTCATGGACAGCGCGTAGTCCAGCACGTCCGCCAGCTCCCCGCCCGGAATCGCATGGCTCAACAGTGCACGCAGATGCTCGAGCTTGCCGTGCGTCTGCTGGCTCACCGTCACCTGGATCACGAACCGCTGGGCCGCAATCGGTGTGACCCTGGCCGGCGTAGGCGCCGGAACATGCCCCGGGGCATGTTCGGAGGGTGCAGGGTCGACATGCCCCGGGGCATGTTCGGAGGGTTCAGGGCCAACATGCCCCGGGGCATGTTGGCACGTCGCAAGTGACGGCGCCGCAACGGGGATGATGAGCGCCATCGCCTCGGTGCGCGGGAAGCGCTCCGCCACCAGCTGTTCGATCTCGCTCCGGGTCTTGTGGGTCGCCGCTGCCAGCAGCTGGTCGGCGTTATGGGGCCGCAGATGGGCGGCCAGCACGCACAGCCCGCTCAGGTGGATGCGGCCCTGGGCCAGGGCGTCTAAGAACTGCGGGAACGCCCGCGCCGCCCGGGCGGCATGGATGCGCTTGGCCGCCGCATCCTCC
>DASSIN010000278.1:0-3143 GCA_035691845.1 Candidatus Eiseniibacteriota bacterium | reverse complement strand
CAGAACATCGACAAGTGGGGCGCGCTCGGCAATGCGGCGCCCGCCATCGTGGCGGTGAAGGACGTGCCGAACGACCAGGGCGGGGCCGTGCGCGTGAGCTGGAACGCGAGCTATCTCGACGCCTACCCCGGCTACGCCATCGGCTCCTACTGGCTGTGGCGCCAGGTGCCGGCGAGCGCCGCGCAGGCGGCGCTGCGCTCGGGCGGCGCGCGCCTGCTGCGAGCGGGCGAGACGCCGGTCGCGGGCCGCGGCCGCGTGCTGCGGGCGGGAGCGCAGGGCGTCTACTGGGAGTTCGTAGCGAGCCAGCTCGCGAACGGGTTCCCGAGCTACAGCCTCGTCGCGGCGACGTTGTCGGATTCGACTCCCGTCGCGAACCCGCCCACGGTGTTCATGGTCGAGGCGCGCGGCTCGGGCCACGTGGCATGGGACTCGGCGCCAGACAGCGGCTACTCGGTGGACAACCTGGCGCCGCCCGCCCCCGCGCCGTTCGCCGCCAGCTACGCCGCCGGCGTGACCAGCCTGCACTGGTCGCCGCCCAGCGCGCCCGACCTCGCCAGCTACCGGCTCTATCGCGGCGCCAGCTCCGATTTCCTGCCCGTGGCCGGCAATCTGATCGGCGCGCCCACCGAAACCACGTTCGCCGACAGCCCGGGCGGGTTCTACTATTACAAGGTGTCGGCCGTGGACGTGCACGGCAACGAGGGCCCGACCTCGCTCGCGTTCCCGACCGCCGCCACGAGCGCGCCCGCGACCGCGCCGCCGTCGCTCGCGCTGCTCGGCGCCGCGCCCAACCCGCTGCGCGCGCAGTCCGCGATCCGCTGGACCCAGCCACGCGCCGCCGCCGTGCGCGTCACGCTGCGCGATCTCGCCGGCCGCCGTGTGCGCTCGCTGCTGGACGGCTCCTCGCCCGCCGGCGCACACGCCGTGCGCTGGGACGCGCGCGACGACGCCGGACGCGCCGTGCCCGACGGCATCTACTTCCTCGAGCTGGAGGCGGAAGGGCGCCTGCTGCGCACACGCGTCGCAGTGGTGAGATAGCCGATCGCCAGATCAGGACTTGCGCAGTCCGGCTTCGGCGCGGGCTTCGTCTTCGGCGGTCGGGCCCCGGGCCGCGCGATCGATCTGGCGGATGGCGCCCATGTGATAAGCGAGGTGGGCGACGCTGCCCGCCATCCAGCCGGCCTCGATCTCGCTCGCCTCGCGCGGCGTGCGGAGCGCTTGGGCCCAGGCATCTGACTCCCGGCGCAGCTCGTCGCGCAGCACCCGCCATTGGGGCTCCGAGACCACCGTCTTCCGCCAGCTCGCGGTCCAGTCCATCTCGTTCGCGGGCGGCAGCGTGCCCGTCGCCCAGCGATTGAGCAGCGACAACCCGTAGCGCAGATGATCCACGTGCGCCGCAATCGACGCGCCGCCGCCGTGCGCCACGGAGGCATCGGCCGCGGACAATCGGTCGAGCGACGCCAGCAGCCCCGCATCGCCGCGGTTGAGCGCGTAGGTGCGCGCCGCCGGATCCGGCGAGCCGTCGACGAACTCGCGGAACAGCGTGTGGAAGACAGCGGCGAACGGTGCGGTGTCCATGGCGGCGATGACCTCCTCGGTCGCTCCGGTGCGACTGCGCCACCCTACATGCCGCGACCGTGCCCTTCCAGAACGCCCCGGCGCGGACCGGGCGGGAGGATCACGCATCGTGCGGCGAAACCGGCTGTTGCGGGCCGCACGCGTTCGGCCGCGGGCACCCGCGCCCGCGTTGCGGTAACGTCCCCGGCCATGACCCAGACCGACCTGAACACCTCGCCCTATCTCGCCGCGGCCTACGCCAGTGACCGCGCGCACGTGTTCCACTCGTGGTCCGCGCAGGGAGCGCTCGCCCCCACCGTCATCGCCGGCGCGCTCGGCTCGCGCATGTGGGACGACAAGGGACATTCGTGGCTCGATTTCTCGAGCCAGCTCGTCAACGTCAACATCGGCCACCAGCATCCCAAGCTCGTGGCCGCGATCCAGGAGCAGGCCGCGCGGCTGTGCACGATCGCGCCGTTCCACGCCAACGACATGCGCAGCGAGGCCGCGCGGCTGATCACCGAGCTGACGCCCGGCGACCTGGACATGGTGTTCTTCACCAACGGCGGCACCGACGCCGTGGAGAACGCCGTGCGCCTGGCGCGCGGCTTCACCGGCCGCCACAAGGTGCTGTCGGCCTATCGCAGCTACCACGGCGCCACCGGCACCTCGATCACGCTGACCGGCGATCCGCGCCGCTGGGGCAACGAGCCCGGCGTGCCCGGCGTGGTCAAGTTCTGGGGCCCGTACCTGTATCGCTCCGCGTTCCACGCCACCACGCCCGCCGAGGAGCGCGATCGCGCGCTCGAGCACCTGGCCGACGTGCTGATGGTGGAAGGCGCGCACACCGTGGCCGCCATCATCATGGAGACCGTGGTCGGCACGAACGGCATCCTGGTGCCGCCCGACGGGTATCTCCAGGGCGTGCGCGAGCTGTGCGACAAGCACGGCATCGTGATGATCTGCGACGAGGTGATGGCCGGCTTCGGCCGCTGCGGCGAGTGGTTCGCCGTGGACCACTGGAAGGTGACGCCCGACCTCATCACCTTCGCCAAGGGCTCGAACTCGGGCTACATCCCGGTCGGCGGCGTCGCCATCAAGCGCAAGATCGCCGACTCCTACAAGGACCGCGTGTACCCGGGCGGCCTCACCTACTCCGGCCACCCGCTGGCGTGCGCATCGATCGTGGCCAGCATCGGCATCTTCAAGGAAGAGAAGATCGTCGAGAACGCGCGCCGCATCGGCACGGACGTGATCGGCCCCGAGCTGCAGAAGATGATGGCCAAGCACCCGAGCGTGGGCGAGGTCCGCGGCCTGGGCGTGTTCTGGGCGATCGAGCTGGTCAAGAACCGCAAGACCCGCGAGCCCCTGGTCCCGTTCAACGCCAGTGGCGCCGACGCCAAGCCGATGGCCGAAGTGATGACCGCCTGCAAAGCGGCCGGCGTGTGGCCATTCGCCCACTTCAACCGCCTGCAGGTAACACCCCCCTGCACCATCACCGCCGAGGAGGCACGCGAGGGCCTGGCCGGCATCGACAAGGCGCTGGAAGTGGCCGATCGGTACTGCGTGGGGTAGCTGCAACTCCA
>DASSIN010000277.1:0-4024 GCA_035691845.1 Candidatus Eiseniibacteriota bacterium | reverse complement strand
GGGTCGTGCGCGCGCCGCGCGCGGGCGCCACCGCCGGCCGCGCGGCATGCGCGCTGGCCGGCATCGGCGGCAGCTCGGTCTCGATCGATTCCTCGAGCGCCCGCGGCTCGGGTTCGGGCGCCAGCATCTCGCCCGGATGCGTGCGCACGAACCAGTCGCGGATGTAGCGTGCGATGTCCTGCGTCGAGGACCCCGGCCCGAACAGTCTTCCCACGCCCTGGCCCGCCAGCGTCTCCATGTCCTCGGGCGGCACGATCCCGCCGCCGGTCAGCAGGCGGTCGCCGAGCCCGCGCGCGCGCAACCCCTCCAGCACCTCGGGGAACAGCGTCATGTGCGCCCCGGACAGGATCGAGAGCGCGACGACGTCCACGTCCTCCTGCAGCGCCGCCTCGACGATCTGCTCGGGCGACTGGTGCAGGCCGGTGTAGATCACCTCCATGCCGGCGTCGCGCAGCGCGGCCGCCACCACCTTGGCGCCGCGATCGTGTCCGTCGAGGCCGGGCTTGCCGACCAGCACGCGAATCCTGCGCATCGTCCCTCCCGCGCGATCGGCACCTGCCGAACGAGCCGCGCCGAAGCTACGGCGTGGCTCGTCAGAGGGTCAAGCGGACGGCGCGCGCCATCCGATATGCCATGGAATCAGTCGACCGGCGGCGGCTCCGGGTGGTCGCCGTTCGGGAACGGATCGCCGGCGCGGTCGATCGCGATCACGTCACCACCGGCGAGCGCGGCGTCGTCTTGCGCGGGCGGATGCATGCGGCGCCAGATCCATTCGACCCCGGCGATCGTGGCCACCCCCATGGCGAGCAGCGCCCACAGGTCCTGCTTGGCGCTGGACGGAACGTAGCTCATCGCACCCTCCGCGCGAGCCACGTCAGAACTCCGGGCTCTCCACGTAGTCTCCGAACACTTCGCGCATCGCGTTGCGGATCTCGCCCTCGGTGGCGTACGTGCGCGCGGCCTCGAAGATGCGGCGCATCAGGTTGTCCTCGCCCGCCGGCTTGCGCGCCGCGGCGGTCAGCGCCTGCAGCGCCGCCGTGGTCGCCTTGTTGTCGCGCGTGCGGCGCAGCTCGGCCAGCGCCGCCTTCTGCTCCGTCTCGACCGCCTCGGGAATGTTGAGGATCGGGATCTCGAGCTTCTCGTCCGGCTCCACGTACTCGTTGACGCCGACGATCACGCGCTGCTTGTGCTCCATCTCCTGCTGGTACTGGTACGCGGCGCGGCCGATCTCGCGCTGGAAGAATCCCTGCTCGATGCCCGGCACCACGCCGCCCATCGCCTCGATGTGGCGGAAGTAGTCCTCGGCCTCGGCCTCGAGCCGGTTCGTGAGCGACTCCACGTAGTACGAGCCCGCCAGCGGATCCGCGGTCTCCGTCACGCCCAGCTCGTGCGCGATGATCTGTTGCGTGCGGAGCGCGATCTTGACCGCCTTGTCGCTCGGCAGCGCGATGGTCTCGTCCATCGAGTTGGTGTGCAGCGATTGCGTGCCGCCCAGCACGCCGGCCAGCGCCTCGAACGCCGTGCGCACGATGTTGTTCTCGGGCTGCTTGTCCCACAGCGAGCAGCCGGCCGTCTGGGTGTGGAACCGCATCAGCCAGCTCTCGCGCCGCTTCGCCTTGTAGCGCTCGCGCATGTGCCGCGCCCAGATGCGGCGCGCCGCGCGCAGCTTGGCGATCTCCTCGAAGAAGTCGAGGTGGCTGTTCCAGAAGAACGACAGCCGCGGCGCGAACGCGTCGATGTCGAGTCCGCGCTCGAGGCATGCCTCCACGTAGGTGAAGCCGTCGGCCAGCGTGAACGCCAGCTCCTGCGCCGCCGTCGAGCCCGCCTCGCGGATGTGGTAGCCCGAGATCGAGATCGTGTTCCACTGCGGCACGCGCTCGGTCGCGAACGCGATCAGGTCCACGATGATGCGCAGTGAGGGCCGCGGCGGGAAGCACCAGCACTTCTGCGCGATGTACTCCTTGAGGATGTCGTTCTGCAGCGTGCCGCGCAGCCGCTCGAACGCCACGCCGCGCTTCTCGGCGTTGGCGAGGTAGAACCCGAACATGATCGACGCCGGACCGTTGATGGTCATCGACGTCGAGATCGCGCCCGGATCGATGCCGTCGAGCAGGATCTCCATGTCGCGCAGCGAATCCACCGCCACGCCGCACTTGCCGATCTCGCCGTGCGCCTTGGGGTGGTCGCTGTCGTAGCCCATGATGGTCGGGTTGTCGAACGCGATCGACAGCCCCGTCTGCCCGCGCTCGAGCAGGTAGTGGTAGCGGGCGTTCGACTCGCGGGCGAGCCCGAAGCCCGCGAACTGCCGCATGGTGAACATGCGCCCGCGATACATCGTGGCGTGGATGCCGCGCGTGTACGGGTACTCGCCCGGGAACGACAGATCGCGCGCCAGATCCATGCCGGCGAGATCCTCGGGCGTGTACAGCGGCTTGATCGGAATGCCCGAGATCGTGAACGGATAGAGGTCGGGCCGCTCCCGCGCCGCCGCGTAGTGCGCCTCGTACGCCTCGCGCGCCGCCTGCCACGCGGCGCCGGACTTGGGGCCCGCAGCGGGCGCTCCGTTGCGATGCGGGGTCGCGGCGGAGCGCGGACGCGCGCTGGCGCGGCCCCGCGTGCCGCGCGCGGCGCGGCGCTTGCGATCCGAGGTACGCGTGGCCATCGAGGTTCTCCGGATGAGGTCGCGAAAGCGCAGCCCAACCCGACGAGGCTACGAGCGCCGCACCAATGCGTCAACCGGGGACCGCGCGGTCATCAATGCACCACCGCCACCCTTGTGGAGCCACTGCGTGCCGGGGACTTCAGGCGCAGGAAGTACACCCCCACGGGGATCGTGTCGCTCTCGGGCAGGTGCAGCGTCGCCGGCGCTCCCGTGCCGACCACGGTCGTGCCCGCGATCGTCCGACCCTGCACGTCGAACAGCGCGAGCCGGCCGCGCTCGCCGGCGTCGAGCCGCACCGTCGCGCGCACGCCGATGCCGCGCTCGAATCTCACGTCCGACAACACGCCGGGATCGCGCGCCGCGGAGGGCGCCGCGGCGACCTGACCGGCGGCGTTGAACTTCCGCGCGAACAGGCCGTACTTCTGGTTCTCCTGCGACCAGAAGAACACCGCCTCGCCATCATTCGTGGCGGCCAGCCCGATGTCGCCGTACCAGTGCTGCAGGATGTCGTTGTGGTATTCGGACAGCAATCCCGTGCTCTTCCCTCCGTCATAGGAGCCGAGCGCGATGAAGGCGGGCGGATCGTATGGCCCGTAGGGGCCGGTCGGATGAAAGGTGGCGAGATAGATGGCGCCCATCGTCGTGGCCGCCTCGTGGCCGACGGCGTCGCCCTGGATTCCCCACCCACCACCGCTCGCGGAGCACAACGAGTACATGTATTGCGCGGGAGCGTCCGTGTAGTAGGCCGGGAAACCGGCGAACACGGTGCCCGGCGATGCGGGGCGCAGCTCGTATGAGGCATCGAGACCGCCGTCCAGGTAGTACGTCGGCGCCTCGTTGACCACCACGCCGCCCGCGGGCGCGCCGAGCGCAGGCAAACCGTCTCCGCCGAGTTCCAACAGTCGTGTCTGCAGCGTCGGATACCCCTGGTCCGTGCCGGTTGGGCTGCCGAGCAGGAAGAACACTCCGCCCGCGCCATCGGGCGCAGCGGCGATCAGCGAACTGTGCGGGCTGGCGGCGCCGAACAAGGAGCGATCGAACGCACCCTCGTCGATTCCCGCGTCGTCCCATCCGGCGTAGGAAAGGCCATCAGCCGTGAGTCTGCGGACGCGCAGGTGCCCGGGCGTGAACGCGATCAGGTCGGGATCGAATCCGTAGCTGGCGCAGGCCACGAACACGCCGCCATCCGGCGCGAGCGCGATGCCGGGCCACATCGTGTAGGGAGCATCTGGATCCTGGGCGACGAGCGCTCGTGCCGAGGTCCATCCCCCGACACCGGTGTTCGCGGGACCGAGATGCAGCGCCACGGTGGAATTGGCTCCCGAGTAGGCCGAATAAAGTCCATGCGCGCCGTCCGAGATC
>DASSIN010000276.1:0-6142 GCA_035691845.1 Candidatus Eiseniibacteriota bacterium | reverse complement strand
CCGGGCGCGTGGGCGAGCGCCGCGCCACCTCGCGCCACGGCGGATCGCGGAACATCGCCGCGAGCCCATGATAGACGAACGCGTCCGCCTGCCGGCCGGCGGCGTCCACCGGGTAGGCTTCCATCCAGCGCGCGCCACGGCGGGCGGCGTAGACGGCGGCGCCCTCGAGCAGCGCACGCGCGACGCCCTGCCGGCGCGCCTCGCGCGCCACGAAGAAGCACGTGGCCGCCCACACCGGGGCATCGTCCACCGCGCCCATCACGCGCGAGCGCTGCAGCCGCGCGTAGTCCGCGCGCGGCGCGATCGCGCACCACCCCACCGGGGTGCGCCCGCGGTACGCGATCACGCCCAGCGGAACGCCCGCGTTCACCAGCGCGTGCAGCCTGCGCCGGTTGCCATCGCCCTGGCCGCCGCGGAACTCGGCCGACGACAGCCGGAAGAACATGCACCAGCATCCCGCGCACGCCCCGCGCGGCCCGAACAGCCGCACCAGATCGTCCCAGCGCGCCGGCGTCAGCGCCCGGCAGGTGATGGCGACGTTCACGGCACCTCCCACGTCGAGCAACGCGGCGAATCCTCGCGCTGCAGAAGCGTCGAGGCCGCCGAGGAGGGTGCAGTCGCAAGGCGCGAGGGAGAAGTTCCCGCAGACGTATCGCCAGATACGTCGAGGACAACTTCGACCGAGCAACGCAGCGAATGCGCCCTCATCGGCGGCCGGCCACGACTACCCGCCGCTCACCGGCGGCAGCAGCGCCAGCTCGGCGCCGTCGCGCAGCGCGTCCTCGCCGCGCGCGAGGCGGCCGTCGACGGCGACCGCGAGGTGCGGCCACAGCGGCGCGAGCGCTGGCCACGTGCGGGCGACGTCGTCGAGCGCGGCGCGCACGGTCGCGCCCGGCGACAGCGGCAGCGATGCGCTCGCCACGCCGGCGCGCTCGCGCGCCTGCGCGAAGAACAGCACGGTGATGGTCACGCTTGGAGCACCCGGAGCATCCCGCTATGCTCGCGCGGTGCAGCAGGGGAATCAAGAGCCCGGCGCGGATCCGGGAACCGCCCCGCCCGACCCGATCGACCGCGCGAGCGACGGGCCCGCTTCCGCCCCGCTCCCGCCGCCGCCGCGCATCCCCGGCGCGCCCGACGTGCCGACCGACCCTTCCGGCCGGGCGCGGCACCCCGGCGTCACGGAATGGTTCGCCATCCTCACCGTGTTCGGGCTCGGATTCGCGTGGCTCGGGCAGTACGACGCGGCGCTGCTGGTTGGCATCGCGGGTCTGTTCATCTCCGCGCAGGGCGCGGATCTCGATCTCGGCTGGCGCCGCATCTATCACCTGACGTCGTGGCTCACGCCGGTCGGCGGCATGCTGATGTTCGCGCTGTTCACCGACCGGCTGTGGCACAGCGATCTGCCCGATGCGCAGCGGCGGTTCGCGGCGATCGCGTCCGGCGCGAGCGCGATGCTGTGCATGCTGACCGGGCTGCGGCCGGTCTCGAACGGCCTGATCCGGCTGCTGTTCGGGGACGTGCCGCCCAGCCACACGCTGCGGCTCGCGGCGCGGCTCGTGATGATGGGGCTGCTGCTCGGCATCCCGGGCTGGTTCTACTTCCGTGTGTCGGCGGCGGAGCTGATGCAGAACCCCGAGGTGATCGCGAGCGCGCGCAACCTGGGCGGGGGACTGATCGGCAACGTCGTGCTCGCGCTGGCATCGGTCGGATTCCTGGTACGGCGCAGCGGCCGCGCCACGCGCGAGCGGCTCGGGCTCGCCGGTTTCCAGGCGCGCGATCTGTGGCTCGTGCCCGCCGCGGTGGCGGTGCTGTACGTCTTCGACAGCGGCGCCGAGGCGCTGCAGCACGCGTGGTTCCCGACGCTGTGGGCCAACGACCAGGCGTTCACCACCGCCCTCACGCACGGCATGAACCCGGCCACCGCGCTGCTGCTCGGCGCCTCCGCCGGCATCGGCGAGGAAATCACGCTGCGCGGGGCGCTGCAGCCGCGGCTCGGCATCCCGCTCACCGCGCTGCTGTTCGCCGTGCTGCACGTGCAGTACTCGTGGTTCGGGATCCTCGTGATCTTCGGCATCGGCGCGCTGCTCGGCTGGCTGCGCCGCGCCACCAGCACGACGGTGGCGATCACGGTGCACGGCGTCTACGACGCGATCACGATCGTGGTCGCGCTGGCGTCCGGGGCCGCGCGCACCTGACGCACTGCACGCGACGAGCGTGGTCCGGCGCGGCGGCTTCCCGGCGCCGCGCGGCTCAATCGGCGCACAGGCCGATCGTGAACGAGAACGTGGCGCCCCGATCGGGTGCGGCCTCGGCCCAGATGCGCCCACCGTGGCGGGTGACGATGCGCTGCGCCAGCGCCAGCCCCACGCCCGTGCCCTCGTACTCGTCCGCGCGGTGCAGCCGCTGGAACACGCCGAACAGCTTGCCGGCGTATTTCATGTCGAAGCCGACGCCGTTGTCGCGCACGAAGTACACCGGCGACTCCGGCGCGCCGGTCGCGCCCACCTCGATCACCGCGTGCTCGCGCCGCCGAGTGTACTTGAGCGCGTTGGACAGCAGATTGAGGAACACCTGCCGCAGCAGCGAAGGGTCGGCCTCGCACTCCGGCAGCGGGCCGATCGTCACGCGCACGTCGCGACCCTCGGTCTCGCCGCGCAGCTCGTCCCACGCCTGCTGCGCGATCGCGTGCGCGTCCACGCGCCGCTTCTCCAGCGGCTGGCGCGACAGCCGCGAGAACGCCAGCAGGTCGTTGATGAGCGCGCCCATGCGCTGCGCGTTGTCGCGCACGAGATTCAGGAACCGCCGCCCCTCGTCGTCCAGGCGGTCGCTGTAGTCCTCGAGCAGGATGCGCGAGAACCCGTCCAGCGCGCGCAGCGGCGAGCGCAGGTCGTGCGACACCGAATACGAGAACGCCTCCAGCTCGCGGTTCGCCCCCTCGAGCTGCCGGTTGGCCTCGGCCAGCTTGCGGTTGGCCTCCTCCAGCTCGGCGGTGCGCTCGTGCACGCGCTGCTCGAGCGTGGCGTTCAAGCGCTGCATCGCGGCCTCGGCCCGCGTGCGCTCGCCGATGTCGCGCGCCACCGACGAGATCCCGACCACACGGCCGTTGGGGTCGCGCAGCGGCGAGTAGACCACCGACACGTCGTAACGCGTCCCGTTGCGATGCACGCGCTCGCTCTCCAGCGGTCCCGCCGGCTCGCCCGCGCGCGCCTTCTCGAGCGCCGCCGCCTGCGCGGCGCGGTGGCGCTCGGGCGCGAACTCCGAGATCGACCGACCGATCGCATCGGCCGCCGGGACCCCGGTGAGCTGCTCGGCGCCGCGGTTCCAGCTCTGCACGATCCCTTCCGGCGTCAGCCCCACGATCGCGTCCTCCGACCACTCCACGATCGCCGCCAGCCGCGCGCGCAGCGCGTCCTCGACCGCCGCGCCGGCGCGCGTGCGCTCCAGCGCCGCGCTCGCCTCGTGGCGCGCCTGTTCGGTCTCCCCGTGCAGCCGCTCGGCCTCGCGCCGCGAGGCGCGCAGGTGCTCGGCCAGCACGCTGATCAGGGCGCCCTCCACGCCGAACGCCAGCGCCCGCACCGCCATCCCGCCGCCGGAGAACACCACCAGTCGCGTGCTCGGCATGAACCACAGCCCGCCGGTCAGCATCGACAGCCCGGTCGCCAGCAAGCCGGCGCCGAGCCCGCCGTACCACGCGCTCACCATGATCGCGCCGAAGAACAACAGGAACGGGGTGCCGGCGAACAGGCTGCCGACGCGCATCAGCGCCGCCGCCACCAGCCAGCTCGCCACCGCCACGCCGTAGCGCAGCACCGGGCCCGGGTCGCGCGCGCCGGGGGTCCCCGGGCTCCCGGGGGTCACGTCCGCACCATCACCGCAGCGTGTCGCCGGGCCGCAGCACGATCACCTCGGCGTGCACCTGCTGGCGCTGCAGCTCGGCGCGCAGCGCCTCGGGCGTGCCGGTGAGCACCGGGAACGTGCCGAAGTGCGCGGGCACGATCACCCGGGGCTGCAGCAGGCGCGCGGCCACGGCCGCCTCGCGCGGCGACATGGTGAAGTGGTCGCCGATCGGCAGCAGCGCCACGTCGGGCCGGTACAGCTCGCCGATCAGCGCCATGTCGGAGTGCACCGCGGTGTCGCCGGCGTGGTAGACGCGCGTGCCGTCTTCGAGCGTGAGCACGTAGCCGCACGCCTCGCCGCCGTACACCATCTGGCCGCCGTCCTCGATCCCGCTCGAGTGCACCGCGTGCACCATCGTGAACCGGATGCCCGCCAGCTCCTGCGTGCCGCCCTTGTTCATCGGCTTCGTGCCGGCCACGCCCTTGCCCTGCAGCCACACGTGGATCTCGTAGTTGCACACCACGGCGGGGCGGAACTTCTTCGCCAGCGTGACCGCGTCCGCCATGTGATCGCCGTGCCCGTGCGAGATGGTGATGACGTCGATCGCGTCGAACCGCTTGCTCGCCTCGGGCGTGGCGGGATTGCTCTCCACCCACGGATCGAGCAGCACGGTCCTGCCGGCGCGCGTCTCGAGCTTGAAGGAATTGTGGCCGAGCCAGGTGAGCGCGAATCCGAGATCGAGTGTGACCGCCACCGCCGCTCCCCTCGCCGGCCCTGCCGTCAGCGCGCGCCCGCCGTCTCCGGCGCGGAATCCAGCTCTTCGAGGCGCGCGGTGAAGTGCCGGAGCACCGGCGCCTCGTAGGTGATCCTGAGCCCGCGCAGCCGCGTGCGCTGGCGGTGCAGGGCGATCACCGACTCCGCCACGTAGCGGATGTGCTCCGTCGTGTACACGCGGCGCGGCACGGCGAGCCGCACCAGCTCGAGCTTCGGCAGCACGCTGTTGCCCGTGGCCGGGTCGCGATGGCCGAACATCAGGCTGCCCACTTCGACCGCGCGAATGCCGTGGTCGCGATACAGCGCCACCACCAGCGCCTGCCCCGGGAACTGCTCCTGCGGCACGTGCGGCAGGAACGCGCGCGCGTCGAGGTACACGGCGTGCCCGCCCACCGGCTTCACGATCGGCACGCCCGCCTGGTCGAGCATCTCCCCCAGCTGCGCCACCTGGCCGGTGCGGAACGCGAGGTAGTCCTCGTCCAGCACCTCCTCGAGCCCGATCGCCATCGCCTCGAGGTCGCGGCCGGCGAGCCCGCCGTAGGTGGGGAAGCCCTCCACCAGGATCAGCAGGTTGGTGATCTGCTCGACCCAGGTGGCGTTCTCGAGCGCCAGGAACCCGCCGATGTTCACGAGTCCGTCCTTCTTGGCGCTCATCGTGCAGCCGTGGCCGTACGAGAACAGCTCGCGCGCGATCGAGCGCACCGAGCGACCGGCGTAGCCGGGCTCGCGCTGCCGGATGAACCAGCAGTTCTCGGCGAACCGGCAGGCGTCGAAGATCAACGGCACGCCGAACCGGTCGCACACCGCGCGCACGTCGCGCACGTTGGCGATCGACACCGGCTGGCCGCCGCCCGAGTTGTTGGTGACGGTGATCATCACCATCGGCACCCGCTCGCGCCCCAGTTCCTGCAGCGTGCGCTCGAGTTTGGCGGGATCCAGGTTGCCCTTGAACGGCAGCAGCGCGGCGGGATCGAGCCCCTCGTCCACCACCAGGTCGCGCGCCTCGGCCCCCTGGTGCTCGACGTTGGCACGCGTGGTGTCGAAATGGATGTTGTTCGGCACCACGTCGCCGGGCTTCAGCACCGTCGAGAACAGCAGGTTCTCCGCCATCCGGCCCTGGTGCGTGGGGATGACGTGCGGATAGCCGAAGATCTCGCGCACGGTGTCGCGGAGGTGAAAGAAGTTGCGGCTGCCGGCGTAGGACTCGTCGCCCATCATCAGCCCGGCCCACTGGCGATCGCTCATCGCCGAGGTGCCGCTGTCGGTGAGCAGGTCCACGTAGATGCTGTCCGCGGGCACGGCGAAGATGTTGAGCCCGGCCTCGCGGATCAGGCGCTCGCGCTCTGCGTGCGAAACCCGCCGCAGCGGCTCGACCACCTTGATGCGGAACGGCTCTGCCGGAAATCGCATGGCCGCCGAGTGTAGCCCGCGGGCCGCGACCACCGCCACCGGCGCGGCCGTCACGCGCGCCGCGTGCGTCGCGACCGCGCGGCGCCCCGGACGGCCGGTGGCCGCGCGGCGACCTCGCCGC
>DASSIN010000275.1:0-2185 GCA_035691845.1 Candidatus Eiseniibacteriota bacterium | reverse complement strand
ATCGCGCTGATCCTGCAGGGCGAGCCCGACTGGAGCCGGCTGCCGGCGAAGACGCCCGAGCGGCTCAAAGCGCTGCTCGGGCGCTGCCTCGAGAAGGACTCCAAACGCCGGCTGCGCGACATGGGCGACGCGCGCATCGAGCTGGAGGAGATCGCCGGCCTCTCGCCGGCCTCGCGCGCGATCCACGCAGCCGGCAATGGCGGCGCGGGGCCGGCCGGCGCAGCCACGATGCGGGCGCGCTGGACCCTGCCGGCATCCGCTGCTGCGCTGCTGGTTGCGGGCGCATCGCTCGGCATCGGCGGCTACCGGCTGGGCGGTTTCGGCCGGCCCGCGCCACAGCCCATGCGGTTCGAAGTCGGGCCGCCGGCCGGCATGCAGTTGAGTGCCGAGCCCAACGACGTCGCCATCTCACCAGACGGCAGGCAGCTCGCGTTCGTGGCCACGGACTCGAGCGGCGCGAGCATGCTGTGGCTGCGCCCGCTCGACAGCTTCGATGCGCATCCATTGCCCGGCACCGGCAACGCGGCGATGCCGTTCTGGTCTCCCGACGGCCGCGAGATCGGCTACTTCGCCGACCACGCCATGCTGCGCATTCCCGCTTCAGGCGGCACGCCACAGACCGTGTGCGACGCCCCGGATCCGCGCTCCGGCGCATGGGGGCCGCGCGGCGTGATCCTGCTGACGCAGGGAGCGGGCCCGGTGCTGGCCGTGCGCGCATCGGGGGGCACGCCTGCGCCCGTGACCGCCCCGCAACCGGGCGAGACCTCGCATCGCGGGGCCTGCTTCCTTCCGGATGGCGAGCACTTCACATATGTCGCGGTGCCGGGCAACGACGGCCACTACCCGTGCTTCCTCGGCTCGATCCGCGACCGGCGGCGTTCGCCTCAGCTCATGACGGTCGACGGCGCGCCGCGCTACACGGCCCCGGGCTACCTCGTGTTCACGCGCGCCGGCGCCATCGAGGCACAGCGCTTCGACCCTGGCCGGGCACGGCTGGTCGGCGATCCATTCGCCATCGGCCGCGAGCCGGCCACCGGCAACATGACGGCCACCGCCGGTTTGAGCGTATCGCGCACCGGGGCGCTGGCCTGGCTGGCCGCCCCTCGAGCCGCCAACCGGCTCGTGTGGCTGGATCGCGCCGGTCACGAAACCGGAACGGTGCCGCTCGCGCCCGGGCCGTGGATGCTGGCGCTGCTGCCGAACTCGGGGGACCAGGGCACCTTGTACGTGCAGGATCATGGCAGGTATCAGAACTGGACCGTGGACCTCGAGCGTGGTGTGGCCGATCTCGTGACCGACGACGCGAGCTACGCCAGCCCGCTCGTCGCGTCGTTCGACGGCCGCAGCTATGCCTACGGCAGCGCGCGCTCGGGAAGGATGGAGATCTACGTCCGTGCCGCGCGCGGCGCGCCGGCGGAACACACGATCCCCAGCTCGCATCGCCTGTTCGAGGGGCCCACGAGCTGGTCTCCGGACGGGCGTTGGCTGCTGGTGCAGCACGTGGGCCAGGGAACCGGGCTCGACATCGCTGCGGTGCCGGTGGGCGGCGGAGCCGAGCGTCCGTGGGCGGTGGGACGCGGCACCCAGGAGTATGGCTTTGTCTCACCGGACGGGCACTGGGCGCTCTACGTGTCCGACGAAACCGAAACCCCGCAGGTGTACGTGGAATCGTTCCCCGACCCCGGTCGCAGGCTGCAGGTGTCGGAACACGGCGGAGTGGGCGGATACTGGACCTCGGGCGGCACCGAGATCATCGTCCAGCGTCCCGACCTGCTGCTCGAGAGCGTCCCCGTCACGCTCGGCCATGACGTGGTGCTCGGCGCGCCACGGCCGCTGTTCCGGCTGCCCAAGGACTTCATCTCGCTGGATGTCTCCCGCGACGGCCGGCGGTTCCTGGTGGTCGGTCCGGCCGAGTCGAACGGCCGCGCCATCTCGATCGCCACCGACTGGGCCAGCCGGAAGCCGTCACCGGCTCACGACTGACGGCCGTGGGCCGCCGCGTCCGGGTCGACTCGCGTCTCGCGCCGGCCACACCCTATAGTTCGCGGCGCATGCTCACGAAGATCGGCCCCTACCCCGTCGAGCGCGAGATCGGCCGCGGTGGGATGGGCGTCGTCTACCTCGCGCGCGACACGCGGCTCGACCGCCCGGTGGCGATCAAGGTGCTGCCCGAGCACCTGGCGCA
>DASSIN010000274.1:0-2966 GCA_035691845.1 Candidatus Eiseniibacteriota bacterium | reverse complement strand
GGCTGGGCGACGCGCTGGAGCGCGCGCGCGACGGCGCGGCGTCCCACCCCCAGGCCGGGCCGCGCGCCGCGGCCGCGGGCGGAGGGCGCGCGTGAGGATCGCGATGGTGGGGCAGAAGGGCATTCCCGCCACATACGGCGGCATCGAGCGCCACGTGGAGGAGATCGCGCGCCGGCTGGTGGCGATGGGGCACGAGGTCGAGGTGTTCTGCCGGCTCTACTACACGCCCGAGGACGCCGAATTCCACGGCGTTCACCTGCTGCGCCGGCCGAGCATCCACACCAAGCATCTCGACACCGCCACCCACGTGGCGTGGAGCACGCTCGAGTCGATCGCGCGCCGCGCCGACGTGGTGCACTTCCACGCGCTCGGGCCGTCGGCGTTCGCGTGGCTGCCGCGCGCGTTCGGCCGCCGCAGCGTGGTCACCGTGCACGGCCTCGACTGGCAGCGCGAGAAGTGGGGCAGGCTCGCGGCGTGGGTGCTGCGGCAGTGCGAGGGTCCGGCCGCGCACTTCCCGAACCGCACCATCGTGGTGTCGAAGACGCTGCGCGAGTACTTCCGCACGCACCACCACTGCGACGCCGTGTTCATCCCCAACGGCACCAACCCGCTGCCGGCGCGGCCGGCGAAGAAGATCCTGCAGCTCGGGCTCACGCCCCGGCGCTACGTGCTGTTCGTCGGCCGGCTGGTGCCGGAAAAGGGGGCGCACTACCTGTGCGAAGCGTTCCAGGGCATCGACACCGACATGACGCTGGCGCTGGCCGGCGGGCAGGCGTTCTCGGAGAGCTACGTGCAGCAGCTCAAGCGCTACGAGGGCCCGCGCATCCGGCTGCTCGACTACGTGTACGGCGAGGGCCTGGAGGAGCTGTGGAGCAACGCCTACTGCGTGGTGCTGCCGTCCACCATGGAGGGGCAGTCGATCGCGCTGCTCGAGGCGCTGTCGTACGGACGCTGCGTGCTGATGTCGGACATCCCCGAGAACGTCGAGGTGGCCGAGGACAAGGCGCTCACGTTCCGCTCCAGGGACGTCCTGGACCTGCGCGACCAGCTCGACCGGCTGCTGCACTCGCCCGAGCTGGTGCAGCGCTACGAGCGCGACGCGCGCGCCCACATCGAGGAGCACTATTCCTGGGACATGGTGGCGCGCAACACCGAGGCCGTGTACCGCTCCGTGCTCGCGGCGCGATGATCGAGCCGCTCCAGCGCCACTTCCGCAACCTCAACGCGCGTTATCAGGGAGCCGAAGGCGACCGGTTCGCGATCGCGGAGCTGGCGCCGGTGGCGGGGCGGTTCCTGCCGGCCGGCGGCCGGGCGCTGGAGATCGGCTGTGGCTACGGCCGCAACCTGGTGGCGCTCGCCACGCTCGAGGCGCGGCTCGTGGTGGGAAGCGATCCCGTGCACGCCGAGCTGGTCAGGGCGGGCGAACGCGTCGCGGCCGCGCGAGGCCGGGCGATGGTGGCGCGGGTGAGGCAGGAGGACGAGCGGCTGCCGTTCCGCGACGGCAGCTTCGACCTGGTGGTGCTGTGGCAGGTGCTCGAGCACGTGTTCGGACGCGAGCGCAAGCGCGCGGTCATCGCCGAGGCGGTGCGCGTGCTGGCGCCCGGCGGCCACCTGCTGGTCGAGACGCCGAACCAGTGGTTCCCGTTCGACTACCACGACAACAAGCTGCCGTTCGTGCACTGGACCGGGCCGCAGTCGCTGCGCACGTGGCTGACCTGGAAGGTGCGAGGGAAGCGCTATCATCCGTCCGAATACCTGAGCCTGCCCGGCGTCGAGCGGCTGCTGCGCGCGACGCCCGGGGTCACGCGCATCACGCGCGCCACGCGCATCTACTTCGCGCCCGGCTTCGGAGCGGCGTGGCGCGACCTGGCCGGCACGCAGATCGGCGCCAAGCGCGCGCTGTTCGCGATGCTCGCCCCCGTGCACGCGCTGCTGGCGTCGTTCGGCGGCAGCGCCGACTGCCTGCTGCCATCGCTGCGCGTGGTGTGGCGCGTGGACAAGTAGGGCCCGGGGCCGCGCCCGCCGGAGGGTTTCCCCCCATCGAACGCGCCCGGGCGCGGGTCCTGCCGCGTCGGACGCCAGAAAGCCCGCGGGATTCGCGCGCGCCGGGACTATGCTCGTTTCATGGAGGCGACCGGGCCGCGGGCTCCTGCACGCCCGCCGTTTCGCGCGTGGGCGCTGGTGCTCGTGACGGGCACGTGGCTCGGGTTCCTGCTGCGCGCGCCGGCCGGCATCCCGACGCTGTGGGCGTTCAACGGGTTCCGCTCGGTCGAGCCGCTGATGCGCGTGGGGCTGCTGACCGCGGCCGCGCTGGTCGCGGTGCTGTGCTGGACACAACCCACCTCGCGGCTGTGGGCGCTGGCGGCGCTGATGGGCGCCGGGCTGGTCTGCTTTCCGCTGCGCGAGAGCATCCACTGGCTGTCCGACACCGCATTGCGGTTGAACGCGTGGCACGATGCCGCCCAAGCCGGCGGCAGCTTCGCCGACTGGCAGCGCGTGCTGCACGCCGCGCCGCTCGATCAACTGCTCGACTTCCGGCTCGCCGTGTGGCTGCACCGGCTCGGCCTGCCCGAGCTGACGGTGGCGTCCGTGCTGTCGCTGGCGGGGCTCGTGGCCTACGGCGCCGCGTGCCTGCGCATCGCGCGTCGGTTCGCCGACGATCCGCGCGACCGGCCGGTGCTGGCCGCGTTCGTGGTGCTGGCGGGCGCGCTGCAGGCGTTCGCGGGCTACGCCGAGTCGGCCGGGCTGCTGCTGGCGGCGTTCGCGTGGTGGCTCGCGCTGCTGCTCGAGCCGGTGGGCTCGCGCGGCGCCGCGGCGCGGCTGGCGGCGGCGTGGCTCGTGTTCGCGCTGTGCCATCGGGTGGCGGTGCTCGAGTGGCCGGTGCTGCTGGCGCGTGCCGCGTGGCCGATGCCCGCCGATGCGCGCTCCGGGCGGCGCGCGCTCACGCTGGCCGCGGGCGTGGCGCT
>DASSIN010000273.1:0-51177 GCA_035691845.1 Candidatus Eiseniibacteriota bacterium | reverse complement strand
TTGCGCTGAAGAGTGCACTCGGGAACTTCAGAGCTCAACGGACGTGCCGGCAACAATTTCAACGGATGAGCAGGAACTCCCGGAGCATTGTTGTCCACGGCTCGAGGTTCAGGAGCGATGGAGCCAGCAGCAAGACGGCGGGACGCGCTGGCGGCGCCGCAGGCGGCGTGGGGCTACCTGCCGTTCTTCGGCCACAACGCCGTGCTGCGCATCGACGAGCTGCGGCGGCAGGGCGGCTTCACGCCCGGATTCTTCTCCGACGACCTCGACTATTCGGTGCGGCTCACGCTGGCCGGGCGTCGCATCGTCTACCGCTCGGACATCGCGTTCGGCGAGCGGCATCCGACCGAGTGGGGCAGCTTCCGGCGGCGCGCCCGCAAGTGGGCGTTCGGCTGCATGCAGGTGGTGCGCGTCCGCGCGCGGCGCGTGCTGGTCACGCCCGGCGTGCCGCTCGCGCACCGCGTGGGGATGCTCGAGTTCATGGGATTCTATCCGGCGCAGGCGCTGCTGCTGGCGGGGCTGCTGGCGTCGCACCTGGTGCTGCCGTGGCTCGCGCCCGCGCGCCACGCGGACGCGTGGCTCCTGGCGTCCGGAACGCTGGTGGTGGGCGCGCTGCTGGCGCCGACGCTGGCGTGGGCGGTGCGCGCGCGGCAGCTGGCGCGCTGGCCGTCGCTGGCGTGGACGTGCGCGCTGGTCTACGGCGGCAGCATCCTGCCGACCGTGCGCGGCGTGGTGGACGGGCTCTCGACCCGGCCGCGCCCGTGGGTGCCGACCAACCTCGCGCACGCGCGGCGCGCGGTGCCGCGCGTCGGATGGGCGGAGTGCGGGCTCGGGCTGGTGCTGCTCGCGGTGCCGTGGACGGCCGGCAGCGCGACGCTCGAGTTCCCGGCCAGCTACCTGTTCATGGCCGTGTTCCTGTATGCCCCGCTCACCTGGGCCGCGTACCGCGCCCCGGCGCCGGCCGCGGCTCGCGCGCGCGAGCGCGTGGCGCTCGAGCGCGCGGTCGCGACGCTGGCGCTGGCGCTGGCACTGGTCGGGTTCGCGCCGGCGCGCGCCCGTGCCGAGCGCGTGGGCGTGCATGGCGCCAGCATCACCGTCGACGGACGCGCCTACGAGGTGCGTGGCGTGCACTACAGCCCGTGGCTGCCGGGCACCGGCCCCGGGCACGGCGCGTATCCGTCCGACGACGTCGTCGCGCGCGATCTGGCGGCGATCCGCGACCTCGGCGCCAACACCGTGCTGCTGACCGACGCGCCGTCGCGCGTGATCGCACGCGCGCACGCGCTCGGGCTCCACAGCATCGTGGCGTTCGACATCGGCTGGAACGACACCTCGCGCGCCGCGTTCGACGCGCAGGCGGCGCGCGTGGTGGCGCATGTGGATTCGATGCGCGCCGCACCCGGCGTGCTGATGTGGATTCTGGGCCACGAGGTGCCGACCTGGGTCGTTGACCAGCTCGGTGCCGGCGAGGTCGCGGGCCGGCTGCGCGCGCTGGCCGCGACGGTGCGCGCGCACGACGGCGCGCACCTGCTCGGGCACGGCAACTGGCCGCCCACGCGGCAGCTCGATCTGTCGTTCCTCGACGTTGCGTGCTTCAACCTGTATCCGGCGTGGCCGTACGAGGTGGCGGTGCGCGGCTACGGGCCCTATCTGCGCGAGGTGCTGGTGCCCGCGGCGCGCGGACGCCCGCTGCTCGTCAGCGAGTTCGGCATCAACTCGCTCGAGGCGGGCGAGGCCCGGCAGGCGCAGGTGATCGGTGACTGCTGGCGCGAGATCCAGGCCTCGCACGTGGCGGGCGGCGTGGTGTTCGAGTGGTGCGACGAGTGGTGGAAGAACTGGGACAATCCGATCCCGGGCAGGGACTACTGGCAGCGCCGCTACGACCCCGATGACGCCGCGCGCCACGACGCCGATCCCGAGGAGTACTACGGCATCGTGCGCGCCGACCGCTCGGCGAAGCCCGCACTCGCCGCCGTGCGGCAGATGTGGCGCGGCGAGGAGCCGCGGCGCTCGAGCGTGCCGTGGATCGTGCTGGCGGGGCTCGGCGCCGCCACCTGGTTCGGGTTCGGGCTGCGGCGCGGCACGCGCCGGCCCGGCGCGACGACACCGCTCGTGATCGTGGGGGTGTGCGCGCTGGGCGCGGCGGCGCCTGCGCGTGGCGCGGTGATCACCGACACCGTGTACGGCGACCAGTCCAACGCCCAGTTCGGCTGGACGCTGGCCGGTCCGGGCGACCTCACCGCCACCGGCTCGGCCACGCTGGCGGTGGGCGCCCACTTCTACACCGTCAACGACACCGCGGCCGGCGCCGTGTTCCTGTGGTTCGCGGGCTCGCCGTCCGGCTCGGCGCCGTTTCTGGCGCTGTACGGAACGAGCGCGCACGAGCACTTCGGCGAGAGCATCGCCGGACAGGCGGACGTGGACGGCGATGGCGTGCCCGAACTCGCGATCGGCGCGCCGCTGCGCTCGACCGGCGGGCTGTCGTCCAACGGCTCGGTGGATCTGTTCCGCGGCGGCGCGCTCGCCGCCGGTCCGTGGCGCAGCTACCACGGCGAGGCGAGCGACGACTGGTTCGGACAGAGCGTCGCGCTCGGCGACGTGGACGGCGACGGCAGGGCGGACGTGATCGTGGGAGCGCCATACAACGATCGCGGCGGCAGCGCCGCGGGCGCGGTGTTCATCTATCGCGGCGCCGATCCGCCCGGCTCGCCGCCGTGGCGCGTGCTCGTCGGCCAGGCCGCCAACGACCAGTTCGGCTGGTCCGTGGCGTACGTGGGCGACGTGAACGGCGACGGCTACGGCGACGTCGTGGTGGGTGCGCGGCTGCACACGGTGCTGGCGAAGAGCTCGTGCGGTCGCGCCTACCTGTTCCACGGCGGCCCGGCGATGAGCGTGACGGCCGCCGGCACGTGGGACGGCGAGGCGCGCGACGACTGGTTCGGCAACTGCGTGGCCGGGGTGGGCGACGTGGACGGCGGCGGCCGCCCCGACATCCTGGTGGGCGCGCCCTACAACGACCGCGGCGGTAGCGCCGCCGGCGCCGCCTACCTGTTCCGCGGCGAGGATCCGCCCGGCTCGGCGCCGGTCGCGATCTACGTCGGCGAATCCGCCAACGCGCAGTTCGGCTGGTCGGTGGCGGGCGCGGGCGACGTGAACGGCGACGGCCACGCGGACGTGCTGGCCGGCGCGCGCATGCAGGCCTCCGGGGCGCTCACCGCCGCGGGCCGCGCGTACCTGTTCGCGGGCGGCGCGGCGCTCTCCACCACCCCGATCGCCACGGTCGACGGCCACGCCGCCAACGACTGGTTCGGGAACTGCGTGGCGAACGGCATCGGCTACTTCCACGTGGGACGGGGCGCGATGTTCGCCGGCGCGCCGTACGACGACACCCTGGCGCTCGACGCCGGCAGCGCGCTCGCCGCCCAGCCGGCGACGGCGGCCGCTGCGCCGTCCATGTCGCCGGCGCTCCCGACGCTGTCCGCGTGGCCGTCACCCGCGACCGGGCGCGTGTGGCTGCGCGTCGCCGCCGCGGCCGGATCGCGGCTGGTGCTGCGCGATCCCGCCGGCCGCGTGGTGCGGACCTTCGCGGCGATTCCGGCGGAGCACACCTTCGCGTGGGATGGCCGCGACGCGCGCGGCGTGCCCGCGCCACCCGGCGTCTACTTCGCCGAGCTCGAGGGAGCCGGAGTCCGACGCGTCGGCGCGCGCATCGTGCTCGTGCGCTGACGACCTCGCTGCGCGCGCGCGCAAACGGTTCCGGCGTTGTCACGCGAGCTCGGGCCAGCGCGAGTCGAGGCCGGCGAACGTGGTCGGCGGGTTCGTCCACGTCGTCCGCGCTCCCCGGCCATGCGCGCGTGGTAGGCTGGCGCCTCTTCCACGCCAGGCAACCGACACCGTAGCCGCGACCCCGCGCCGCCGCAGCCAGGGCGGGCGGGCGCGTTGGGAGGAGACGGTGAATCGTTTCCGCATGCTGTTCGTGGTCGCGCCGCTCGCGGCGCTGCCGATCCTGCTCCTGGCGGCGACCGTCCGTGCGGACTGTCCGCTGCTGAACGCGCCGATCGTTTCCGCCGGAATCGCGAATCCGCAGTACGCAGCGGTGGCCGACGTCAATGGCGACGGCATCCCGGATCTCGTGACCACGAACGGCGCGAGCCAGTTCGGCGTTCAGCTCGGGCTCGCCACCTATCTCGTCGGCAACGGCCAGTTCGGGCCGCCCACGTCCCTGGGTGGCACGAGCGTGCGGCGCATCGCGCTGGCGGATTTCAACGCCGACGGCATCCTGGACATCGTGGATACGGTCCCGGCCGGAATCGAGATCCGCTTGGGCCAGGGCAGCTACGGCGTCGGCGACGGCACGTTCGCTTCGCCCAATGCGATCGCGGTGACGGGATCGCCGCAGGACATCCTGATCGGCGATTTCAACGAGGACGGCATCCTCGATCTGGCGCTCGGCCTCACGCTGTCTCCGTACTCGGTGGCGGTGATGCTCGGCAACGGCGCGAACGGCGTGGGCGACGGCACGTTCGCCAATCCCGGCCACTACGCCGTCGCGGCGTCGGTGAAGAAGATGGTGGCCGGCGACTTCAACGAGGACGGCCGCACCGACATCGCGCTGCTGATGGGCGGCAACGCCATGGACGTGCTGCTCGGAAACGGCACCGGGGCCAAGGGCGACGGCAGCTTCACGGTGAAGCCGTTCACGGTCGTGAACGCCACCGCCTCGGGAATCGTGACCGGCGATTTCAATCACGACGGCATCACCGACCTGGCCTACGACGAGTTGGGCGGGCTCGTGTCGGTGATGCCGGGCAACGGCACGGGCGGGGTCGGCAACGGCACGTTCGGAGCGCCGGCGTCGTACCGCGCCAGCGTGGCGGCGCTGCGCGATCTGGCCGTGGCGGACGTGAACGGCGACGGCATCGCCGACCTCGTGACCACGACCGCGGACAGCGTGCTGGTGATGGCGGGACTCGGGACGGGCGGCGCGGGCACCGGCGGCTTCGCGCTGGCGGGCGCGTTTTCGTGCAAGCACGATCCGGTGTCGCTGACGGTGCGGGATTTCGCCGCGGACGGCATTCCCGATGCGGTCGTGTCCTCGATCGACAGCTCGCTGGTGCAGGTGTTCCCGGGCGCGTGCCCGGCGAGCGCGTCCACCGCGCTCCAGGTGATCTCGCCCAACGGCGGCGAATCGCTGACGCTCGGCACCGAGGCGACGTTGCGGTGGAGCCGCGGCCCGGGCGTGACGGCGGTGGACCTGCAGCTGTCGCGCGACGGCGGCAACCACTGGCAGCCGCTCGCGACCGCGGTGACCGACACGAGCTTCGCGTGGACGGTGACGCCGCCGCTCACCGGCTCCGCGAAGCTGCGCGTGGTGGATCCGACCGTCGCCGCGCGCCACGACGACAGCGACGCGGCGTTCAGCATCAGCCCGAGCGCCGCGGGCGTGGCGCGCGGCGGGCGCGCCGGCCTCGCGCTCGAGCTGGCGGGCCCGAACCCGTTCGGGCGTGGAACCGTGCTGCGGTTGACGCTGCCGGCCGAGGCCACCGCCTCGCTGGAGGTGGTGGACGCGCGCGGACGCCTGGTGCGGCGGCTGCTCGACGCGCGGCTGGGCGCGGGGCGCCACGACGTGGCATGGGACGGGCGCGATGCCGCCGGGCGTCGCGTGGCGCCCGGCGTCTACCTCGCGCGCGCGCGCGTCGCGGACGGCGCGGCGGTGCGGAAGCTCGTGCCGCTCGAGTGACGCGGGCGCCCGCCGCTGCGTGTCCGCGCGGGCGTCCGCCGTCCTGCCGCGGCCGCGCCTCCGTGCTATCGTGCGCGTTCGTTTGCGCCCATCTTCCCCCGGAGGTCCGTCACTGTTCCGCGCCGTCACGCGCCCATTCGCCCGCCGCTTCGTCGTGGACTGGCTGCCCGTGCTGCTGTACGTCACGGTGATCATCACGGTGAGCTCGCAGCCGAACCTGCAGGTGCCGCTCCAGTTCACGAACGCCGACAAGCTGTTCCACGCCGCCGAGTACTTCGGGCTCGGCGTGCTGCTGGCGCGCGCGCTGCGCCGCAGCCTGCCCACGCGGCGCGTGGTGGTGGCGGCGATCGCCGCGCTCGCGATCGGCGTGCTGGTGGGGGCGTCGGACGAGTTCTATCAGTCGTTCGTGCCGGGGCGCGATTCCAGCGTCTACGACCTGCTGGCGGACACGATGGGCTGCGCCGTTGCGCAGTTCGCGTTCCTGTGGTTCGCGGGGGAGCGCGCGTGAGCGAGCGCCGCCAGGCGCCGCGCGGCACGCGCGACCTGCTGCCGGGCGAGCTGCAGCGCTGGCAGCGCGTCGAGCACACCGCGCGCGCCGTGCTCGAGCGTTACGGCTACGGCGAGATCCGCACGCCGATGTTCGAGGACTACGAAGTGTTCGCGCGCACCTCGGGCGAGTCGAGCGACGTGGTGCAGAAGGAGATGTACCGGCTCACCGACCTGGGCGGGCGCGAGCTGGCGCTGCGTCCCGAGGGCACGGCCGGCGTGGCGCGCGCGTGGCTGCAGCACGGGCTGGCGCAGCAGGGCAGGGTGCAGCGGCTGTGGTACATGGGGCCGATGTTCCGCTACGGCCGCCCGCAGAAGGGACGCTACCGGCAGTTCTGGCAGATCGGCGCCGAGCTGATCGGCAGCGATGCGCCGGGCGCCGATGTGGAGATCATCGCGCTGTTCGTGGACCTGTTCGAGGCGTGGGGATTCGCGGGGCTGACGGTGGCGGTGAACAGCGTGGGGCGGCCCGCGTCGCGCCGTGCCTACGGCGATCGGCTGCGCGCGTGGCTGGCGCCGGCTGCGGACGAGATGTCCGAGGATTCGCGCCGGCGGCTCGAGCTCAATCCGCTGCGCGTGCTCGACACCAAGGACGAGGACGAGCTGGCGCTGTTCGCGAGCGGGCGGCTGGGGCCGATGCCGCGGCTGCTGGACGCGATCGACGACGCCGACCGCGCGCACTTCGACCTCGTGCGCGCCGGGCTGGACGCGGCCGGCATCCGGCACGAGCTGGATCACGGGCTGGTGCGCGGGCTCGACTACTACACGCGCACCGCGTTCGAGGTGCACGACCGCTCGCTGGGCGCGCAGAGCGCATTGGGCGGCGGCGGGCGCTACGACGGCCTGATCGCCGATCTCGGCGGCCCCGACACGCCGGCGGTCGGGTTCTCGATCGGGCTCGATCGCACGCTGCACGTGCTGGAGGAGCGCGAGGGCGCGCTGGCGCCGGCGGCGCCCGACGTGTTCGTGGTGGCGATGGAGGCGACGCGCGACGCCGCGGTGGCGCTGGTGCGCACGCTGCGCCGATCGCTCAAGGTCGAGTGCGACGTCGAGGCGCGCGGCGTGTCGGCGCAGATGAAGGCGGCGGGGAAGAGCGGCGCGCGCTTGGCCGTGATCGTGGGCGAGGACGAGTGGGCGCGCGGCCAAGTGCAGGTGAAGGACATGGCGCGCGGCACGCAGGAGCTGATCGCCGGCGACGATCTCGCGCCGGCGCTGCGCGCGCGGCTGGCCGCGCACGAGGAGGCGGCCGCGCCATGAGCGAGGTCACGCGGGACATCGTGCTCGAGGACCTGGGCGACTGGACGCGCACGCACACGTGCGGCGCGCTGCGCCCGGCGGACGCCGGCTGCGCCGCCACGCTGATGGGGTGGGTGCACCGCACGCGCGACCACGGCGGCGTGCTGTTCGTGGACCTGCGCGACCGGCACGGGCTGACGCAGGTGGTGTTCCGGCCCGAGATCGGGGGCGCGGCGCTGCTGGAGCGCGCCGGGCAGCTCGGCAACGAGTGGGTGATCGCGGTGCGCGGCAGCGCGGCGCTGCGGCCGGCGGACTCCGTCAACCCCGAGCTGCCGACCGGCGAGATGGAGCTCGAGGTGCGCGCGCTCAAGGTGCTGGCCGCTTCCGATCCGCTGCCGTTCCAGGTGAACGAGGAGCTGCACCTGGCGGGCGAGGACCTGCGGCTGCGCTACCGCTACCTGGATCTGCGCCGACCCGAGCTGGCGCGCATGCTGGCGCTGCGGCACGAGGCGGCGCAGGCGGCGCGCGCGCACCTGTCGGCGCACGGGTTCCTCGAGGTCGAGACGCCGATGCTGGTCAAGCAGACGCCCGAGGGCGCGCGCGACTACGTGGTGCCGAGCCGCGTGCACCCCGGCAGCTTCTACGCGCTGCCGCAGTCGCCGCAGCTCTACAAGCAGACGCTGATGATCGCGGGCGTGGATCGCTACTTCCAGCTCGCGCGCTGCATGCGCGACGAGGACCTGCGCGCCGACCGCCAGCCCGAGCACACGCAGATCGACCTCGAGCTGAGCTTCGTGCGGGAACAGGACGTGTTCGACGCCGTCGAGGGTCTGATGTGCGCGATCTGGCGCGCGTGCGCCGGCGTCGAGCTGCCGCGGCCGTTCCCGCGGCTCACGTTCCGCGAGGCGATGAGCCGGTTCGGCAGCGACAAGCCCGACCTGCGTTTCGGCCTCGAGTTCACCGACGTCACCGCGCTGTGCGCCAGGTCGCCGCTGAACGTGGTGTCGCGCGGCGCGCTGCGCGAGGACGGCGTGGGCGTGGCGCTGCGCATCCCGGGCGGCGCGACCATCTCGGGCACCCAGCTGCGCAAGTTCGAGGACGTGGTCAAGGCCGCGGGCGGCGGTGGGTTGTCGTTCTTCAAGCTGCAGGAGGGCGAGCGCGCGAAGCAGGAAAAGGTGTTCCCGGGCGCGCTGCTGGACGAGTTCCTGGCGGCGGTGCACGGCGAGCCGGGGGACGCGGTGGTGTTCACGTCCGGCGAGTGGGAGGGCACGCTCAAGGCGCTGGGCGTGCTGCGCACGCAGCTCGGGCAGCCGCTGGTCGCCGACAAGGCGGGCGAGTGGCGGTTCTGCTGGGTGCGCGAGTTCCCGCTGTTCGAGTGGGATGCCAACAGCAAACGCTGGGCGCCGCGCCATCACATGTTCACCATGCCGAGCCCCGAGCACCTGCCGATCCTCGAATCCGACCCCGGCAAGGTGATCGCCACGCTGTACGACCTGGTGCTGAACGGCAACGAGCTGGGCTCGGGCTCGATCCGCATCCACCGCCCCGACATCCAGGAGCGCGTGATGCGCGTGATCGGCCTCACCCACGAGCAGGCGCACGAGAAGTTCGGATTCCTGCTCGAGGCGTACCGGTTCGCCTCCCCGCCGCACGGCGGCATCGGGCTCGGGCTCGACCGCATCGTGATGCTGCTCGCGGGCCGCGACTCGATCCGCGACACGATCGCGTTCCCCAAGACCGCGAGCGCCACGAGCCTGATGGACGGCGCCCCGAGCCCGGTCGATCCCGAGATCTGGAAGGAACTGCACCTCAAGCCCGCGTGAGCGGGCGGCCGGCTACTTGCGGCGCGCGCTCGCGCCGACGGCGGCGCGCTCGGGCTCGGAGACGAACCGCCGCGCGCGGGCTTCGCGGCGGCGCGCCAGGCGCTTCACGAACCCGTCGAGGTACGTGTAGATCACGGGCGTCACGTACAGCGTGATCACCTGCGAGAACGCGAGCCCGCCCACCACCGCCAGGCCGAGCGGACGGCGCGATTCGGCGCCCGAGCCGAAGCCGACGGCGATCGGCAGCGTGCCCATCAGCGCGGCCATCGTGGTCATCATGATCGGCCGGAACCGGATGCGGCACGCCTCGAGGATCGCCTCGCGCGCCGGCTTGCCCTCGCGGCGCTCGGCGTCGAGCGCGAAGTCGATCATCATGATGGCGTTCTTCTTCACCAGCCCGATCAGCATGATGATGCCGACGAACGCGTAGATCGACAGGTCGGTGCGGAAGATGAACAGCGTGAGCAGCGCGCCGAAGCCGGCGAACGGCAGCCCCGACAGGATCGTGAGCGGGTGGATGAAGCTCTCGTACAGGATCCCGAGCACGATGTAGATCACCAGCACCGCGATCACCAGCAGCCCGAGCAGGCCCTGCTGGCTCGACTGGAACACCTGCGCGGTGCCGAAGAAGTTGGTGGTGATGCTGGCGGGCAGCGTGGCGCGCGCGGTGCGCTGCACCGCGTCGACCGCCTGCCCCAGCGACACGCCGGGCTTCAGGTTGAACGAGATCGTCACCGACGGGATCTGCCCCGAGTGGTTGACCGTGAGCGGACCCAGCGTGGGCGTGAGCCGCGCCACCGACGCCAGCGGCACCAGCGAGTCGCGGCTGCTCGACACGTACAGCTGGTTCAGCGCCGACAGGTCGCGCTGGTGCTCGGGCTCGAGCTCCATCAGCACCCAGTACTGGTTGTCGGGCGTGTAGATGGTGGACACCTGGCGCGAGCCGTAGGCGTCGTACAGCGCCTGCTCGATCTGCTGCGCGCTCACGCCGAGCGCGCTGGCGCGGTCACGGTCGATGGTGACGGCGATGCTCGGGTTCTTGATCTGCAGGTCGCTGGTGACGTCCTGCAGCTCGGACACGTCCTGCAGCTTCTTCAGCAGCTCCTGCGAGGCGGGGTACAGCGTCTGCACGTCGCTGCTCTGTAGCGTGAACTGGTACTGGCTCTTGGCCGAGCGGCCGCCGACGTTGATCACGGGCGGGTTGGTCAGGTACACGCGCATGCCGGGCACGCGCGTCAGCTTGGGCTGCAGCTCGCGGATCACCTCGTCCGCCGACAGGCTCCGCTGGCTGCGCGGCACCAGGTGCATGAACAACCGCCCCTGGTTGGAGGTGGAGTTGGGGCCCCCGGCGCCGACCGCGGACATGAAATCGAGCACGTTCGGGTCCCGGGCGACGATCGCGGCGATCTGCTGCTGGTGCAGCGCCATCGCCTGGAACGACGTGCCCTCCGCCGTTTCGGTGGAACCCGAGATCTGCGCCGTGTCCTCGCTCGGGATGAAGCCCTTGGGGACCAGCATGAACAGCACCACCGTGCCCACCAGGATGCCGGCCGAGAACACCAGCGCCGTGCGGCGGTGATCCATCACCCACTCCAGCGTGCGCGAGTACCAGCCGACCGAGCGCTCGTACACGTTCTCGATCGCCTGCCACGTGCGGCCGTGCTGCGCGCCGCGCTCGGCCTTGAGGAACCGGCTGCACAGCATCGGCGTCAGCGTCAGCGACACGAACCCCGACACCAGGATCGCGGCGCTGATCGTGATCGCGAACTCGTGGAACAGCCGTCCCAGCAGCCCGCCCATCAGCAGCACGGGGATGAACACCGCCACCAGCGACAGCGTCATCGACAGGATCGTGAAGCCGATCTCGCGCGAGCCCTCCAGCGCCGCCTGCATCGCCGGCTCGCCCAGCTCCATGTGGCGGTGGATGTTCTCGAGCATCACGATCGCGTCGTCCACCACGAACCCGACCGACAGCGTGAGCGCCATCAGCGACAGGTTGTCCAGGCTGTAGCCGAGCCGGTCCATCACGCCGAACGTGCCGATCACCGACATCGGCAGCGCCAGGCTGGGGATGATGGTGGCCGACACGTTGCGCAGGAACAGGAAGATCACGAGCACGACCAGGATCAGCGTCAGCAGCAGGGTGAACTTGACGTCCGACACCGAGGCGCGGATCGAGACCGAGCGGTCGAACAGCGGGTGGATCTCGACCGAGGCCGGCAGCTGATCCTTCATGCGGGCGAGCAGCCGGTGCACGGCGTCCGCCACCTCGACGGTGTTGGTGCCGGGCTGACGCTGCACCGCGAGCACGATCGAGCGCTGGCCGCGGTACCAGCTCGCCACCTTGTTGTTCTGCACGTCGTCCAGCACCTCGCCCAGGTCGCGCAGCCGCACCGGCTGGCTGTGGCGGGTGCGCACGACCAGGTCGCCGAATTCCTGCGCGTTGTTGAGCTGGCCCGTGGCCTGCACGGTGGTGGCCAGGTTCGGGCCCCACAGGATGCCGGTCGGCAGGTTGACGTTGGACTGCGAGATCGCCTGCGCCACGTCCTCGATCGCGATCCCGCGCGCCGCCAGCTTCTGCGGATCGAGCTGGATGCGCACCGCGTACTTCTGCGCGCCGAACACCGACACCTGCGCCACGCCCTTCACCGTCGAGATGCGCTGCGCCAGCACGTCCTCGGCGTAGCTGTCGAGCTTGGACAGCGCCAGCACCGGCGAGGTGAGCGCCAGATACAGGATCGGCGAGGCGGCAGGGTTCACCTTCTGGTACGAGGGCGGGATGATCCCGGTCGGAAGCTGGCGCAGCGTCTGCGCGATCGCCGCCTCCACGTCCTGCGCGGCGGAATCGATGTTGCGATCGAGCCCGAACTGGAGCGTGATGCCGGTCGAGCCCTGGCTGCTGGACGAGGTCATCTGGTCGAGGCCGGCGATGGTGGTGAACTGCTTCTCGAGCGGCGTCGCCACCGCGGACGCCATGGTCTCGGGCGAGGCGCCGGGCAGCGAGGCGTTCACCGAGATCACCGGGTAGTCCACGTTCGGCAGGTCGCTGACCGGCAGCTGCGTGTAGCCCACGATGCCGAACAGCAGCACGGCGATCATCAGCAGCGTGGTCATCACCGGCCGCTCGATGAAGATGCGCGACAGGTTCACGACGGACCCCCGCCCTCGCGCCGCACCAGCACGCGCGCGCCCGGCGACAGCCGGAACTGGCCGTCCGTCACCACCACGTCGCCGGGCGCGAGCCCGTGCGAGATGACGGTGGCCTCGTCCTGCGTGCGCTCGACCGCCACCGGCCGCATCGCCACCGTGGAGTCGGCGTTCATCACGTACACGTAGGTGCCCTGCTGCCCGGTGGTCACCGCCACCGCCGGCACCACCGTGGCGCGCGGCTCGACGTAGAGCTGGAGCCGCAGCTGCACGAACTGTCCGGGCACGAGCCGGTGGTCCACGTTCGGGAACTCGCCCTTCAGCAGCAGCGTGCCATTGGTCGGATCCACGGCGTTGTCCACGAACGCGAGCCGGCCCACGATGTCGGCGGTGTCGGCGCTGGAGCTGGTCACGATCACGCGCGGATTGGCGTTGCGATAGCGCTGGACCAGCGTGACCGCGTTCTCCGGCAGCGCGAAGCTCACGCGCACCGGCCGCGTCTGGTTGATGGTCACGAGCGGCTCGGACGTGGCCGCCTTGACGAGGTCGCCGACGTGCACCATCTGCTGCCCGGTGGTGCCGGCGATCGGCGCGCGGATCGAGGCGTAGTGCAGGTTCAGGCGCGCGTTCTCGACCGCGGCCTCGTCGGCGTGCACCGTGCCGATCCATGCCTCGGCCGCGGTGCGCTTGGCGTCCCAGTCGGACTTGGACAGCACGTTCTGTGCGTACAGCTTCTCGGCCCGCTCGGACTCGAGCCTGGCGTCGGTCGATTGCGCGCGGTCCTTGGCGAGCGTGGCCTCGGCCTGCGCCAGCGCGGTGCGGAACGGGCGCGGGTCGAGCTCGAACAGCACCTGACCCGCGCGCACCTCCTGGCCTTCGTGGAAGTCCACGCGCACCACCGTGCCGCCCACCTGCGAGCCCACCGCCGCCGTCTGCACGGGCTCGACCGTGCCCTGGGCGGTGATCGCGTACGGCATGTCGCGCTGGACCGCGGTGGCGACGGTGACGGGCACGCGCTGCACGCGCGGCGCCTGCTTCTTGGCGCAGCCCGCCAGCGCCAGCGCGAGCAGCGGCAAAACGACCGCCGCCGTCATCCCGTTTCGGGAGGCGGCGGCGCGAGGTGAGGTCTCGGGTTCGCGGCCGGGAGATGAATTCATGTGGGTGTCGGAGGGCCTTTCATCGTCAGATGCGGCATCGGCGACGCCGGGAAGGCGTTGGGGCGAGCGATGCGGACGGGGCGGATGGTGCGGAGCGCCCCCTCCAGCGGCCCGACAACTGTAATACCGGCCCGGCCCCAAGCGGTCAACGTCTTGTCATCCGATGCCGCGGACGTGCCCGCGGGGGCCGCGTTCAGCCGCGAAACCCGAGCATGAACATCACCGCCCCGCCCACGCCGAGCAGGACCGAGGCCACCCACACGGGCTTGAGCCGGGTGAGCGCCGCCACCGCTCCGAGCGCGATCGCCACCTGGAACAGCGCCACTCCGTCGGCGAACCGGTGGTGGCGGTGCAGCAGCTCGTCCGCCTCGCGCGAGCGCGCGTCGCGCTCGCGCTCGAAGCCCTGCGCCTGGCGCTGGATCGCCGCCTGCTCGCCGGCGTAGCGCGCCACCTGCTTCTCCAGCTCGGGCGGGGGACTCTGGCGCGCCGCGTGCCACGCCGCCTCGGCCGCGTGCTGCAGCTCGAGCTTGATGCCCTTGGCCTGGTAGTAGGCCCACTGGTCGGATGCCTGCGCCTGCAGCCGCGTGGCCTCGGTCTTCAGCACCAGCGCCTCGTTCACCGTGCCGCCCGCCTCGAGCGAGGCGATCGCCGCGAGCGCCGCCAGTAGCGCCGTTGACAACGCCACCGCCCTGAGGAACCGCCCGCCCTCGCGCTCCAGCTCCTCATGCACCTTCTCACGCAACTCGTCGGTATCGACCTCGATCTCCTCCGGCATCTCCCCTCCCCCAAGACGTCCGCAAGACGGCCCGCGCGAAGGTAGAGCATTTCAAGCGTGGGAAGAACTGCCAGAACGCTCTGTGTCACCCCAGCCACTCGGCTGCGAACGTTGGAGTTCGCACGCACTCGAACAATTGTCTTGCGCCGCCTGGACTCGAGCGCGACGCTCCGCGGCGGAGCGGAATCCAGGGCGGGCCCGGATCCATGTGGCCTGCTCACCTACGGAGTCCGATGCAGGACCGGCTCCCAGCCGGAAGATGAACCGCCGTTCGTCGTAGCGCTTCGAGCGCGCGGCCTCGCTTTGCGTGCAGCAGCGTTCCCGTGTGACTCCGCGCCAGAGCATTCCCTGCTTCTCCGCAACGGAGGACCCGTGCGCTTACGAATCATGGCGTCAATCGTAATCGCCGCCACCTGGCTCTCACCCAATCAGAGCAGGGCCGCCGCAGGCCTCGACTTCGCCTGGGACAGCTGTCTGCCGGAAGGCGGCGTGTCGAGCAAGGCCTTCGCATGCAACACCAACTCCGGCTCGCAAACGATCTGGGGCTCGTTCGTCCTCGCCGCCGACCAGCCGAACTTTGTCGGCATCGACGCCGTGGTCGATGTGCAGACGCAGTCCGACAGCCTTCCGGACTGGTGGCAGCTCTACAACTCCGGCGCCTGCCGTTCGACCGCGCTATCCGCCGCGTTCGACTTCACCGCCGCCCCAGATACCGCCTGCCGCGACCCCTGGAACGGTCAAGGTGGTGGCGGCCTGACGGGCTACCACACGTACTGGACCAACCCCCAGGTCCTCAGCGGCAACCCCAACGCCTCACAGATCAAACTCGCCTTCGCCTTCCCCTCGACCAGCCCGGAGTCGCTCAAAGCCGGCGTCGAGTACTACGCGTTCAAGCTGCTTCTCTCCGCCACCAAGAGCACGGGCACGGGATCATGCGCAGGGTGCTCGACGCCGGCATGCATCACGTTCTCCGAGCTCAAGGTGACCCAGCTCGATGGAACCCTCGAAGACCTGACGGTGCCAATCAGCTCCAACACGGTCCTCTGGCAGACCAGTACGCCTTGCGGCGCGCCAAGCCTCCCGCTGCGCACGACGTGGGGCCAGATCCGGAGCCTCCTAAAATGAGCGCCCCCGATCGCAACCACGCCTCTGCCCACGGATGTGGACACTTGAGCTTGGGAGGGAGCGTCATGCGCCGCCTGATCGTCCTGATCGCTCTGGTGCTCTGCCTGGCGGCACAGAACGCTCAGGCCATCTCAGTGAAGTGGAGCACCGGAACCTCCAACCTGAACTTCAGCGCTGCCCGACGTTGCACACTGCAAATCCAGACCTCGGCGACGGACCCTTTGCCGACTGAGTGGGCACTGCTCTATGTGACCTCAAGCACTGCATCACCGGCCTTGGCCGTTCGTCCAGAGGCCACCTCCGTATCGGACACGGCTCGAGTGCGGGATCTCGGTTTGCCGGGGCCTGGACCCGCTCAGTCTGCCAACGTAGAAACGGCTACGCTGCGATACCTTGGCGGCTCCGTGCCACATCGAGGGCGGTACATCATCGACGTCTCGGCGGCTACTCATGCCTCCTTGCAGGCAGTTGCCTTCAATCCGACCAACGCAGACTCATCCAACTTCACGATTCTCCGCTCGGCGGTCGTTACCGTGAACAATGGTAGCTCGAGCAGCCTATCGCCATCTCTGCTGCACGCCATCATCACGCATCCCGACCCTGGGCTGCGCATCCAAGCCGCTGGCACGGGACTTGGCGATGTGACGAGTGCCTCGATCATCGCAGCCGACGACACTTGGAGCTACACTCTGACCATTGCGGCCCAGACCGACTCAAGCATCCAGTTGGAAGGAGCTGTAGCCTCTGAGTTGCCACCGTGCACCTTGGTCGTCAGCACGAGCGTCGGCGCGTCAGCGGCGCGCAATATCCCTGGCGAGAACATTGTGCCGCCGCTTTCCGCTATACGCATATCCGCGGATGTACGACGTCAACGCGGCGGTGCGGCCAAAGGATTTCGCTCTCCTATACACGCCCGGCAAGTTCCACCTCTTCTACATTCGTCACAACAGCTACGCAGACGTGCTGTACGGCAATAATGCTGGCCTCGATTCAACAGAGCGCAATCTTGGCCATATGATCATGAGCGACACGTGGGATAACTGGCACACCGTGTCGCTCCCCCGTGACACTTCGGTCCTGCAGGTCCGCAACGGCCAGGCTGGCGACACCATCAAGTGGGACAACTGGCATGTCTGGGCACCTACGATCATCAAGTCCGGCATCACTTATTACCTGTTCTACACAGGCGTGAACCGTGTTGCGGGCGGACAGCAGAATCAGATGACTGGGGTCGCCACCTCCACGGACCTCGTTACGTGGACTCGCCGGGATACGGCCGTGTACTCGGTTCGCAATGTGGCCGCTTGGGCGGATACGGCTCCGCTCAGTTGGTCATCGAATCGATCACAGCAATTCCGCGATCCGTATATCATGCCTGACCCTGTATACGCTGGACGGTACCTCATGTATTACTCGACAGTATTGAAGAACACCGTGCAATCCAGTTCAGGATTTCCATCGATGGTTGTCGGCGTCGCGAGATCTGTCGACAGCTTGGGCGGGGCGTGGTCGGATCTTGGACCACTGCGAAGCACCGACATCTTCAACAACAGCTTCCACAGCGTCACCGGAGACAGTGGCAGCGCCAAGATTGAATCGCCACATCTGTTCTTCCACCAAGAAGGCACGCATCCGTTGTGGAGGCTCGTGTATACGACAGGGGGCGGACACCCGATTTTCATCCAGTACGTTGACAATCACGCCCCATATGACACGCTGGCCGCCGACTCCAGTCACTGGGTGTCGGCCGGCAACCTCTTTAACGTGCTGCACCAAGATTCAACCGTTCAGAAGTGGGTAGGGTCTGAGTACCTTGAGGTGGGACAGCGAGAGTTCTTGGCAGCCTACGACACGAGCTGGATCAGCGTGGCGCAGATGACGTGGGCCGGTACGGTTCCAGACCACTTTAGCCTGGGGTACCCTGCGGCCAGCGTTGACCGCCGCTTAGCGGTCGACGGCGGGGAAGTGCACCTGCATCTTGAGCAGGCGGGACACCAGTGGGCGGCCTTCGCAGTCGACCTGCCGAGAAGCATGGAGGTCACTTTGTCGGTCTACGACGTGTTCGGGCGACGGATCCGAACGCTCCTTCACGGGCCAGGTATGCGCGGCACCACGCTGGTCCGGTGGGATGGGCGCGGGACAGAGAGCGGGATGTATTTCGCCCGACTGACCTGCCCGGGGGGTGCCTGCAGCCTCAAGATGGTGCTGCTGCACTAACCCGCAGTCCTGGGGAGTAATTGATCCCCGTGGGGGCAGGGCGTAAGCTTGTTCGGCGTATAGGCGGTACGCCGCTGAGCGTACCGCCCCTTGTCCCTGCGCCTAGAGGACATCGTGGAATCCGCATCTAGCGCTTGGCGCTGTCCCCGCCCACTCATTGCCGCCCTCTCCGTCGCCATTGCCTTGGCGGCGGAAGGCGTCCCGGTCGCGCGGGCTCAGAGTGTTGATGAAGCGCTGTGGGGAACGGATGGCACAGTCACTGCGGTCGCTCGCTCCGGCAACACAATCTACATCGGCGGCGCGTTTTCCGTCGTTGGCCCAAATACCGGCAGTGCCGTTCCCGTTGACACCCGCAACGGTGCACCACTATCAGCCTATGCCAAAGTGGTCGGAACGGTGTCTGCGGTGGTGGCCGATGGGGCTGGTGGCTGGTACATCGGGGGGGCATTCGAGAGCGTCGGCGGTCAGCCCCGCCACAGCTTGGCGCACCTGACCGCCGACGGCGGCGTGGATCTGGCCCTGCCTGAGCCGTCTGGCCCCGTGGCGTGCTTGGCCCTTGAAGGAGGGACGCTCTACGTTGGCGGAGCATTCGTAACGATCGCCGGTGTGGCACGCAACCTTCTGGCGGCGGTTGACGTGCAGACCGATGTGGTCACGGCGTGGAACCCGCACCCGAACGCAGTGATCAACGTCATCCTGCCGCAGGGCCCGACAGTATTCCTCGGCGGCGAGTTCACCGTCATTGGCGGCGCTTCGCGGAACCGTTTGGCGGCCGTTGATGCCCACACGGGTCGAGCTACGGGATGGGACGCGCGTGCGGACAACGTTGTAACGAGCTTGGCCCGATCTGGCAATACGCTCTACGTCGGCGGCTACTTCCATCACCTTGGTGGTCAAACTCGCCTTCTCCTTGGGGCGGTCGATGTGCGCACTGGTCTGGCAACCGACTTTAACCCGGGCGTGAGCGGTGATGAGTCCGATCCGTATTTGCCAGCCGCAGTTGTCAATACAATTGTTGTGCATGGCCCGACGGTCTTTGCCGGTGGCATTTTCACAACCATTGGCGGGTTTGAGCGCGAGGGCGTGGCAGCCGTAGATGCCGGGAGTGGTGTGGCACTGCCATGGAATCCTCGTGTCGGCAGACCAGCGTACATCTTTGCTTTGGCGCTCCACGGCCGCGCTCTCTACATCGGCGGACAGTACATCGGCGTCGCTGATAGTCTGCGTAGCTACGCCGCAGCAGTCGATGTTAGCAGCGGAGAAGTTCTGGAGTGGAATCCCCGTCCGAATGGCGACATTCATGGCATTGCGGTCCAAGACGGCGCCATTTATATCTCCGGCCTGTTCAGCACGTTGTGGAACTGGCAATACCGCAGCTGCATCGCGGCGCTCGACGCTCGGACCGGGCAGCTGACGGACTGGAACGCCCACGCTGACGGCGTTAATGTACGAGCGATCATTGTGCGAAATGGCACGGTTTACGCCGGCGGGTTGTTCTTCAGTATGGGTGGACAGCACCGCACGTTTCTGGCCGCGGTGGACTCAGTGAGTGGCTTGGCCACCGATTGGAATCCTACGCCAAACGATGAGGTGTGGGCCTTGGCTGCCGACGACCGCACCCTCTACGCTGGAGGGAAGTTTACCGCGATCGGCAATCAGGCGCGGCCGTACTTGACCGCCATTGACCTGTCCTCAGCTTCGCTTCGTCCGCTTGACGCTCCGGACGATTTCGTGACCAGTTTGGCAACTGCCGGCGGGCGCGTGTACGTGGGTGGCTGGTTCCGTCATCTGGGCGATGCGCCCCGCGCATGGCTTGCGTCGGTCGACGCGATCAGTGGAAGCGTGGAGGAGTGGAACCCTGGCTGCAATTCACTCGTGAACGCCTTGGCTACCGACGGAACAACCGTCTATGCAGGCGGACTCTTTTCCAACATTGGTGGTGCTGCGCGTGGTGGCGTGGCCGCTGTGGATGCTCTCACGGCCCAGCCTCGCGAGTGGCCCAATCCGTACGTGAACCAGGAGGTGAAGGCCGTCGCGGTCAGCGGTGGCGTGCTCTATGTCGGCGGATTCTTCTCCGGGGCGGAGGGACAACCGCGAAGCTGCTTGGCGGCCATCAACACCCAGACCGGGGAGCTGCTCTCGTGGAACCCCGGCGCATCGAATCCGGTCTGGTCATTGACGGCGAGCGACGGGATGGTCTATGCGGGTGGGAGCTTTGGCGCCGTTGGAGGCGAGCCGCACGCATGTCTGGCTTCAATCTCACCGGCAAGGCTGAAGACGCTCGTGGCCGATCCAGCGACCTTGGTCACAACGGTCGGGCCCCTCTCGGCCGAGTTGGGCCCGAATCCGCTTCGGTCGATTGGCGAAGTCCGATTTACACTGCCGAGCACACAATGCGTGAGCGCCTCGATCTACGATCTGCAAGGCCGTCGCATCTCAACGATCATCGATGGGCTGCCGCTCGTAGCTGGCACGCACGAGTTGCCTCTCCACGTTGACGGCTGGCGACCTGGGGTCTATCTCTGCCGGTTGCAGCTTGGTTCTGCCGCGGTAACGAAGAAGATGACCGTCTCACCCTGAGCCTGCGGCGGCACCCGTTTCTCTGGCGGTATTCGACCTGCAGGGTCGATGGGTTGCGATCTTGTTGGAGGGTCGGATCGAAGCGCCGGGTGAACATCAGGTCGCGCTGGTCACGGATGGCTGGCCGTCGGGATGTTACCTGTGCCGGCTCGAGACAGGATGCAGCACGCGGTTGCTGAAGATGCTCGTGGTCAGATAGACGGCGCGCCCGCGTAGACGGCACGTCCGGGGCTGACGGGACTAGCGTGCGGCGCGCAGGGTGGGGCTTGGGTCCAGGGTGGCGGAGACCACGAAGCGTCTTGGGGCGGGGCCGATCCAGCGGAAGGGCCAGCAGGTGACGAGCGTGAGGCTGCTGCCACGGCCCTGGCGCAGCACGTCCGTGCGCGTGGGTGGCACCACCTGGACGCGCGTCACGCGGTAGCGCCACGTGCCGTCGGGGGTGACCACGCGCACGAGGTCGCCGCGCCGCACGCCGGCGAGGCCGTGGAAGTAGCTGTCGCGGTGCGCGGTCAGGCCGACGTTGCCGGGTTCGCCCGGCAGCGGCGTCCAGCGCACGTGGCCGACGGCGTGGGCCAGCACGCGCGTGCTCGTGCCCTCGGCGATCACGGCGCGCACGCCCACCCGCGGCACCTCGACGCGGCCGATGATGCCGCTGCGATGCGCCAGCCGCCGCGTGGCGGCGGCGCGGGCGTGCGGCTTCGCTTGCGCCCGTCGCGCGAGCGTGCGCGCGGTGCGATGCGCGGCGGCCAGCGTGGCGCGCGAAGGCCTGGCCTGCGCGACGGGATCGGGCTGCAGATCGCCGTGCGCAGCGGCGTCAACGTGTGCGGCCGTTGCTGCGGGCTCCGGGACCGTCGCGTCGGCGATGGTGCCGGCCGGCGCCACGGTCGCGGCATAGGCGTCCAATTCGCGTGAGGCGCGCTGCTGGAACGCGCGCGCCTCGAGCCAGCGCGCGGTCCAGGTCAGCAGCATGAGCGCGCCCGCCAGCAGCAGCGCGCTCTGCAGCCACCACGCCGGCGTGCGCCGGCGCGGGGCGGGCACGGGCGGTTGGTCGCCGCCCGCGCCCCGGCCAGGTTCGCGCGGCCCCTGCTTCATCTCACGCACCTGGGATCAGGCGTGGCGACGGCGCGCCATCCACAGCGCGGCCCCGCCCAGCAGCGATCCCATGCCGAGCAGCAGCAGCAGCGGCTCGTTGCTCGCCGTCTGCGGCAGCTCGTTCTGCTCCTCCTGCTGCTCCTGGCTCGCGGTCTCGGCGTTTTCCTCGGCGTTGCCGCCGTTGTGCGCGTAGCCCATCGCTTCGCCGGTGCCGTTGCGCATCGCGTAGCGATCCTGCTCCAGCTCGCCCGTGTTCACGGTGGTCTGGGTGTTGCGGTTCTCCTCGTGGCGCAGCGGCACGATGCGCTGGGCCAGGAACTCGCCGCTCTGCATGGCGCGGAACTCGATGCTCTCGCGCATGCCGGGCTCCATGTGCTCGGGCACCACGCTGTGCGAATCGATGACGAACGTCATCGTCTCGCCCTCGTCGGTGTGCAGCGTGAGCGCGTGGTCGTTGACGCTCTCGATCGTGCCCGACACCATCGGCTGGCTGCTCGGCGGGTAGGCGGTCTTCAGCGGATGCGCGACGGCGAGTGCCGCCGTGGCGCACGATGCGGCCAGTACGAGCAGCGTGACCTTCAGGAATTTCATGACCGGCTCCTCCTCGGCGTTCGACGCCTGGGCTTCCGGGCACGCGTCAGCCCCGAGCGGACGCACGCCCCACCACGTTCTGTGATGTTCGATACCCCCGTCGGTGACGTGACGAAGTGACAGCCGCGCACCGTCGCGCTTGCGGCGGCGGCAGGACGCGCGTTCACGCCGAGTCGCGCGCTGGACGCGGCCGCGGCCCCCGTGGCCGGCCGCTCCTCATTCCGGGCGCGCGCGAACGTGCGCTATCGTGCCGCGCGCCCGCGTTCACGAGGAGGTCGACCCATGCCACCGCCACCGCAGCCGCCCGAGGACTCCGGCGCATCCGTGCACGGCGCCGAGCGCCATCGGCTGGCCGAGGACGCGCGGCGCGAGAAGAACTGGAAGCGCTGGGGCACATACCTGTCCGAGCGGCAGTGGGGCACGGTGCGCGAGGACTACTCGGCCGACGGCCGCTGCTGGGACTACCTGCCGCACGACCACGCGCGCAGCCGCGCGTACCGCTGGGGCGATGACGGGCTCCTCGGCTGGTGCGACCGCGAGGGCCGGCTCCACTTCGCGCTCGCGCTGTGGAACGGCCGCGATCCGATCCTCAAGGAGCGGCTGTTCGGGCTCGGCGGCGACGAGGGCAACCACGGCGAGGACGTGAAGGAGTGCTGGTACTACCTGGATGCCACGCCCACCCACAGCTACGCGCGCGCGCTCTACAAGTACCCGCACGCCGAATTCCCCTACGCGCGCCTGGTGGCGGAGAACCGCCGCCGTGGGATCGAGGACCGGGAGTACGAGCTGGCCGACACCGGCGTGTTCGACGACAACCGCTACTTCGACGTCACGGTGGAATACGCCAAGGCGTCGCCGGACGACGTGCTCGTCCGCATCACCGCCGAGAACCGCGGGCCCGAGCCGGCGCCGCTCCAGCTGCTGCCGACGCTGTGGTTCCGCAACTCGTGGAGCTGGGGCCGCAGCGGCGACGAATACCCGCCGCGCCCGCGACTCGCGCTCCAGGGCGACGTGCTGCTCGCCGACCACGCCACGCTCGGCCGGTTCCAGCTGGCGGCGGGGCCGGCGGAAGGCGCGGGCGCGCCCGAGTGGCTGTTCACCGACAACGACACCAACGCCGAGCGCCTGTTCGGCTCCCCCAATCCGTCGCCGTGGGTGAAGGACGCGTTCCATCGCCACGTGGTCCAGGACGAGCCGGGCGCCGTCAATCCCGCGCGCGAAGGCACCAAGGCCGCGGCCTGGTATCGCGCGCAGGTGCCGGCCGGCGGGCGCGTGACGCTGCGGCTGCGGCTCACGGCCGAGGCGGAGGCGACGCCGGCGTGGAGCGCCGAATTCGACGACCTGTTCCGCCGCCGTCGCGCCGAGGCGGACGCGTGGCACGCCGGGCTCGTGCGCGACCTGACCGAGCCGGCCGAACGCGAGGTGGCGCGCCAGGCGACGGCCGGGCTGCTGTGGTCGAAACAGTTCTATCACTACGTGGTGGCGGAGTGGCTGGACGGCGATCCGACCCAGCCGCCGCCGCCGCCCGAGCGCAACGACGGCCGCAACACCGACTGGCGCCACCTCCACAACCGCGACGTGCTGTCGATGCCGGACGCGTGGGAGTACCCGTGGTACGCGTCGTGGGATCTGGCGTTCCACGTGGTGGCGCTGGCGCGCGTGGATCCGGAGCTGGCCAAGCGCCAGCTCGTGCTGTTCGTGCGCGAGTGGTACATGCACCCCAACGGCGAGCTGCCGGCGTACGAGTGGGCGCTGTCGGACGTGAACCCGCCCGTGCACGCGTGGGCGGCGTGGCGCGTGTACAAGCTCACCGCCACGCGCGGCGAGCGCGACCGGCTGTTCCTCGAGCGCGTGTTCCAGAAGCTGCTGATCAACTTCACCTGGTGGGTGAACCGCAAGGATCCGGACGGCCGCAACGTGTTCGCGGGCGGGTTCCTCGGGCTCGACAACGTCGGCGTGTTCGACCGCTCGAAGCCGCTGCCGACCGGCGGCCATCTGGAGCAGGCCGACGGCACGGCGTGGATGGCGTTCTACTGCGGCACGATGATGTCGATCGCGCTCGAGCTGGCGAGCGAGGACGCCGCGTACGAGGACGTGGCCTCCAAGTTCTTCGAGCACTTCGTCGCCATCAGTGACGCCATGAACATGCTGGGCGGCACCGGGCTGTGGAACGAGCAGGGCGGGTTCTACTACGACCAGGTGCACATGGACGGCAGTGTCCTCCCGCTCGAGCTGCGCTCGATGGTGGGGCTGATCCCGCTGATCGCGGTCGAGGTGCTGGAGGAGCGTGTGATCGACAAGCTGCCGGGGTTCCGCCGGCGCATGCAGTGGTTCCTCGACCACCGCCCCGACCTGACGCAGTGCATCACGTGCATGGAGCGCTCGGCGGGCGAGACGGTGCGCGGCCACCGGCTGCTGGCGATCCCCTCGCGCGAGCGGCTGGAGCGCGTGCTGCCGGTGCTGCTCGACCCGAACGAGTTCCTGTCGCCGTACGGCATCCGCTCGCTGTCGCGCGCCTACCTCGACCACCCGTACGCATTCGAGTTCGACGGCCAGCGCTGGACGGTGCGCTACGCCCCGGGCGAGTCGCGCACCGGGCTGTTCGGCGGTAACTCCAACTGGCGCGGGCCGGTGTGGTTCCCGGTCAACTTCCTGCTGATCGAGGCGCTGGAGCGCTACCACCACTTCTACGGCGATCAGCTGCAGGTGGAGTGCCCGACCGGTTCGGGGCGCCGCATGTCGCTGCTCGGCGTGGCGCAGGAGCTATCGCGCCGGCTCGGCCAACTGTTCCTGCCCGGCCCGGACGGGCGCCGGCCGTGCCACGGCGACGAGCTGCGCTACGCCCGCGATCCGCACTGGCGCGACCTGGTGCTGTTCTACGAGTGCTTCGACGGCGACGACGGCCGCGGCGTGGGCGCCAGCCACCAGACCGGCTGGACCGCGCTCGCCGCGCGCTGCCTGGAGAAGAGCGCCTGGGCCCGCGCCCACGGCGCCGTCGAGCGCGCGCCCGACCGCCACGGCGTGTAACGCGCGCGGCGGGCCCGTTGCCCCGCGCGCTTACGGCCGACGCCACGCCGCGCGCATCGAACCGGACGGCCCGCACCCGCGCATGAGCGACTATCCTCCGATCGAAGATCACGGCCTGATCGGCGACCTGCACACCGCCGCGCTCGTTGCCGTTGACGGCACCATCGACTTCCTGCCGTTCCCGAGCTTCGACTCGCCAACGGTGTGCGCGTCGCTGCTCGACCGGCGCCGCGGCGGGTGCTTCGAGCTGAAGCCGGTGATCGAGCGCGCCGCGCACAAGCAGCTCTACCTGCCCGACACCGCCGTGCTGCTCACGCGCACGCTGTCCGACGACGGCGTGGCCGAGATCTCGGACTTCATGCCGATCGCGCCCGGCGAGCCGGCGCACACGATCGTGCGGCGCGCCAAGTGCGTGCGCGGCGAGATCCCGTTCCGCATGCGGTTCGCGCCGCGGTTCGACTACGCGCGCGGCACGCATCGCGTCGAGTCGGGCGACGGCGAGACGCGGTTCGTGCCCGAGGGCGGCGGTCCGGCATTGCGGCTGCGGCACGAGCGCCCGGTGCGGATCGTGAACGGCGACGCGGTGGCCGAGTTCACGCTGCGCCCGAACGAGACCGCGGCGTTCGTGCTCGAGCAGCTGCTGCCGGGCGTGGATTCGGCCGCCGCGCATCCCGACGGCACCAGCGAGGCGTTCAAGCACACGTCCGACTTCTGGCGCGCGTGGGTGGGGCGCTCGCGCTACCGCGGGCGCTGGCGCGAGACCGTGAACCGCTCGGCGCTCACGCTCAAGCTGCTCACCTCGCAGCCGCACGGCTCGATCGTGGCCGCCGCCACGTTCGGGCTGCCGGAGGTGATCGGCGGCGTGCGCAACTGGGACTATCGCTACACCTGGATCCGCGACGCGTCGTTCACGCTGTACGCGCTGATGCGGCTCGGCTACACGGACGAGTCGGCGGCGTTCATGCGCTGGATCGAGGCGCGCTGCCGCAATCTCGAGCCCGACCACGGCCTCAACGTGCTGTACGGGATCGACGGGCGCACGATCGACGGCGAGCAGCGGCTCGAGCATCTGGAGGGCTACCGCGGCTCGGCGCCGGTCAGTGTCGGCAACGGCGCCTCGCACCAGCTCCAGCTCGACATCTACGGCGAGCTGCTGGACTCGGTGGACATGTACGACCAGTACGGCGAGCCGGTGTCGTGGGAGCTGTGGCAGGACCTGACGCGGCTGGTGGAGTGGGTGATGCATCACTGGCGCGAGCGCGATCTCGGGATCTGGGAGCCGCGCTCGGGCCCGCACCATCTGCTGTACTCGCGCGTGATGTGCTGGGTGGCGCTCGACCGCGCGGTGCGGCTGGCGCTCAGGCGCTCGTTCCCGGCGCCAATCGAGCGCTGGCGCAACGCGCGCGACGCCATCCTCACCAGCGTGCACCGCGAGTTCTGGAACGCCGAGCTGGGCGCGTTCGTGCAGCACCACGGCAGCCGGACGCTCGACGCCTCGACGCTGCTGATGCCGCTGGTCAAGGCGATCTCGCCCCGCGACCCGTGCTGGCTGTCGACGCAGAAGGCGATCGGCGCGTCGCTCGTGGACGACTCGCTCGTGCACCGCTACCGTACCGGCGAGGGCAGCGTCACCGACGGGCTGCCGGGGCAGGAGGGGACGTTCTCGATGTGCACGTTCTGGTACGTCGAGGCGCTGGCGCGCTCGGGCGACGTGCCGCTGGCGCGGTTCATCTTCGAGAAGATGCTGGGCTACGCCAACCACCTGGGTCTGTACGCCGAGGAGCTGGGGCCGAGCGGCGAGCACCTCGGCAACTTCCCGCAGGCGTTCACGCACATCGGCCTGATCAGTGCCGCGCACTATCTCGATCGCGCGCTGTCGGAAGCCGGGCACGCGGCGTGAAGGCCGTCGCCGTCACCCCCGGGAAGCCGCGCTCGGCGCACCTGGTGGACGTGCCCGCGCCGAAGCTGGACGAGGTGCCGGACGGGCGCGGCGTGCTGGTGCGCGTGCTGCGCGTCGGCGTGGACGGCACCGATCGCGAGATCTACGACGCCGAGTACGGCAAGGCGCCGCCCGGGTTCGACTACCTCGTCACCGGCCACGAGAGCTTCGGGCAGATCGAGCAGGTGGGCGCGAACGTGCGCGACCTCGCGCCCGGCGACTTCGTGGTGGCGACCGTGCGGCGCCCGGGGCGCTCGATCTACGACGCGATCGGCACGTCGGACATGACCACCGACGACGAGTACTACGAGCGCGGCATCAACCTGCGCCACGGCTACCTCACCGAGCGCTACGTGGACGACCGCCGGTTTATCGTGCACGTGCCGGCGGCGCTGAAGCAGCCGGCCGTGTTGCTCGAGCCGCTGTCGATCGTCGAGAAGGGGGTGGCGCAGGCGTACGAGATCCAGCGCCGGATGAAGGTGTGGGAGCCGTGCCGCGCGGCGGTGACCGGCGCCGGCAGCGTGGGGCTGCTGGCGGCGATGGCGCTCAGGCTGCGCGGGCTCGAGGTGACGGTGCTGTCGCGCGAGCGGAAGCCGTCGCGCAACGTGGAGCTGGCCGAGGCGCTCGGCGCGCGCTATCTGTCCACCCAGGACGGCTCGGTCGCCGACGCGGCCGGCGCGCACGGCCCGTTCGACCTGATGGTCGAGGCCACCGGCTTCTCCCCGCTGGCGTTCGAATGCATGGAGGCGCTGGGGAAGAACGGCGTGCTGGTGCTGGCCAGCGTCACGGGCGGCGACCGCCAGGTCACGGTGCCGGCCGACCGCATCAACCTGGGGTTCGTGCTGGGCAACAAGGTGGCGGTCGGCACGGTGAACGCCAACCGCAGCTACTTCGAGGCCGGCGTGCGCGACATGGCGATGAGCGAGGCGCGCTGGCCCGGCTGGCTGCAGCGGCTGCTCACCCACGAGGTGGTCGGGCTCGAACGCTGGCAGGAGCTGTACCAGCGGCTGACGAGCCCCACGGGCGACATCAAGGTGTTCCTCTCGCTCGCCCCGTTGCCGTAATCTGCCCGCGACGCGCGCGCGGGGCCCGTTCGCAGGCCCCGGCGACGCGTCCGTCATCGTCGAGCCGGTTTCGCGGCGCCGCGATCGGATCGCTGCAACCCGCGCGGCGGGAGCCCCGTAGTTCGAATGTCAGGCCCCGCCGACCCCCACCCGGAGCGTCGTGTGCACCGGAACCGCCCGCAGCTGTGCGCGTGCATCGCGCTCGCGCTCGCCATGTCGTCCGCGCCCCGCGCGCGGGCCGCGACGCCCGCGATCGCCGTGCACCCCACCCGGCATCCGCCCGTGATCGACGGCAACCTCGACGACCCCGTGTGGCACGAGTTCGCGCCGGTGTCGGGGTTCTGGAAGATGCGCCCGGTGCACGACCAGGCGGCCTCCGAATCCACCCAGGTGTGGTTCGCCGAGGACGACCAGAACCTGTACGTCGCCTTCCACGCGTTCGATTCGCACCCCGACGCGATCCGCGGCTCGCTCTCCCCGCGCGACAAGTGCATGGACGACGACATCATCGGGCTGCTGCTGGACACCTTCCACGATCACCGGCGCGCCTACGAGCTGTTCGCCAACTCGCTCGGCGTGCAGGCCGACGGCGTGACGGCCGAGGGGCAGAACGACGACTTCACGCCCGATTTCGTGTGGCAGTCGGCCGGCCGCCACACGAGCGACGGCTACGTGGTCGAGCTGGCGATCCCGTTCCGCAGCCTGCGCTACCCGGGCGCGCCGTCGCAGACGTGGGGCGTGGTGCTGGTGCGCGAGGTGTCGCGCGCGACCGAGCAGGATTCGTGGCCACCCGTCAACGTGGACAACAACTGCATCCTGTGCCAGCTCGCCGACCTGACCGACGTGCATCCCGGCCACGCGCAGCGCGTGGTGGAGGTGCTGCCGTCGGTCACCGGGCTGCGGCGCGGCGCCAGCGATCCCGTGCTGTCGCGGTTCGCATACGACGCCACGCAGGTGGACGTGGGCGCGGGCCTCAAGCTGGGACTGACGCCGAGCCTGATCGCCGACGCCACCTTCAAGCCCGACTTCAGCCAGGTCGAGAGCGACGTCGCGCAGGTCACGGTGAACCAGCGGTTCGCGCTGTTCTATCCCGAGAAGCGGCCGTTCTTCCTGGAAGGGCAGGAGCTGTTCACCGCGCCGCTCCAGCTCGTCAACACGCGCACGATCTTCGATCCGATCGCCGCCGGGAAGCTGACCGGTCAGGCCGGCAGCACGATGGTGGGCGCGATCGCGGCGCTGGATCGCGACCCGCTGCTGCCGGTGGGCGACGTGGCGCCGAACGGGCTGCCCGATCGCGACGCGGGCTTCGGCGTGCTGCGGCTGAAGCAGCCGCTCGGGCCCGAAACCACGCTCGGCTTCCTCGGCACCGATCGCGAGCTGGGATCGAGCCACAACCGGCTCGGGGGGTTCGACGGCATCGGCCATTTCGCCCAGCACTGGAGCTGGAACCTGCAGGGGATCGCGAGCGACACGCGCAACCTGGACGGTTCGGGCGGCGCGGGCTCGGCAGTGACGGCCGACCTGGCGATGCAGCGCGACCACCCCGACTTCGAGGTCAACTACACCGACCTGTCGCCGCGCTTCCGCGCCGACGCCGGCTACGTCCCGCGCGTCGACATCCGCGACGGCTGGGTGAGCGCCGGCTGGCAGCAGCGCCCGGGCGGCTGGATCGGGCGCTGGCGGCTGGGGCTCCTGTACGAGCAGCTCTACGACCACGCCGGGTTCCTGGAGGAGCAGCAGGTGCGCCCCAACGTGCGGCTCGAGTTCGCGCACCAGATCACGTGGACCGCGTCGGTCAAGCCGTGGCGCGAACGGTTCGCGGGCGTGGACTTCGACGGCACGCGCTACATCAGCGAGGTGAACGCGGAGCCGTGGAAGCGCGTGGCGTGGAGCATCGCATGGTCGGAGGGGGACGAGGTGCACTTCGATCCCGCCGATGCGTTCGGCGCGTGGGGGCGCGAGGTGGACGTGACCGCCACGCTGCACGCCACCGACAACCTGGCGCTCGATCTGTCGGGCACGCGCGCGCTCGAGTGGCGCACGCGCGGCGGCGCGCGCGAGTTCGACGTCGAGCTCGCCTACGCCCGGCTCAACTACCAGTTCAACCGCGCGCTGGCCCTGCGCGCGGTGGCGCAGTGGCAGTCGATCGACCAGCTGGGCGCCACCGACCGGCAGCTGGACATGGACGTGCTGGCGTCGTACACGCCCTATCCCGGCACGGTGTGCTACGTCGGCTACGACGACGGCTACGGCGATCCGGCCGCCGATCCCGCGGCGGTGTTCCACCGCGACAGTCGCGCGATGTTCTTCAAGGTCTCGTACCTCTGGCGACGGTAGCGCCCGCCGGCGTCCACGCGGCACGCTGGCATGGACGCGGCGCCTGCGTGCGCGCGCGCGGAACGTGGCAAGGTGGAGGCGGGTGGCAGCGCAGTTTTCCGATCCGACTTTCGCGGGGGACGAACCATGCCCGATTTCGAGGATGCGATCGAGATTTCGGCCGACGCCGACAGCGTGTTCGAGTTCTGCTCGGACGTGAGCCGCATGCCCGACTACGTGCCGACGGTGACCGCGGTGGAGTGGCGCGGCGACGACACCATTCACGTGGCCGGCACCGCATACGAGCGGAACTACGAGACCGAGGGCAGGTTGTCGGTGCACAACGAGGCGTTGCGCATGATCTGGGACGCGCCGACGCACGGCCGCTATCACGGCGAGCTGGAGGTGGCCCCGGGCAGCGGCGACGCGGCGCGCGTCACCGTGCGGTTGAGCTTTTCGGCGGATTCGGCGGTGCGCCAGAACGCGGCCCAGCGCGGGCTCGATCCCGACGCGCACATCCGCCAGGCGATCCGGCGCACGCTCGAGCGCATGAAGGAGCTGATCGAAGGCGAGCCGACCGCCGCGTGGCGCAACGAGGCGCGCGGCGAGGAGGATGCGCGCCGCGGCTACGACGAGCCGCGGCACGGGTTCCGGCACCCGCTCGACTGATCCCTGGCAACGACGACGCGGCGGCGCGGACCTCCGGGGTCCGCGCCGCCGCGGTCGTTCCGGCGCCGCCCGGACCGCCAGGGGTCCGCGCGCGCGCCTGGCGATGTGATCGTGGGCTTACGTGCTCGTGGCGAGCGCGAGCACCATGGCGTCGCCCACCATGGCGATCACGGCGAGCCCGATCAGGGCCGCCACGGCCAGCAGCACCAGGCTGGCCTTCAGCCGCTGCCTGCGGCTGGGGTTGTGGTCGAGGACGTGCGGGATCATGCCTTCCTCCGATCGCCCGGCGAGCCCGGTCCGGTTGCCGCGACGCTACCGGTGAGACGGCCTCGAGCCGCGACAGGGTTGAAACGCGCGCACGACATTCTTCGTAGAATGAGCGCGGCCGAAGAGCGCCGTCCACGTTCGGGTTACGCGCGAGGGTCTGTCCGGGTTGCGTCCCGCGAAACGCGTCGGGCGCGCGCCGACGCGGCGAAATCATTCCAGGATTTCAACCTTCACCCGCAGACGGGTGTCGAAGGGAGCGCATGGATCACTCGGGTTCGGGGCCCTCGCCTCCCCGGGAACCGGAGCGGGGTCTGGGGGCCGCGGACCTGAGTGACGCGCGCCGGGCTCAAGCCGGGGACGTGCGTGCCTTCGAGCGCCTGTATCGCGCCCACGTGGGACGCATCCACGGCCTCGCCCGGCGGATGATCGGGACCGATTCCGCCGACGAGGTGACGCAGGACGTGTTCGTACGGGCGTGGCAGAAGATCGGGAGCTTCCGCGGCGAGTCCGCGTTCGGCACCTGGTTGCACCGGCTGGCGGTGAACGTGATGCTCACGCGCCGCGCATGGCTCGGAACGCAGCGCAGCCGCTGGTCGTCCGACGACACCGCGATCGAGCTGGCCAGCGCCCCGCCCGCGCGCACCGACGCCGGAATCGACATGGAGGCCGCGATCGCGAAGCTGCCCGAGGGTGCCCGACAGGTGTTCGTGCTGCACGACGTCGAAGGCTACCGGCACGAGGAGATCGCCCGGTTCCTGGGCGTGACCTCGGGCACCACCAAGGCGCAGCTCCACCGCGCGCGCGGCATGCTGCGCCGCCACCTCTCGCCCGCGGAGAACGTGTGACGCACGACGTTCCGGCCACGCCGCGCGACGACCGCTGGACCGCGCGCCTGTCGGAGTACCTGGACGGCGAGCTGGTGCCGGCCGAGCGCGCGGCGCTCGAGGCGCACCTGCCGGGATGCGAGGCCTGCCGCGCCGCGCTGGGCGAGCTGCGGATGGTGGTGGCGCGCGCCGCGGCGCTGCCGGCGGAGGCTCCGGCGCACGACCTGTGGCCGGCGATCGAGGAGCGGATCGCGGGCGGCGCGCGCGTGCTGCCGCTCTCGCCGCGGCGCGTGTGGGAGCTGACGCTGCCGCAGCTGGCCGCGGCCGGGTTCCTGATCGCGCTGCTGTCGGCCGGCACGATGTGGCTCGTGAGCTCGAAGCATCCGCTGCCGCCCGTGCCCGGCGCCGCGCCGACCACGGGCCCGGTCGCGAGCGGGGGCGCCGCCACGCTGCCGGCGGGATTCGACGCGCGCCGCTACGACGCGGCCATCGCCGATCTCGAGCGCGTGCTGCAGCAGCACCGCGCCGAGCTCGATCCCGCCACGGTGCGGGTGATCGAGGCCAACCTGCGCATCATCGACCAGGCCACCGCCGACGCGCGGCGGGCGCTGGCCGCCGATCCCGCCAGCCCGTACCTCAACAATCACCTGGCCGAGCAGCTGCAACGCAAGGTGGACGTGCTGCAACAGGCCACCGCGGTGGTGGCGGCGCACGTGAACTCGTGAGTCCTTCGATCCCTCCCCTGGAGAACCTCGTTCGATGATCGCTTTCCTCGGCGTCGCGTGCCTGGTGGCCGGCATGGCCACGGGCACGTCGTTCGACACCACGATTGCCGTTCGCCCCGGCGCGCGCCTCACGGTGAACAACTTCGAAGGCGCCATTCACGTCAGCAGCTGGGCCCGCAATCTGGTGAAGATCGGCGCGACGCACGCGCAGCGCGCGAGCGTCATGGTGGATGGCGGTCCGGTGGAGGTGGAGGTGCGCTCGGTCGGGCGCATGGGCGTGCCGGGCATGGTGGACTACGACATCGTCGTGCCGCGCTGGATGGACTTGAAGCTGCAGGGCGTCACGACCGGCATGAGGATGGAGGGGATGGAGGGCGACGTCGAGGCCGCGACCGTGAACGGCGGCATCCAGCTGGTCGGCGGGCGCGGGTTCGTGCACCTGGCCGCGGTGCAGGGCGGCGTGGAGGTGCGCGACGCGCGCGGCCGGCTCGAGGTGAACGCGGTCAACGACGACGTGCACCTGGACAACGTGGCGGGCGAGGTGTCGGCCGAGGCGGTGAACGGCGACCTGGTGATGGAGCGCGTGGACGCCGCGTCCGTGGAGGGCGAGACCGTGAACGGCAGCATCCACTACTCCGGCGCGCTGCGTGCCCAGGGCCGCTACCGGTTCGCCACCCACAACGGCGACATCACCGTGGTGCTGCCGCGCGACCCGGATGCTTCGGTGTCGGTGTCCACGTTCAGCGGCGAGTTCGTATCGAGCCTGCCCGTGCAGATCTCGGACACGCGCCGCGGCCGGAACTTCAACTTCGTGCTGGGCCACGGGGCGGCGGACCTGCGCCTCGAGTCGTTCCGGGGCACGATTCGGCTGGTGCGGGTCGAGGATGGCAAGGACAAGTCCGACAAACTGGAGCGCAGGGCCGAGAAGCTGGAGCGCAAGGCCGAGAAACTGGCGAAGAAGAAGGAGGACGAGTGATGGGCCGTGACACGGGTGGGAACGCGCGCGCGGCGCGCGTGATGGCAACGCTGCTTTCGGTCCTCGGGGTCGTGGCCGCAGGGTCGGTGGGGTTCGCCGTGGGCGACGTGCTGACTGCACCGGTTGCCATTGCGGCCACGTCCCGGGAGACCGAAGACACGCAGCGCGGCGCCGACTTCGACTGGAGCTGGCGCCTGAAGCCCGGACAGACGCTGACGATCAAGGGCATCAACGGCGGCATCCACGCCGTGCCCGCGTCGAATTCCGAGGCGCACCTGTCCGCGCACAAGCACGCCCGGCGCTCCGATCCGTCGCAGGTCCGGATCGAGGTCAACACCGACGAGGACGGCGTGACGGTGTGCGCGATCTATCCCAACCGGCACGGGGAACCGAACACGTGCGAACCCGGCGAGGACAGCCACCAGCACGTCGACAACAACGACGTGGTGGTGGACTTCGACGCCCAGGTTCCGGACGGCGTGACGCTGCGGGCCATCACCGTGAACGGCGTGATCGAGACCGAGAAGCTGGACGGCCCGGTCGTGGCGCGCACGGTGAACGGTCACATCACCGTGGCGAGCCGCGCGTGGGCGACCGCCACCACCGTGAACGGCGCGGTGCGCGCGGAGCTGGGCACGAGCCGCTGGCGCGACGAGCTGGCGTTCACGACCGTGAACGGCAGCGTCACGGTCGCGCTGCCGCACGAGGCGAGCTGCGAGCTCGATGCCGGCACCGTCAACGGCGACGTGGAGACCGACTTCCCGGTGAGCGTCTCGGGCCGGATCAGCCACCGCAGCCTGCACGGCACGCTCGGCGACGGCGGTGGACACCTGAAGGCCAACACCGTCAACGGCTCGATCCGCCTGGTCGAAGCCCGCTGATCCGGGCGCCGCGCCGGCGATGCGCTCGCCGGCGCGGCGAAGTCGTCCCCGCCACCGCGCCGCGCCGGTGAAGTCCGCCGGCGCGGCGCGCGCGTCATCCGGCGCTGGGCTATGCTCGCCCGATGAGCCCGCACGACACGGAGCCGCTCGCGGCGCCGATGAGCACCGCGCGCGTCGAGGCGTTCAGCGACGGCGTGTTCGCGATCGCCGCCACGCTGCTGGTGCTCGAGCTGCGCATGCCGGAGCTGCCGGCCGAGGCCGTGGCGCGCGGCGCGCTCGCGGCGGAGGTCGTGCACGAGTGGCCCAAGCTCGTGTCCTACGTCATCAGCTTCTCGATCGTCGGGTTCTTCTGGGTGGGCCACCACCTGATGTTCCACTACGTGCGTCGCACGGACCGCAATTTTCTGTTCCTCAACAACGTGTTCCTGATGCTGGTGGCGTTCATGCCGTATCCGTCCGATCTGCTCGGGCGCTACGGCGGCACGCGGCTCGCGGTCACGTTGTACGGCGGTACGCTGGTGGCGATCGGGCTCGTGTACGTGGGGTTGTGGCGCTACGCCACGGGCCGCCACCGGCTGGTGGATTCGGAGTTGTCGCCGCGGCTCATCCGCCGCGTGTCGGCCATCATCCTGGCCGCGCCGATCGTGAACGCGTTGGCCGTGGGGGTGGGGCTGATCCAACCGCGCGCGAGCCTGGTGCTGTTCCTGCTCGTGCCGCTCTCCTACATCGTGCCGGGTCCGGTCAACCGGATGATGCGGATGCGCGAGGCCCCGGCCCGGCCCCGCGCGCGCCGGGCCGGGTGAACTTTATGCCGCAAAGCACTTGATGGCGCCACCGGAACGCCGTAGCATGCCCGCATGTCCGCGACGCGCCCCGCGATCCACCGGATGACCGACCGCGACCGCGACGATCCGCCCGCGCTGCACGCGCACGCCATCGCCGACCTGCGCTTCATCCGCCGCACGATGGAGGAGGCGGGCGCGTTCACCGCGGTGCCGGGCTGGGGCATGGCGGCGCTCGGCGCCACCGCGCTCGCCGCGGCCGCGCTCGCGCGCCGGCAGCCCACCTCCGCGCGCTGGCTGGCCGTGTGGGTGGGCGAGGCCGCGCTCGCGCTCGCGATCGCCGGCTGGAGCATGGTGCGCAAGGCGCGCCGCGCGCACGTGCCGCTGTTCTCGGGGCCGGCGCGGCGGTTCGCGCTGTCGTTCGCGCCGCCGCTGCTGGCGGGCGCGGCGCTGACCGCGGCGCTGGTGCCGGGCGGTCACCTCGCCGTCGTGCCCGGGCTGTGGCTGCTGCTGTACGGCACCGCCGTGGCCACCGGCGGGGCGTTCTCGATCCGCATCGTGCCGGTGATGGGGCTCGTGTTCATGCTGGCCGGCGCGGCCGCGCTGCTGGCGCCGCCCTCGGCGGCCGACGCGGTGCTGGCGGCCGGATTCGGCGGCATCCATCTGGTGTTCGGCGCCATCATCGCGCGGAGGTACGGTGGCTAGATCCAACGCGGCCGCGAAGTCCCGCCAGCACGCCAGCGAGTTGTCGCGCGTGGACGGCCGCGGCGCCTCGTCCGTGCCCGAGCTGGACCGGCTGATCCACGAGCGGTTGAGGCTCGGCATCGTCAGCGCGCTCGCCGTCAACGACTCGTTGAGCTTCGTCGAGCTCAAGCGGCTGATGAAGACGACCGATGGCAACTTGAGCGTCCACGCCCGCCGGCTCGAGGAGGCGGGTTACATCGAGTGCTCGAAATCGTTCGCGGGGCGCGTGCCGCGCACCGCATACCGGCTCACCGACCTGGGCCGGCGCGCGCTGCAGCGTTACCTCGACCACATGGAAGCCCTGATCCGCATCACGCGCGAGCGTTGAGGAGTTCCGTCGTGTCGCATCCGACATCCCCCGAGCGCGGGCTGCACGTCGCCATCATCATGGACGGCAATGGCCGCTGGGCCGAGCGCCGCGGCTGGCCGCGCAACGCCGGCCACGTGGCCGGCGCCGAGGCCGTGCGCCGCACCGTGACCGCCGCGCGCAAGCGCGGCATCGCCGTGCTCACGCTGTACGCGTTCTCGTCCGACAACTGGCAGCGCCCGCGCGCCGAGGTGAGCGCGCTGATGCGGCTGTTCAAGGACGCGCTGGCGCGCGAGGTGGAGACCTGCCTCGCGAACGGCATCCGGCTCACCGTGATCGGGCGCCGCGACCGGCTGGCGGTGTCGCTGGTGCAGGCGATCGAGCGCGCCGAGGCGGCCACCGCGCGCAACACCGCCATGCACCTGCGGCTGGCGGTGGACTACTCCGCGCGCGATGCGCTGGTCGCGGCCGCGGCGGCGCCGAACGCGGGCGAAGCGGCCGGCGATCCGTCGGGCGAAGGCGCGCGCATGGCGTTCGAGCGCCGCATGGCGGAGTGGCTGCACGATCCGCTGGGCTGCCCCGGGGTGGACCTGCTGATCCGCACCGGCGGCGAGCGCCGGCTGTCGGACTTCCTGCTGTGGGAGTGCGCGTACGCCGAGCTGGTGTTCATGGAGCGCATGTGGCCAGACTTCGGCGACGCCGAGCTGGAGCAGGCGCTGACCGAGTTCGCGCAGCGCGAACGGCGCTTCGGGCGCGTGCCGAAGGCGCTGCCGCAGCAGGCCACCGGGACGTCGGGCTCGTGACCCGCCCCGCGCAGGAGCTGTCGCGCGTGTGCGTGTCGTCCGGCACGCGCTGGGAGCCGATCGTCGGTTACTCGCGCGCGGTGCGCGTGGGCCCGTTCGTGATGGTGTCCGGCACCACCGCCACCGACGCCTCGGGCGCCGTGGTGGGCGCCGGCGACGCCTACGAGCAGGCCGTGCAGACGCTCGCCAACGTGAAGCTGGCGCTGGAACGCGCCGGGGCTTCGCTCGCGCACGTGGTGCGCACGCGCATGTACGTGACCTCGATCGCCGACTGGGAGGCGGTGGGCCGCGCTCACGGCGAGGTGTTCGGCGACATCCGCCCGGCCACGAGCATGGTCGAGGTCAGCCGGCTGATCGATCCCGCGATGCTGGTCGAGATCGAAGCCGACGCGATCGTTCCCGACAGCGCATAGGAGGTTCGTCATGGCCATCCCGACCGACACCGGCAACGCGCTCGATCGCTTCATCGCCACGTTCGAGCGCGAATCGCGCAACACGCAGCGGCTGCTGGAGGCGCTGCCCGGCGACAAGCACGATTTCCGCCCCGATCCCGGCGGCCGCTCGCTGGGCGAGCTGGCGTGGCACATCGCGGCCATCGAGGCGTTCATCACGCACGGAATCGAAAAGGGCGCCATCGATTTCGCGCCCGCGCCGCACACCGAGCGCCCGCGCGACATGGCCGGGATCGCCACCGCCTACGGCCTCATCCACGCCGACGCGATGGCGCGCCTGCACGCGCTGCACTCGGCCGATCTCGATCGCATGGTGCCGTTCCTGGGCCGCGAGCTGCCGGTGGGGGCGCTGCTGACGTTCGCGCTGCTGCACCATCAGCTCCACCATCGCGGCCAGCTCGCGCTGATGTGCCGGCTGGCCGGCGGAATCCCGCCGGGCCTGTACGGCCCCACGCGCGAGGACGAGCGGGAGCGCCGCCGCGCGCAGGAGCAACAGCAGCCGACGCGCGCCTGAACCCGCGCGATGGCATCCACGGCCCGCCCGGCGCAGCGCTCCGGGCGGGTCCGGCGTTTTCCTTTGCCCTCTGCTATAACTCCGCGCCGTGGAGCTGCTCGAAACGCACGTGGACGCGCACGCCGCCGAGTTCCGTGCCAACGCCGCGCATCACGCCGCGCTGGCCGCCGAGCTGGCGCGCGCGCTGACGGCGGTGCGCGCCGGCGGCGGGCTGGAGCAGGCCGAGCGCCATCGCGCGCGCGGCAAGCTGATGGTGCGCGACCGCGTCGAGCGCCTGCTCGACCCGGGCACCGCGTTCCTCGAGCTGTCGCCGCTGGCCGCGCACGGCCTGTACGACGGCGAGGCGCCGTCGGCCGGCATCGTCACCGGCATCGGCCGCGTGCACGGCCGCAGCGTGATGGTGGTCGCCAACGACGCCACGGTGAAGGGCGGCACCTACCTGCCGATGACGGTGAAGAAGCACCTGCGCGCGCAGGAGATCGCGCGCGAGAACCGGCTGCCGTGCGTGTACCTGGTGGATTCGGGCGGCGCGTTCCTGCCGCTGCAGGCCGACGTGTTCCCCGACCGCGAGCACTTCGGCCGCATCTTCTACCACCAGGCGCGCATGTCGGCCGAGGGCATCGCGCAGATCGCGGTGGTGATGGGCTCGTGCACCGCCGGCGGCGCGTACGTGCCGGCGATGAGCGACGAGGCGGTGATCGTGAAGAACCAGGGCACGATCTTCCTCGGCGGGCCGCCGCTGGTGAAGGCCGCGACCGGCGAGGAGGTGACGGCCGAGGAGCTGGGCGGCGGCGACGTGCACACGCGCATCTCGGGCGTGGCCGACCACCTGGCCGACGACGACGCACACGCGCTCGAGATCGCGCGCGACATCGTGGCGCACCTGGGCCCCGCGCCCGCGCCCGCGCTGGCCCTGCAGGAGCCCGAGCCGCCCGCCTACGACCCGGCCGAGCTGCCGGGGCTCGTGCCGCGCGACCTGCGCACCACGCCCGACGCGCGCGAGATCATCGCGCGGCTGGTGGACGGCTCGCGCTTCCACGAGTTCAAGGCGCGCTACGGCGTCACGCTCGTCACCGGCTTCGCGCACCTGCACGGCATGCCGGTGGCGATCCTCGCCAACCAGGGCGTGCTGTTCAGCGAGAGCGCGCTCAAGGCCACGCACTTCATCGAGCTGGCGTGCCAGCGCGGCACGCCGCTGCTGTTCCTGCAGAACATCAGCGGGTTCATCGTCGGCCGCCAGTACGAGCACGGCGGGATCGCCAAGGACGGCGCCAAGATGGTGCACGCGGTCGCCAACGCCGAGGTGCCGAAGCTGACGGTGATCGTGGGCGGCAGCTTCGGCGCCGGCAACTACGGGATGTGCGGGCGAGCGTATCAGCCGCGGTTCCTGTTCACGTGGCCCAACGCGCGCATCAGCGTGATGGGCGGCGAGCAGGCGGCCTCGGTGCTGGCGCAGGTCAAGCAGACGCAGCGCACGGCGGCGGGCAAGCCGATGAGCGAGGCCGAGGAGGCGAAGTTCAAGCAGCCGATCCTGGACAAGTACGAACTCGAAGGCAGTCCGTACTACTCCACCGCGCGGCTGTGGGACGACGGGCTGATCGCGCCCGCCGACACGCGCGACGTGCTCGGCCTCGCGCTCGCCGCCACGCTGAACGCGCCCATCCCCGCCACGCGCTTCGGCGTGTTCCGGATGTAGGGGAGGGCGATCATGGCCGACCTCGATGTCGAGCGCCGTGGCGCGGTGGCGTACGCGTGGCTGAACCGCCCGGCGACGCACAACGCGCTGGCGCCCGAGCTGCTGCAGGCGCTGGAGGACGCGTTCCACGCGCTGGCGCACGACGACGGCGTGCGGGTGATCGTGCTGGGCGGGCGCGGGCCCTCGTTCTGCGCGGGGGCCGACATCGGATCGATGAAGGCGTCGGCCGACGCGAGCTTCGACGACAACCTGCGCGAGGCGGAGCGGTTCGGCGGGTTGTTCGCGGCGATCGCCGACTGCCCCAAGCCGGTGGTGGCGCGGGTGCACGGGCACGTGCTGGGCGGCGGTGTCGGGCTGACGTGCGCGGCCGACATCGCCGTCGCGGGCGAGGACGCGCGCTTCGGACTCACCGAGGTGCGGCTCGGCATCCTGCCCGCGCTGATCAGCGCATACGTCATCCGCCGGCTGGGCGACCGGCACGCGCGCGAGCTGATGCTGACCGGCGAGCGGTTCGGCGCCGACCTCGCGCTGCGCGTCGGACTCGTGCACCACGTGGCGCCGGCCGCGGGGCTCGACGCGCGCGTGGCGGAGCGCGTGGACGCGCTGCTGCAGGGCGCCCCGCGCGCGCAATCCCGCATCAAGATGCTGCTCGAGCTGTGGCAGGACGTGCCGTGGGAGGAGTATCGCGCCGCGCTGCCGCGCACGCTGGCCGAGGTGCGCTCGGGCGACGAGGCGAAGGACGGGTTGAGCGCGTTCTTCGAGAAGCGCAAGCCGCGCTGGATCGAGCCCCAGCTGTGAAGCCCCGCGGGCGACGCTCCGCGCGCCCGCGATGACGGCCCGCCTTCGCATCCGGTAGATTCGCGCCATCATGTTCCGCTCGGTGCTGATCGCCAACCGCGGCGAGATCGCGTGCCGCATCGCCGCCACGCTGCGCGCCATGGGCGTGCGCTCGGTGGCGGTGTATTCCGACGCCGATCGCGACGCGCGCCACGTGCGCGTGGCCGACGCGGCGGTGGCGCTGGGGCCGGCCGAGGCGCGCGCCTCGTACCTGAACGTGGCGGCGCTGATCGCGGCGGCCAGGCAATCCGGCGCCGAGGCCGTGCACCCGGGCTACGGGTTCCTGTCCGAGAACGCGGAGTTCGCCGCGGCGGTGGAGGCGGCGGGGCTCGCGTTCGTGGGGCCGACGGCGGAGCAGATCCGCGCCATGGGCGACAAGCGCGCGGCGCGCGAGCGGGCGCGCGCGGCGGGCGGGCCGATCGTGCCCGGCGCCGAGGGCGCCGACGCGGCGGCGCTCGAGCGCGCCGCCCGCCCGCTCGGGTTCCCGCTGATCGTCAAGGCCGCGCTCGGGGGCGGCGGCAAGGGCATGCGCGTGGTGCACGACCGCGCGCAGCTGGACGAGGCGCTGGACAGCGCGGCGCGCGTGGCGGCCTCGGCGTTCGGCGACGCGTCGGTGTACGTCGAGCGCCGCATCGAGCGCGCGCGCCACGTCGAGGTGCAGGTGCTGGGCGACGGCGCGGGCAACGCCATCCACCTGCTCGAGCGCGAGTGCTCGCTGCAGCGCCGCCACCAGAAGGTGATGGAGGAGTGCCCGTCGCCCGTGGTCGGGCCCGAGCTGCGCGCGCGCATGACCGACGCCGCGCTCGCGCTGGCGCGCGCGGTGCGCTACCGCGGCGCGGGCACGCTCGAATTCCTGCTGGCCGAGGACGAGAGCTTCTACTTCCTGGAGATGAACACGCGGCTCCAGGTCGAGCACCCGGTGACCGAGTGGGTGACGGGATTCGATCTGGTGCGGCTGCAGCTCGAGGTCGCCGCCACCGCCAGGCTGCCGCTGGCGCAGGAGGCGGTGGCGATGCGCGGGCACGCGATCGAGGCGCGCGTGTACGCCGAGGACGCGGCGCGCGCATTTCTGCCGCAGGCGGGCGTGGCCGCGCGCGTGCGCTGGCCGCGCGCGCCGTTCGTGCGCGTGGACGACGGGCTGATGTCGGGCGACGCGGTGCCGGTCCACTACGACCCGATCCTCGCCAAGCTGATCGCGTGGGGGCCGAACCGCGGGCTGGCGCTGGCGCGGCTCACCGCGGCGCTGGACGGATCGCTCGTCCACGGCGTGATCAGCAACCTGCCGTTCCTGCGCGCGCTGGCGCGCGCGCCCGAGGTGCGCCGCGCCGCGTTCGACACCGAGTGGATCGAGCGCGAGTTCCTGGCCGGATTCGCGGCGCTGGCCCAGGCGCCGGCGCCCGAGCAGGCGCTGGCGGCGGCCTCGATCGCCGAGCTGCTGGGCCTGGCGCGCGAGGAATCGGGCGACGGCGCCGCGCGCGCCGGAGCGGCGCCGACGCCGTTCGATGCGCTCGGCGCCTGGCGCCAGCCGGGACTGGCGTGAGCACGCGGCTCGTGTGGCGGGACGGCGATCGCGTGCGCGAGGTGGAGCTGGCGCGCGAGGCGGACGGCACGTGGCGCGTGCGCGTCGAGGGCAGCGAGCTGGTCGTGCGCGTGGAGCCGGCGGGCCGGGGCCGCATGCGGCTCGTGATGGACGACCGCAGCGTGCTGGCCGAGATCACCGCCGCCGGCGAACGTCGATTCGTGCAGCTGGTCTCGCCCGCGGGCGCCACGGATTTCGTGCTCGACCGCGCCACCCAGCGCCGGCGGAAGCAGGGCGCCGCGGGCGGCGGGCTCGAGGCGCCGATGCCGGGCGTGGTGACGCGCGTGATGGTGGCGGTGGGGGATGCGGTCGCCGCCGGACAGCCGCTGCTCGCGCTCGAGGCGATGAAGATGGAGCACGTCGTGCGCGCGCCGCACGCCGGCACCGTGCGCGCGATCGCCGCGCGGCAGGGCGAGATGGTGCAGAACGGCGTGGCGCTGGTGGAGCTGGAGCCCGCTCCGGAAACCTGACGCGCGCCGCGCGTGCGCGCCCGCGGGGGCCGGCCGCGCATCACGCTGGCGGCGCACGGCGCCCTTGATCGCCGTCTCCGCCGGCCGCGTCCGGGCATCCAAATGCGCATGACGGGCGCGCTCCGGATCGGCACTTCGGGCTGGAACTATCGCGACTGGCGCGGGCGCTTCTATCCGCCCGGGCTGCGCGTCGCCGACTGGCTCCCGTTCTACGCCTCGCGCTTCGACGCGGTCGAGGTCAACACCACGTTCTACGGCCAGCCGCGCGAGCGCACGGTGCGCGCGTGGGTCGCGTCTACGCCGCCCGGGTTCCAATTCGCGGTCAAGATGTCGCGGTTCCTGACCCACATGAAGCGCCTGGATCCCGATCCCGGCTCGATCGACAAGTTCGCGGCGCTGGCCGCGTGGTTCGGCGACCGGCTGGGCCCCGTGCTGGTCCAGCTCCCGCCCTCGCTCGCGTTCGATCCGCCGCGCGTGCTGCGCTTCTTCGCGCGCATGCCGAAGCTGCGCTACGCGCTCGAGGCGCGCCACCCGTCGTGGCTGTCGCAGCAGGCGATGGGCACCCTGCGCGACGCGAACGTGGCGTGGTGCATGGCGGACTCGAGCGTCTACCGCACGGCCGAGGCGGTGACGGCGGAGTTCGTCTACCTGCGCTTCCACGGGCCCGACGCGATGTGCGCGTCCGGGTACGGCGACCGCGCGCTGGCGCGCGCGACGCGCCGCATCGCCGCGTGGCGCGCGCGCGGGCTCGACGTGCACGCCTACTTCAACAACGACGTGGGCGGTCACGCCGTGAACGACGCGGCGCGGCTCGCGCGCATGTGCGGGCTGCTGGCGCCGCCCGCCGCGCGGCCGATGGCGGCGGTGCGCGTCCGGCGCGTGCCCGCGCAGGGTCGGCTGCGGCTCGCGACCCCGCGCGCGCGAAAGACCTCAAGGTCGGGTCCGCCCGTGCCGATGAGCGCTGCGACACGACGGATGGGCAAATCGCTGCGGCGGGAGGCGCATCCACATTGACGTTCGTCACACCCCATGCTACGGTTCGCCCGATCGTTTTGGGGCTCTTGGAGCTCTTGGGGGCTGCCGAAACCGGGCTACGAGGTCACCAGACGAACCACGGATCCGTACACCCCAGGCCGGACCACCCAGCGTCCACAGCCGCGATTTTCACGCTCTTGACCGCGTCCCTCCGGGACCTCAACGGTCAGGAGTTTTCTGTTTTCCACACCGCGTCGAGGCCCGTCACGTGATCGTCCGCAAGTTCCCCATCGAGCATCTCGATCCGCTCTCGCTGCTGGGGCACAACGACTCGAACCTGCGCGCCATCGAGCGCACGCTGCCGGTGCGCATCACGCTGCGCGACGGCACCATCACGGTCGCAGGCGAGAACGAGGCGGTGACCAGCGCCTCGCGCGCGATCGCCTCGCTGGTGGACCTGGCCGAGCGCGGCAAGATCGTGGAGGAGGCGGACGTCGCCACCGCGCTCGGGGAATCGAAGCGCAACGGCCACGCGCCGCGGCTGGCCGACGCGTACGAAGGCGCGCCCGGCTACACGTTCGACCGCAAGACCGTGCGCGCGCGCACGCCCACCCAGGCCGAGTACCTGAAGGCCATGGCCGAGCACGACATCGTGTTCGGCATCGGGCCGGCGGGCACGGGCAAGACCTACCTGGCGGTGGCCGCGGCGGTGAACGCGCTGCGCCAGAAGAAGGTGGATCGCATCATCCTGGTGCGGCCCGCGGTCGAGGCCGGTGAGAGCCTGGGGTTCCTGCCCGGCGACATGCAGGAAAAGGTGGATCCCTACCTGCGCCCGATGTACGACGCGCTGGCCGACATGATGTCGTACGAGAAGATGCGGCGCTACATCGAGCTGGGCGTGATCGAGATCGCGCCGCTGGCGTTCATGCGCGGGCGCACGCTGCACAACTCGTTCGTGATCCTGGACCAGGCGCAGAACACCACCGTGCGGCAGATGAAGATGTTCCTGACGCGCATGGGCGTGAACGCGCGCGCGGTGATCACCGGCGACGTGACGCAGATCGACCTGCAGAAGCCGGAGACCTCGGGACTGGTGCGCATCCAGGAGATCCTGTCGGGCGTCGCCGACATCCGCTTCATCTACTTCCATCCCGAGGACGTGGTGCGCCACCGGCTGGTGCGCGACATCATCCACGCGTTCGAGCAGTACCATGCCCGCGCCAACGGCAAGAGCGATGACGGCGTGGGCGACGCGCTCGATCCCGAATCACCGCCCGACCCGGCGCCCGGCAACGGCGCCACGCGCCACGATCTCGACGACGAGCCCGACGGCGCGCCGGAGCTGGGGCCGTCGCTGTAGCGAACGCCCCGCGCTGACGCGGGACGGAAGGCCGCGACCATGAGCGTTTCCGAGACCTCCGCCATTCCGGCACTGCCCGACCGCCAGCGGCATTTCCGCTGGGGCTATTTCGCCGTGCGCGCGCTGCTGGTCGCGATCCTGCTGGCGGTGGCGGCGTGGCTGCCGAGCGGCCACGGCGCGCCCGACCGGCTGCGCGCGCGCGAAGGCGACATCGCGCGCGACCGCGTGGTGGCGCCGTACGACTTCCGCGTCGAGAAGGACCAGGCCACGCTGCGGCGCGAGTTCGCCGCCGCCGCGGCGCAGGTGCCGCCCGTGTACCGCGTGGATCCCGCGGTGTCGACGGCGTCGCTGCAGCGCTTCGCCCAGTTCCAGGCGCGCGCGTTGGGCGTGGTGCTGGCGCCGTCGATCCCGCCCGCCGAGCGGCCCGCGCGGCTGCGCGCGCTCGGCATCCCGCTGTCGGAGAGCGGCGCCGAGGCGCTGTCCGCGCCCGGCCGCGCGCGGCGCGTGCTGCGCGAGCTGGGCCCGTGGCTGCACGAGGTGTACGACGCCGGCGTGGTGGAGGAGAAGAAGAACGGCACGCTGCAGGGCCACCCCACCGTGAGCCTTCAGGACGGCGAGCGCGAATCGCCGCGCGACGCCAGCCTGCTGTACGACCGCCGCGAGGCGCTGGCGCTGATCGCGAGCCGCGCGGCGCAGACGTTCGCGGACGATCCGCGCGCGGCCGACCTGGCCAGCGAGCTGGCGGCGCCGTTCGTCGAGCCCAACGTGGTGGCCAACACCGGCGACACGCAGTGGCGGCAGATCCAGGCGCAGGGCGTCGTCCCGACCACGCTCGGGTTCGTGAAGAAGGACGAGCTGATCGTGGACGCCAACCAGCGCATCACCCGCGACGTGCTGCTCAAGCTGCGCTCGCTCGACAACCTCGAGGCCGCGCGCCGCAGCCAGAGCGAGCTGCTGTATCCGCCGCTGGCGCGCATGCTGCTGATGCTGCTGTTCATCGCCGCGTTCGCCAGCTACCTGCGCATGGAGCTGCCGGCGGTGTTCCGCGACAACGCCATGCTGGCGATGTTCACGCTGCTGACGGTGGTGGTGATGGCGGCGGCCGAGCTGGTGGTGGGCTGGTTCGGGCTGTCCGAGTTCGCCGTGCCGCTGGCGCTGGCGCCGCTGGTGGTGGCGTCGCTGCTGGAGAAGCGCCCGGCGCTGGTGTTCACGCTGATGCTGATGGTGGTGGTCGCCACCGTCAGCGAGCTGCACGCGCCGTTCGTGGCGGTGGCGGTGATGGGCGGCGTCACCGCGGTGTTCTCGGTGGCGCGGCTGCGCCACCGCTGGCACTTCGTGGTGGCGACGGTGACGATTTCGCTCGCCAACCTGTTCGCGATCCTGGCGTGGGACCTGGCGCGCCAGCCCACCGCCGACGTGCTGGTGCGCGACGCGGCGTGGGGCGGCGTCAACGGGTTCCTGTCGGTCGCGCTCGCGTTCCTGCTGCTGCCGGTGGTCGAGAACCTGCTCGGGCTCACGTCCGACATCACGCTGCTCGAGCTGTCGGACCTGAATCGCAAGCTGCTCAAGCGCCTGCAGCTCGAGGCGCCCGGCACGTACCACCACAGCATGGTGGTGGGCCAGCTGGCCGAGGCCGCGGCCGAGGCGATCGACGCCAACTCGCTGCTGGCGCGCGTGCAGGCCTACTACCACGACATCGGCAAGCTGGCGAAGCCCGAGTACTACGCCGAGAACGAGCCCGCCAGCTCGCGCAGCCGGCACGACAAGCTGACGCCCAGCATGAGCACGCTGGTGGTGAAGTCGCACATCAGCGAGGGGCTGGAGATGGCGCGCCGCCAGCGGCTGCCGCGCGCGGTGCAGGCCTCGATCCCCGAGCACCACGGCACGATGGTGATGGCGTTCTTCTATCACAAGGCGCTGGAACAGGACCCGGCCGTGCGGCGCGAGGACTTCTCGTACCCCGGCCCCAAGCCGCGCTCCAAGGAGACCGCGATCCTGATGCTGGCGGACGGCGTGGAAGGCGCCTCGCGCGCGCTGGCCGAGCCCACGCCGAGCCGCATCCGCGGGCTCGTGACGCGCATCCTCGAAGAGCGCGTGCAGCAGGGGCAGCTCGACGAGTGCGGGCTCACGCTGCAGGACCTGGCGCGCATCCGCGAGGCGTTCATCCCGGTGCTGACCGCGATCTTCCACGTGCGCGTGCCCTACCCCGAGGAGCCCAAGCGCCGCACGCGCGCCGATGCCGACCTCCGTCGCGAAGCCCAGTAGCCGGCTGGCCGCGCCGCTGCGCGCGCTGGTGCGCGCGGCGCTGGCGTCGCAGGGACGGCGCGCGGGGGAGATCGGGATCGTGCTGACCGACGACGCCGCCGTGCGCGCGCTCAACCGCCGCTGGCGCGGGATCGACCGCGCCACCGACGTGCTGTCGTTCGGCTACGACGACGGCGCGCCCGCCGACGGCGCGAGCGCGCTGCTGCGCGCGGGGCGCGCCGCGCCGCCGCCCGTCAACGGCGACCTCGTGATCTCGCTCGACCGCATGCGCGCGCAGGCGAAGCGCTACCGCGTGAGCGATGCGCGCGAGCTGGCGCGCCTGGTCGTGCACGGCGCGCTCCACCTGGCCGGCCTCGACCACCACCGCGCGACCGAGCGCGCGCGCATGCGCGCGGTCGAGGCCCGCGTGCTGCGCGGCGCGCGCGCCACGATCGCGGCGCTCGAGCGCGGCCTGGCGCGGGGCGCGCGCTGAAGCTGCGCGCGCACGTGCGACGCGCGGCGCTGCTCGTCGCCGTCGCGGTCGCGGGCTGCGGGCGACCGCCGCGGCTGACCGGCCCCGCGCTGCCGGATCAGGTGCTGCAGCTCGTGCAGCGCGCCAAGGGCTTCCAGGTGGTGCGGCTCGGCAATCCGGTGGGCGCGGATGCGGTCGGGCGCCCGGTGTTCGCCGGCCGCGAGCTGCTGGGCGTGGGCCGCGCCGACGCCCGCTGGCGCACGCGCTTCGATTCGCTGCTCGCGATCCCCGCGTGGCATCCCGGCTCCACCCGCGGCGCGACCCCATCGCCCGATTCCGCCTGCTTCGGCGTGCGCTACGCCGCCGTCGGACACGCGGTCGACGTGGTGGTGGACATGGAGCGCGGCACGCTCGAGCTGGGGGAGGACGGCGTGCTGCTCGCCACGCGCGCGTTCGACGGCGCCGCCGGGCCGCTGCGGCAGCTCGCGCGTCAGGCGTTCCCGTCGGACTCCGCGCTGACGCGCATGCCGCGCTGAGCGCCGTGCGCGTTTGACCGGCGCGCGCGCGCATTGGAAGCTGGCGCCATGGCTCCCGACGGTCAGCCCGCGCCATTCCACGTCAGCGTCCTCTCGCGGCTCCGCAACTACCTGCTCACCGGCCTGCTCGCGCTCGGTCCCTCGGCGCTCACGCTGTGGGTGTTCTTCCGGCTGCTGAACTGGGTGGACAACCTGCTCGGGCGGTTCCTCAAGTTCTCGTTCTTCGAATACCAGCGCATCCCCGGGCTCGGCCTGCTCGCGACATTGCTGTTGCTCGTCGTCGTCGGCTGGATCGCGTCGCTGCTCGGCACCTGGATCGGCGGCCGTTCGTTGATCTCGATGTGGGACCATCTATTGACCCGTATTCCGGGCGTCGGTATTTTGTACGGCTCCACCAAGTCCATCGGGGAAGCGTTCTTCACCAGCCGCCACGAAGCGTTCAAGCAGGTGGTGCTCGTGCCGTGGCCGCATCCCGGCATGTGGCGCGTGGGATTCGTCGCGACGCGCGCGGGCCGGCAGGTGGAGCAGCTGCTGCACGACGACATCGAGGTGGTGTTCGTGCCGCACACGCCCAATCCCGCGTCGGGGTTCGTGCACTACGTGCCGCGGCCGCAGGTGATCTACCTCGACTGGACCATCGAGGATGGCCTGAAGGTGATCGTGTCGGGCGGCGTGGTGCAGCCGCCGGAGCCGCCCACCGCGCCGGCCATCAGCCCGTTCGTCCCGGGGAGCTAACCGCCGATGGCGCTGGTCCGCACCGAAGGCATCGTGCTCAAGACGCACGCGCTCGGCGACACGAGCCGCATCGTGGTGCTCTATACGCGCGACGCCGGGCTGCTGAAGCTGGTGGCGAAGGGCGCGCGCAAGGCGCCGAGCCGGTTCGGATTCGCATTGGAGCCGCTGTCGCGCGGCAGCTACGTCTACTACCACAAGCCCGATCGCGATCTGCAGTTCCTGTCGCAGGCCGACACGCTGGCCGCCACCGGCAGCCGGCTGGGCGACCTGACGCGGCTGGCGCACGGCGAGGCCGCGCTCGAGCTGATCGACCGGCTGGTGTGGGGCGAGGAGCCGCACGTGGCGCTCTACGACCTGCTGGCGGCGACGCTCGAGGCGATCGTGGTGGCACCGGTGGACGCGCTGCCGGCGACCACGATCGCATACGAGCTCAAGGTGGCGGCGCTGCTCGGCTATCAGCCGCGCCTGGACGCGTGCGCGCACTGTGGCGACCCGGTGTCGGCCGAGCGGCTGTTCTCGCCCGCGCGCGGCGGACTGCTGTGCGCGCGCTGCGCGCGCGAGGGCGGCTGCGTGCGGCTGTCGGCCGACGCGCTGGCCGGCATCGCGCTGCTGGCCGCGCGCCCGGTGGCGGAAGCGGGCGCATATCTCGAGGTGAAGCGCGCGGGCGAGATCCTGCGCGTGGTCGAGACCTTCCTGCGCCACCACTTCCACCGCTTCCAGGGCCTGAAGTCGCTCGAGATGCTGCGCGCGCTGGATGCGCCCGAAGCACCCGCGCCGTCCACCAACGGCACCGAGGCGGCGTAACGCGCGTCCCCCAATCCGGCTCGGCCGCCCTATCGTCATCGCGCCCGGGGGAGGGCAGTCGAGCAGGTTCGCGCAGCTCGCGTTTCCCACCCTTTTTCATTGTAACGGCATCCGACCGGGACTACCGTTGTCATGTCCTCGATGTCCCCCCGGAGGCCCGGTGTTCGCGCGCCCAATTCTTCGCGCCTGCCTCGTACTAGCGCTTTGCGGCCTTGGGTTGGCCAGCACGCCGCGCGTCGTCGGTGCCCAGATCCCGGAGCCCGACAGCGTCGTGCTACGTGAGGACGTGGGGCAGAGCGAGCCCGATGTGGCGTTTTCCGGCGATGTCGCCGTGTGTGTGTGGGCTGGGGGCCCGACTGCCGAGTCGGAGTGGAGCTTCAGCACGGATCGGGGCCGCCACTGGTCGGCGCCCGGGCTCTTCCCGGTACTGCCCTTCGACGTGGTTGGAGTTGGGGCGACGATCTGTGCAGACCGGAACGGCTGCTTCTACTCAGCCGCCCTCTATGACAATGAATCTGCGGTGGTGTGCTACAGGATAGGATTCGAGAACGGCACCCCCGCAACCACCGGGCCGAGCTTTGCGGCCCCGTTCATGGCAGGCGACGCCGGCTACCCCTACAACGCGCCGCGCATCGCGTGCGATCCGGCTGGGGCGATGGTTTACATCGTATACACCAACGTCGCGCCTACCGGGCTTACCGCTACGGGGTCAATCCAGTTCGTGCGATCGCGCGATGGCGGGCAGACATGGTCTGCGCCGGTGAGGTTGGGCGGCAGCGCCAGCAACGGCGGCTCGATTGCGGTGGGGCTGGATGGCGAGGTGGTGGTGTCGTGGGAGGACTTCGCCACGCGCGCCGCGCAGGTGGCGATCTCGCGCGACAGCGGCGCCACGTTTTCGACCCCGCTCACTGCGGGAGCGATCCTCGATGACCTCGGTGCGCCGTCGCCTGGCTGGAAAGACCAGTCGGGTCGGTTCGCACCCGGTTACGTGCAATCCAACATTGATGCTGATTTCCCGAGCCTCGCCATCGACACAAGCACCGGCCCGCACCGCGGCGCGATCTACCTGACCTGGACGGACTACCGTGATGGGAGCCTAGGACCCTTCGCGGGTGCAATCGACGAAGGCGAGCCCAACGACTTCTTCGCG
>DASSIN010000272.1:0-65336 GCA_035691845.1 Candidatus Eiseniibacteriota bacterium | reverse complement strand
GAACACGCCGGGCGCCACCACCGCGACCGGAACCGCGGGCGGCGCGACGGCGACGCCGGGCTCCGCCACCTCCGCCGCCGGCGACTCCTCGCTGACGTTGCGCGGCGGCCAGGAGGGCACGGTGTTCCATACCCTGACGGTCGAGGGCGAGGATCGCATTCACGTGGACTTCGAGCGCCCCCCGCTGGAGCTGGATCTCGATCCGGTCAAGGTGCCGGGGCTCGATCTGGGCTCCGCGCGCGACGTGCTCGACCGCACCACGCCGGATCTGGTGACGCCGCTGACGTCCACCTCGACCGCCGATCGCTCGCCCTACCTCGCCCACCCGTGGCTGTCGCAGTTCGGATCGGGCGTGGTGGCGAAGTTCCATCCCGACGCCCGCGGCGTCGAGCGCTGGAAGCTCGTGGTCGCGAACGCCAAGGGCACGCCGGTGGCGTCGTTCGCCGGCCGCGGCGAGCCGCCGCACGAGATCGTGTGGGACGGCCGTTCCACCACCGGCGAGCCGGTGCTGCCGGGGCTCACCTACAGCTACGTATTCGAGGCCTACGACAAGGCCGGCAACAAGCGCAACGTCGTGGGCGAAGGCTTCCGGGTGAGCGCGTTTCGCACGGTCGGTCCTCAGGGATCGACGCTGGCGTTCTCCGGCAGCCTGCTCGATTCCGACACGCCGGGCGCGAGCGGCACGCCGGCTCCGATCGTGCTCGAGGCCGCGACGTGGCTGAACGCGGACGCCGCCGGGCAGCGGCCGCTGCGCGTCACCGTGACCGCCCGCAGCGCCGAGCAGGCCGGCGACATCGCCCAGCGCGTGGTGCACGACCTGGCCGCGCGCACGATCGGCAATCCGGCCCGCATCCGCGGCGTCACCCAGGTCGAGCCGGACGCGCCGGAAGGCGGCGTGGTGAAGATCGGCCCGGAGTCCGCCCGCTAGGCCCGAGGGAACCCGGGTTCGAACGCCACGGGGCGCCGCGCGAAACGCGCGACGCCCCGTTCGCGTTGCGGCGCGATCCAACGCGCGCGATCAAGGCCGGAGCAGGGCCGTCCAGTCCAGCGTCACGCGCGCGCTGCTCGACCCCGATGCGCGAGCGATGGTGGCGAGCACGCGCCGGCCGTCACGCGCGATGTCGCCGCCGATCAGCCCCGGCGGAGAGGGTCGCTGGGCGTGCGGCTCCCCCACCACGAGCGCATCGCCGCGGCGCGTGAGCGTCACCCGCATCACCGCGTTGTCGTCTGAGCGCGCGTACCACAGTCCGTCGCTGCCCGGCATCCACCACACCCGCTGCGCGCCCTCGGTGGACACGCGCAGCTTGTGGCCCAGGGTCGGGAACGACTGCACGTAGACGTCGTCGTGCCCGCTCTCGGTGGACAGGTACGCGATCCAGCGCCCGTCTGGCGATACCCGCCCGCCGTATTCGGGGAATGGCGTCTGCAGCAGTGGAACCGGCTTGCCGCCGTCCGTGGGCAGCAACCACTGGTCGCGCAGGGTCTGGCGCGCGATGACCTGGAATACGAGGCCCGCGCTCGACCAGTCCTCCGGCAGCTTGAACAGATCGTCGGTGGTCGCAACGGTCTCGGCCTTGCCCGAGCCGTCCGCGTTCATCATCATGATCTCCTCGCGGCCATGATCCTCCGGGAACGCGATGCGGCGGCCGTCCGGCGACCACACCGCGTCGCCGCGCACGAGGCCGCTCGAGGTGATGCGCGTGGCGACCGAGCGCTGGAGGTCCACGCTCCAGAGGTCGCCCTCCTTCGCCACGATCGCGAAGCGGCCGTCGGGCGACAGCCTGGGAGGCCCCCACGGCGCCGCCGGCAGCGCGAGCACGCCATGCGGCGCGCCGCTCGGATCCAGCCACTCGAGCTGCGTGTCGGGGGCGCGCGCGTCCACCATCACCAGCCGTCCGTTGCGCGACGCTGCCGCGACCGGCTCCGCGTCGAGGTCGCTGATCGGCGGCGCGTCCGCGATCGCCACCGGCGCTCCCGCGAGCTTCAGGGCGCGAGCGTCGAAGCGCTGCGCCATGACCTTCCCCGCGCGCCGGAACAGCAAATAGCCGGGCTCGGCGTAGGTCGGAGCCGAATCCGCGCCCGTGATCTGCCGCGCCGCGTGCGAGTCGAGCGCCGCCACGTAGATCGGGAACCCGTCCGGTCCGCGCGGCAGCGAGACGTACAGGAAGTGCCGGCCGTCGGGAAGGAAGCATGGGAAGCGATGGCCGATCTCGTGGCGGGCGGTGTCTGGCCACGTCGCCTGTTGCGGCTGTCCTCCACTCGCCGAAACCCGATACAGCGGGCCCGATGCGCTGGGCGCGAACACGATCTCGCCGTTTCGATTCCACGTGCCGCCCCGGCCTCCCGGACTCGGGCACACCACGGTGGGGCTTCCGCCGCTCACCGGGATCGTCACCAGCTGCCGGCCGCCCATGCTGAGCACGCCGAGCTCGCGCCCGTTGGGAGACCAGAACGGCTCCAGCGGCGTCTCGCCGTCCATCAGATGGACCGGCGTGCGCGAGTCGAGCGACTGGACGTAGAGCGCGAGGCGCTGGTGACTGCCCGGATCCGCCGCACAGTAGGCGATGCTGCGGCCGTCGGGCGAGATCGCGATCAGCGAGCTGTACGGGGTGAACACCGAGCGCTCGGCCGGCAGCAGCGAGAGCTGCACCGGCTCGCGCGGCCCGGACGTGCGCGTGACCCACGCCGCACCGAGGCCGAGCGCCGCGAGCAGGGCCGCGCCGGCGATCGCCCACGGCAGCGTTGGGCCGCGGCTGGCGCGGGCGCGCACCACCGGCGCGCCGGCCGCGCCGCCGGTCGCGTCCGGGATCGCGCGCAGCTCGTGCATCAGGTCGCGTGCGGTCTGCCAGCGGTCGTCAGGGTCCTTGGCGAGGCAGCGTCCGATCAGCCGGTCGAGCGCGGGCGGGCTCGCGGGCGACAGCAGCGAGGCGGGCGCGGGCTCGCGCTCGAGGATCGCCGCGATCAGCGAGGCATGGCTGCGGCCCTCGAACGCGCGGCGGCCGGTCGCCATCTCGTACAGCACGCAGCCCAGCGCCCAGATGTCGGTTCGCGCGTCGGCCTCGCGGCCCTCGAGCTGCTCCGGCGCCATGTACTGGAAGGTGCCGACGATGGTGCCTTCGGCCGTCAGAGGTTGCGCGACGGTGGGCGATTGGGTGAGCGCGGCGGGCGACGCGCCCGAGCCCGGCGCCGGGCCGGCGAGCCCGTCGGCGCGCGCGAGCCCGAAGTCCATCAGCTTGGCGCCTGACTTCGTGAGCATGATGTTGCCGGGCTTCAGGTCGCGGTGGATCACCCCCGCGCGATGAGCACGGTCCAGGGCATCGGCGATCTGTGCGCCGATCCGGAGCGTCTCGCCCACCGGCAGCGCGCCGCGCCCGAGCCGCTCGGCCAGCGTCTCGCCGTCCACCAGCTCCATCACCAGGAAATCGGTATCGCCTTCGCGGCCCACGTCGAACAGCGTGCAGATGTTCGGATGGTTGAGGCTCGACACGGTCTTCGCCTCGCGTTCGAAGCGCGCGCGCACCTCGGGCTGGGCGGACAGATGCTGGGGCAGCACCTTGATCGCGACCTCGCGCCCGAGGCGGGGGTCCAGGGCGCGATACACCTCCCCCATGCCGCCGGCGCCGAGCGGACGGAGGATCTGGTAGGGGCCCAGCCTGGCGCCCGAAGGGAGCTGCATGTTACGAAAGTACCCCAACTGCGCGCTGGACACGCACTCCGCGGCCGCCGTTCGCGTGATGGGTGTCACGGAGACGCCTGCGACGGTCCGGGGAACGCGGGCGCGCCACCGCCGCCCCCGGAGGCCCGCATGCTTCGCAGAATCCTGTTCGCGTTGCCTGGAGTGATCGTGCTGGCGGTCGCCGCCGGCGCCGTGTTCGTGTCCTCGCGGCAGCACCTCACGTTCGACGTGCCATACCCTGCCGTGGCCGCCAGCGCCGACACGGCCGTGGTCGCGCGCGGGCGCTACCTGGTGCGCAACGTCGCCAATTGCGCTCAGTGCCACGGCGACCCGGCGCAGCGCGCGGCGTGGATGGACGGCGCCGACGTGCCGTTGAGCGGCGGATTCACGTTCGACATCCCGCCCGGCAAGTTCCGGGCGCGCAACATCACGCCGGACTCGCAGACCGGCATCGGACGCTACGCGGATGGCGCGGTCGCACGCGCGCTGCGCTTCGGCGTCGGCCCCGACGGGCGCGCGCTGCTGCCATTCATGGAGATGCAGGGCCTGTCGGACGACGATCTTGAGGCCGTCGTCTCCTACCTGCGCTCGCAGCCGCCCGTTCACCATCCCGTGCCCGCGCACGAGTACACCCTGCTCGGCAAGGTGGTGAAGGCCACCCTCCTCGCGAACCCCGTCGGTCCGAGCGCGCCGCCACTCCAGGCGAGTCCGCGCGGCGCCACGGTCGAGAACGGGCACTGTCTGGTGGAGTCGGTGGGCCTGTGCTGGGCGTGCCACACCGAGCGCGACGAGCGCACTGGCGCGCTCGACGGCCCGCGGTTCGGCGGCGCCACGCGCTTCACCAGCTCCGACACTCCCGGCATGATCTGGGCGCCGCCCAACATCACGCGCGACCCGGCGACCGGGCGGCTCGGGAAGCTGACCGAAGACCAGTTCGTGCAGCGGTTCCGCGCCGGCCGGCTGCTGCCGGGCTCGCCGATGCCGTGGCAGGGATTCCGCCGCATGCGCGAGGACGACCTGCGCGCGATCTACCGCTATCTGATGACGGTGCCGCCGGTGCGGCGCGACGTCGGCCCGCCGGTGGTCGCCGCAAAATGAGCGCCGGGCGCGCGTCCGTGCGCGGCGCTCACGGCGACGTCAACGACACGCCCACGCGCGCCGCGACGAACGCCCACATGTCGGTGGCCTCGGCGATCGCCTCGGTGTCGGACGCGTAGCTGTGGCTGGCGTTGCGTGCGACACGCAGCAGCACCGGCGCGTCGCACGCCTGCGCCGCCTGCAGCGCGGCGGTGAACTTGTAGGAATGGCTCGGCACCACGCGGTCGTCGTGGTCGGCGGCGAGCAGCAGCGTGGCCGGATAGCATGTGCCGGCGCGGACGTTGTGCAGCGGCGAGTACGCGCGCAGCACGGCGAAATCGGCGGCGCTGTCGGGTGATCCGTACTCGGGAATCCAGCCGGCCCCGACCGTGAAGCGATGGAAGCGCAGCATGTCGTAGTGGCCCGCGTTCGGCACCGCGGCCGCGAACAGGTCGGGCCGCTGCGTGATCGCGGCGCCGATCAGCAGCCCGCCGTTCGAGTGCCCGTAGATCGCCAGCCGCTCCGGACGCGTGTAGCCGCGCGCCACCAGGTATTCCGCCGCCGCGATGAAGTCGTCGAAGCTGGTCTGCTTGTGTTCGCGGCTGCCGGCGCGGTGCCACGGCTCGCCGTATTCGCCGCCCCCGCGCAGGTTGGCGGCCGCGTAGACGCCGCCGTGCTCGAGCCACGGCGGCAGATCGGGGCGGTAGGGGGGCGCGAACACGGTGCCGAACCCCCCGTAGCCGGTGAGCAGTACCGGATGCGAGCCGTCGAGCGCGATGCCGCGGCGCGCGGTGACGAACATCGGCACGCGCGTGCCGTCCTTCGAGCGATAGAACACCTGCCGGGTCTCGTACGCGCCGGGGTCGAATGGCACGTGCGCAGGATGGAACGCGGCGCTGCGTCCGCTCGCGATGTCGCAGCGATACACGGTGGCCGGCGTCAGGTACGACGTGAACGCGTACCACAGCTCCGGCGCCGAGTTGCGGCCGTTGAGCGGCCAGCCGATGGCGCCCACCCCGGGCAACGCCACCTCGCGCACGGCGCGCCCGTCGAGCGCGAACAGCGAGAGCCGGCTGCACACGTCGTGCAGGTATTGGAGCGCGAGCCGGTCGCCGGCCACGGTGGCGTTCTGGATCACGTCGTCCGATTCCGGAATCACCGTGCGCGGCCGGGCGCCCGCGCCCTGGCGCAGATCGAGCGCGATCACCCGGCCGCGGGGCGCGTCGAGGTGGGTGACCACGTACAGCACATCGCCCACCGTGCCGATCGGCGTGTTGCCGACGTCGTGGCCGGCGAGCAGCGGCACGAGCGGTGCGGACAGATCGGGGGCGCGCGCGTGCCCGAGATCCATCACGCTCATCGAGGCGTTCTCGCCCCGCTGCGCCACGACGATCGCCCGGCGTCCGTCGTCGCTCAGCATCGTGTAGACCCAGCGCACGTCGTCGTTCCACTGGCGCAGCAGCCGGTCGCGCGACTGGGGCTGGCCGAGCACGTGATAGAACAGCTGCTTGCCCGCGCGCGCCGCGCCGGACGAATCCCCCGGGGCCGCCGCCGGCGGGCGCATGTAGAAGAACCCGCCGCCGTCGAACGTCCAGCACGCCTCGCCCCACGCGCCATGCACCACGTCGTCGCGGTCGCGGCCGGTGGCGAGATCCCGCACGTGGGTCTCGCCGATGTCGGCGCCCCCGCGCGACACGGAGTACGACAGCCAGCGCCCGTCGGGCGACACGGCGTAGTCCCCCACCTCGATCGAGCCATCGGGCGAGATCGTGTGCGGATCGAGCACGACCCGTGGCCGGTCGCCCGGGTTGCGCACCGTGTACAGCACGGGCTGGCGCTGCCGGCCGGAGCTGGCGACGTAGAACAGTCGCCCGGCCTCGCGCCACGGGACATCGGTCCGGGGAACGTTCCACAGCGTCTCGAGCCGCCGCCGGATCGCGTCGCGGCCGGGAACGCGGGCCAGGTACGCCTCGGTGACCCCGGTCTGGGCGTTCACCCAGTCGCGCGTGGAGTCGTCGTCCAGCCGCTCGAGCCAGCGATAGGGATCGGCCACCTGAACGCCGTGAAGGTCGTCCACCACGCTGTCGCGCCGGGTGGGCGGATAGCCCGACGCGTGCGCGCGGGCCACGCACGCGCACGCGAGCAGCGTGGCGAACAGTGCGACGGGCGCCGCGCCGACGCGCGCGTTCCGGATCAGGGCGTGACGCACGCGCCGACCATACCGGTCCGGCGACGGCGATGGAAAGCACTCCCGCCGGCGCGTGCGCGAGGGGGCGGGAGACGAAACGGCCACCCGTGCGAGTCGGGTGGCCGTGTTCGCATCACGCCCGCGGTGCGAGCCGCAGGCGGCGCTTCACTCGGTGGTGTGCCCGGCGAAATGCTCCTTCGACGAGATGGCATCGGCCTTGGTGACCTGCACCGTGCCGTCCTCGTGCTGCGGCGGACCGTACAGCGTGTACAGCTTCATCTCGCGGTCGCCCGTGTTCTTGATGTTGTGCTTCGAGCCGGCCGGAACCAGCACGCCGAAGTCGCCCTTGATCTCGGTCCGGTGTCCGTCGATCGTGACCACTCCCTTGCCTTTTTCGATCCGGAAGAACTGGTCGTGATCGGGGTGCAGCTCCTCGCCGATCTCCTCACCCGGCTTGAGCGACATCAGCACGAGCTGAAGCTTCTTGCCGGTGTACGTGACGTGACGGAAATCCGCATTGTGCTCGACCATCTCCTCGATGTTCCCCACGAACCCCTTCATGGCATTCCCCTTTTCTGCGCGGCCGCTTCATGCGGTCGCGTGACTGCTCCATGTGGCGGCGCGCCCCTGCCAGCCGCAGGTGGCCACCCGTCCGAACGGGGCCGGACAGTCCGCTGAAGCGAGTCACCATTTGCTCGCCATCTCACGGCGGACCCGGTCGGCGTCAGCCATCTGCTGCGCGCTGCGTGCTGCGGCCCGGCCGGCGACCGGCGCCGGCAGCGCCACGGCCGCGATCGCCGGATGCCGCCGGCGACGCAACGCCACAGCTGAGCATCGCGCGTGCCGGGAGCCCGCCGCGCCGATGTGCATGCATGGGACGCTGTTGACGCCGCCGGACGAAGTGCGCGCGGGACGCGTGCGGACAGACTGACAGTCCAGCCCTGTCAGACGCGCAGACCACGCGTCGGGTTGTTGTGCACCATGGACGTCGCCCACCTGGGATCACGACCCATGCGACGCGCTGCGCCCCAGGCGTGTTCGATCAGCGGCGCGACGAACAGCGTGACGGCGGCTGCCCGGAGACTATTTCGCGGTCTCGACGATGTCGAGCACGCCGTTCTCGACCTGGGCGGCCACGTCCTCCACGTGCGCGTCGGGGTAGAACTGGGAGATCACGGAGGGCAGCAGCGTACTGATCCGAGTCTTGCCGCCCTCGGTGTAGACGCTGATCGGGCATGGCAGCATCAGCGCGATCTTCACGTCCTTCGCCAGCACCTGGCTGGCGTACTTCGCATTGCAGATCTCGACGATCTTGAGCGGGTCGCGCGTGAACCCCTTCTCGGCCAGCGTGGCGGCGACGTCGTGCGTGTGCAGCACGCGGAACCCCTTCTCGACCGCGACCCGCTCGATCGCGGCGACGGCGTCGTCGAACGACCTGGCGCTGGTCACGGTGTGCTCGAATCGATTCATGTCGGGCCTCCCGGCCGCGGATCCGGAGCGGCGGTGTGCGCCATCCGGTTTCACGATGTGCGCCTGCTGCGCGTGTAGATCAACTTGAACCCGAGCCCGGTGGCGAGCCGGCACCCCTCGCATTCGACGCCGGGCCGCCCGCCGGAGACGGGATCGGCCGCCACCTCGTAGCCCAGCGCCTCATAGAGGCGCATCATCTCGTCCAGGCGCGCGCCCTGGGCGATGAAGCGGCGTTCCCAGCCCTGGGCCAGGCGCGCGGGGTCCGCTTCGCCGAGATCGTCCGGTGGCGGCGAGGACGCCGGACGCGGCGGGACGCCCGCGACGATGGGGAGCGGATCGCCGCGGCGCGGCGGCGGCGCGCTCCCGCCCGCGCTCATCGCAGCGGCGCCACGTCCGGCGCGCCGCTGCGCTCGGCGAGCGCGGTCTCGGAGCCCGCGGCCGCGAGCCGCTGCAGCCGGCGCTGTCCCAGGTACGCGGCGCCGTAGGCGGGGATGAACTGCACCAGGTCCCCTTCCGGCACGTTGACCTCCGACTTCAGCTCGCGGCGGATGACGTCCACCATCGTCGAGAACCGCAGGATTCCGCCGATCAGCGTGAACTCGGGCTCCATCCTGACGCGTTTCATGAGCTGCACGGAGCGCCCCACCAGCGACACGATCGCGCCGTGCATGATGTCGGCCGGCGCGGCGCCCTGCGACAGATGATTGATGACCTCGGATTCGGCGAACACGGCGCACACCCCCGAGATCGGAACCGGTGTCTTGGAGGTGGCGACCAGCGGCCCGATCTCGCCGGTCGAGAATCCCATGTAGCGCGCGGTCTTCTCGAGGAACGCGCCGGTGCCGGCCGCGCACTTGTCGTTCAGCCGGAACGATTTCACGCGCGCGTCCTCGGTGAGGCCGCTGGCCTTCATCGTCTGGCCGCCCACGTCGAGGATGGTGCGCGTCCCGGGGAACAGCGCCGTGGCGCCGCGCGCCGCCGCGGTGAGGTCCGTCACCTGGATGTCCACGAACGTCGCCTGATGCCGGCCGAACCCGGTGGCGACGGCGTATGCCACGTCCTCGGGGCTGAGCCCCGCGGCGGCCACGGCGCGACCATGCGCCTGCTCCGCCACCTGCGCGAGCTGGAAGCCGGTCGGCATCATGATCCTCGCCGCGATCTCGCAGCGCTCGTTCAGGATCACGACCTTGGTGTACGTGGAGCCGATGTCGATGCCCGACGTGTATGTCATGCGGCCCCCTGGCTCGGCTGCGGCGCCGCGCGTCCGGCGAGAATGTGGTCGAGCGCGAACAGCGCGGCGCCGAGCGCGCCCATGTAATGCGAGTCCTCGCTCACGTTGACGGTGAGCCCGAGGCGCTCCTCGAGCGTCTTGATCATGGCGACGTTGCGCGCCACGCCGCCCGTGAACGTCACCTGCGGCTCGATCCCGACGCGGCGCAGCAGACCGGCCGAGCGCACGGCGATCGACTGGTGCACGCCGAGCAGGATGTCCTGGATCTTCTTGCCCTTGCCGAGCCACGACAGCACTTCGGACTCGGCGAACACCGTGCAGGTGGTGCTGATCTTGACCGGGCGCTCGCCGCGCAGCGCGGTGGGCCCGAGCTGGTCGAGCGGGATGTCGAGCGCGGACGAGGCCGCGCCCAGGAACCGGCCGGTGCCGGCCGCGCACTTGTCGTTCATGCAGAAGTCGAGGATCTCGCCGGTGGGCGACACGCGGATCGCCTTGGTGTCCTGCCCGCCCATGTCCACCACCGTGCGCGTGAGCGGGAACATCTGCACCGCGCCGCGTCCGTGGCAGCTGATCTCGGTCACCTGCGAGTTTCCGAACGTGACCTTGTAGCGCCCATAGCCGGTGCCGACCACGTACTCGACCTCCTCCTCGGCCACGTCGCCGGCCGCGCGCGCCTGCTGGAACGCGCTCTCGGCCGCGGCGGTCACGTTGGCGCCGGTCTCGATCAGCGCGCGCGCCACGATCCTGCGGTGTTCGTCGATGATCACCGCCTTGGTCTGCGTGGATCCGACGTCCACGCCGGCTGCGTATGCCATGGTCCCCCCGCTCACGCCTGCGCGACGACGGCCGCCTGCCGCCGGCGCGTCGCCAGGCCTTCGAAGAATGCGTCGATGCGATTCTTGAGCTGCGCCTCCGACACCACGCGGCGGTCCATCATGTCCGATTCGATGAACAGGCTTGGGACGTCGCGCGCCTGCATCAGCGCGCGGCGGGTGTCGGCCAGTCCGGTCGACACCGTGCGGCAGCTCTTGATGGGATGGAACACCACGCCGTCCGCGGCGTAGTCACGCACCATGTGCAGCAGCGGATCGGCGACGAAGAACATGCTGTCCATCGCCTCGCGCACCGTGACCAGCAGCCCCTCGGCGAGGCCCATCAGCGGATCGTCGAGCCGGCACTGGAATCCCGTATGCGCGCCGCCGGACGCGAACCACAGATATGTGGAGTGGACGAACGCGCCACCCAGCTCGCTGAACAGCTCCGAGAACCGCCGGAAGATCGGATAGCACGGCACGCCCACGAAGATCAGCCGGTAGTGCTCCGCGGTGGGCGTGCCGATCCCGTGCGCGCTCTTGTACTCCATCTCCTCCACCAGCTCGGCGAAGTAGCGCGCACCCTCCGGCGTGCCGCGCTGCGCGTTGGCGACGCCGAGGAAGATGGTGCCGTCCGACAACGCGTTGAACGGCGCCGGGTGGCTGCGGTTCAGCTCGAGCACGCGTTTCCAGTCGCGATTCATGGCGTTGGCGTGTGCCATGTGCTCGCGCAGCCGGTCGACGTCGAACGCGACGCCGCTCACCTTCTCGAGCAGCGGAATCAGTTCGCGCAGCTGCGCGGCAACGTAGCGCAGATCGTTCTCGAACTCCGGGCTGCCGGGCTGGGACGCCGCCCCGGCCGCGCGGTTGCCGGGCACGTCGAGCGTGACCGTGGGGATGCCGTACATGCGCTCCCAGATCTCCGCCCACTTGATGTAGGTGTTGCACGCGTTCGTGCTCAGCGCGATCGCCGGCTTGGGGATCGTCCCCATCGGCAGCGCGCCCGCGCGCATCTGCGTGGCCACGTCGGCCTTCACGTAGCCGCAGATGTCGGGCGAATAGCCGTAGTCTTCGGCCTGGTTCAGGTAATCGTGCGCCACGTGCCGCACCGCGGTCTGCAGCGAGTTGATCTCCGGGAACACCACCGGCAGGTCGAACGTGCGCAGCAGCTCGGCCAGGCTGCCCATCACGAACACGTACGCGGCGCCGCGGCCGGCCTGCGCCGCCGCGCTCAAGTCGTCGAACCACGCCCGGAACAGCCGGGCGCCTTCGTGGTTGCCCCGCCCTGCGAGCGTCGCGTCAGCCGGTGGATCGTGCATGGGATGGCCTCTCAGTCGAACATCAGGTTCTCGACGAACGTCTCGAGCTGGATCGCGAGCTGTTCGTAGCTGGTCATGTTCTCCTGGAACTCGCTCACGAAATACGGAACGCGCGCTTCGTCGAGCGCGTGGGTGTAGGCGACCTGCTCCTCGAGGCCGGGCTCGCACATCTTGGCGGCGGTGAGGATCGCGGCCCGCGCCGAGGAGCGCTCGATGCGCTGCAGCAGCATCCGCTCCTTCGGCTTGCGCAGATCGTGCTGCACCGGGCTGTACGACGACCGCTCGAGGTACGCGCGCGCGAGCTGCAGCAGCGGGTCGCCGTCGCGCGGGACGTCGTCCGTGATCCAGCGCATGCCGATCAGCAGATCGTCGTCCACGACGTAGCACGAGCGGCCGATGGCGCGGATCAGCTCGAGCGGTGGCTGCTCGCAGAACCCGCCCTCGAACACGATGCGGATGCGGTCCTGGGCGCGCGCCCCGGATTGTTCGATCAGCGGCAGCGCCGCGGACAGCAGCCGGTTGTGCTCTTCGCGCGGGATCATGCCGCCGACCGCCATCAGCGCGTAGGCGTCGTCCGCGGCCAGTCGCCACGGCGTGGCGCGCTTGACGTCGTACAGGCGCCGCAGCAGCGCGCGGTTGTCGTTGAACACCGCCAGCGAGCGGCGCAGGTCGTCGTCGGTGACGTGCCGTCCGGCGACGCCTTCGATCCGATGCAGCAGGCGCTGGTACTCGCCGCGCAGGTATTCGGGGGCGTGGGCGGAATTCGCGTTCTGGGGCAGGTACAGGATCTCGCACGGGAACTCGAAATTGCGGCCCCACACGCCGGCCAGGTTGCGGGCCGCGTCGCAGATCGGGTGGGTGACGAACATGTCGAGGTCGACGGCGTGCGTGAGCGCGATCTCGAGCGTGGTCTTGACGATCGAGCACAGGTACGACCCGAAGCGCGAATCGGCCTGGGTGGGCTCGACCGGGGCGCCGCGCAGCTTGAACGGCAGCATGCCGGCCGCGTGCGCGATCTCCTCGGGGAAGTACACCTGGAAGTGCCCGAGCACCTTGCCGCCGGCTTCGCGCCAGCGTTTCACCGTCGGGAACGCGGGATCCTCCAGCGCCTCGCGGCAGTGGTACAGGATCTCCTCGATCGGCTTCCCTTCCCATTCCGGGAACGTGCGTGGCGTGTTCATGCGTGCGTCCACTGGGGAGTCCGTTTCTCGAGGAACGCCCGCAGGCCCTCCTCGGCGTCTTCGGTGCGCATCAGCTCATCGAGATAGATCGCCTGGCATGCGGCCAGCGCCTGGGCGCGCCGGGCGTCGAGCCCCTGCCGCAGCGCGCGCTTGGTGAGCCGCAGCGCGGCGCCGCTGGAACGCGCCATCCGCGCGGCCAGCGCGTGCGCCTCGTCGTCCACGCGCGCGTCGGGCACGACGCGGCCGACCAGCCCCGCGTCCCGCGCGCGCGCGGCGTCCACGATGTCGCCCAACAGCACCAGCTCGGCGGCGAACGCGGGGCCGACGAGCCCGGGCAACAGCGCGCACGCGGCCGGCGGCGAGACGCCGAGCCGGATCTCGGGCTGGCCGAACGTGGCGCCCTCGCCCGCCACGACGATGTCGGCCGCCTGCACCAGCTCGAACCCGCCGCCCAGGCAGCGGCCACGCACCGCCGCCACCACCGGCGTCGGGAACTCCGCCAGCCGGCGCACGGTGGCGACGAACTCGGGAATCAGTTCGCGGTGGCGCGGCGGGAGATGCTCGCCCACGTCGGCGCCGGCCGAGAACTGATCGCCTGCGGCCCGTACCACCAGCACGCGCACGTCGTGGTCGTCCGCGAGCTGCCCGAGCGCGCCGCGCAGCTCGACCAGCATCGCCTGCGTCAGGATGTTGAGCGGTGGGTGGTCGAGCGTCAGCGTCGCGATCCCGTCGCGAATCGAGGTGTGGATCATCGCGGGCCTCCTTCGTGCGCGGCGGCGGTTTCGGGCTCGCGCGGTCCCGCCGTCTCCGCCTTGAACCACGTGGTGCCCGCGCGTTCGAGCGTGTACGAGACGGCGATCTGCTCGCATTCGTCATCGACCCGCGGCACGAGCTGCAGCGGCATCCCGATCCGCAGGTCGCGCTCGTGGATGGTGTCGCCGATCCACGCCAGCGCCCGCCCGCCCTCCTCCAGCGCCACCACCCCGATCGTGTACGGCGCCGCGCGCTCGAAGCCGGTGGGCGCCGCCGCCACGGTCGTGTACGTGTACAGCGTGCCGCGGCCGCTGATCTCGACGAACTCGAAGCTGCGGCCCATGCACGCCTCGCAGTCGGCGCGCGGCGGAAAGCTGTGCGCGCCGCAGCCGCGGCAGCGCGCCGCCATCATGCGGCCGTCCTTCAGGTGCGCCGCGAACTCCGCCACGCGCGTGCACGGCGTGAAGTTCACCTTGCCGAACCACTTGAACATCGCCTACTCCCTCGCCAGCACCTGCACGAAGCAGTACTGGCCGATTCCTCCGACGTTGTGGGTGAGCCCGATGTCGGCCCCCGGCACCTGGCGCTCGCCCGCCTCGCCGCGCAGCTGCTTCACGATCTCGCACGTCATCGACACGCCGGTCGCGCCGATCGGATGGCCCTTGGCCTTGAGGCCGCCGTCCACGTTCACCGGCGTCCTCCCGCCCACGCGGCTCTCGCCTTCGACCACGAACCGCCCGCCCGCGCCGCGCGCGCAGAACCTCAGGTCCTCGTACGCCAGCAGCTCGGCGATGGTGAAGCAGTCGTGGACCTCGGCCACGCGGATGTCGCGCGGACCGACGCCGGCCATGGCGTAGGCCTCGGCGGCCGCGCGCTGCGCGCTCGGCAGGCCGGCGAGATCCGTGCGCCGCAGCACCGACATGGTGTCGGACGCGCCGCCCATGCCGGCCAGCCATACGGGGCGATCGGAGATGTCGCGCGCGCGCTCTTCGCGCGCCAGGATCACGCATGCGGCGCCGTCCGCGTTGGCGCAGCAGTCGAACACCTTGAGCGGCGTCGCCACCGGCTCCGACTGCGCCACCTGCTCCGGCGTCACCTCCTTGCGGAACATCGCCAGCGGATTGCGCGCGCCGTAGTAGTGGTTCTTGACCGCCACCGCGCCGAGCTGCTCGGAGGTGGTGCCGTGCTCGTGCATGTGCCGGCGCGCGAACATCGCGTAGTAGGCCGGGAACGTGGTGCCGAAGCACGACTCCCACTGCACGTCCCCGACGCGCCCCATCAGGCCGAGCAGCTCGGCCGTCGGCAGCTCGGTCATCTTCTGGCAGCCGATCACGGCCACCACGTCGTGGGCGCCGGCGCGGATCTCGAGCCACGCCGTGCGGATCGCGGCGCTGCCCGAGGCGCACGCCGCCTCGACCAGCCACGTCGGCCGGGGCGGGAGCCCCAGGTACTCGTGCACCACGCCCGCGGGCGAGCGCTGCTTGTGGTACTCGGGCACCGCGGCGATCACCGAGGCGTCGACGTCGTCGCGCCCGATCCCGGCGTCGTTCAGCGCCGCCGCGAACGCCTCGAACGCCAGCTCCTGCACGCTGGCGTCGCCGCGCCGGCCGAACGCGGTATGGCCGATGCCGACGATTCCGACCCTGGGCCGGCCGTCCCGGCCGGCATGTCTAGAGATACTGGCCGCCATCGACCTGGATCACCTCTCCGGTGATGTGCCGCGCCCCCTCGGAGCACAGGAACACCACGGCGTTCGCGCAGTCCTCGGGCGTCACCAGCCGCCCGAGCACCGTCTCGTCCACCGCCCGCTCGATCACATCGGCGGGCAGCCGCCGCGCCATCGGCGTCATCACCATGCCGGGCGCGACCACGTTCACCGTCACGTTGTAGCGCCCCAGCTCGCGGGCGGCCGTCTTGCTCATCGCGATCATCCCGCCCTTGGAGGCGGCGTAGTTGGCCTGCCCGAACTTGCCGCGCAGCCCGTTGATCGACGCGATGTTCACGATCCGGCCGCCCTTGCGCTCCATGAAGTGGCGGGCGGCGGCGTGCATGTAGTTGAAGCAGCCCTTGAGATTGACGTCGATGACGTCGTCCCACTGCGCCTCGGTCATCCGCGCGAGCGTGGCGTCCGCGGTGATGCCGGCGTTGCACACCACGATGTCGAGCCGCCCGAACTCGCGCGCCACGTCCGCCACGATGGCCGCGGCGGCCGCCGCGTCGCGCACGTCGGCCTGGATCGCGCGCCCGCGCCGGCCGTGTGCGGCCACCGCCTGCAGCGTGCAGCCGGCATCGGCGCTGCGGTCCACGATCGCAACGTCGCAGCCCTCGGCCGCCAGCGCGACGGCGATCGCGCCGCCGATGCCGTCGGCTCCGCCGGTCACGATCGCCACCTTGTTCCGCAGCCCGAGATCCATCGTCGACCGCTCCTTCGCCGCGCGCGCCACCGCCCGGCGTCTAGTGCTGCTCCTGCAGCCGCGCCCCGTCCGGCGACACGGCGCGCATCAGCTCGTCATCCCACGCGTGCCCCTCGGCCAGCAGCTGGCGGAGCTTGATGAAGTCCACCTCGCGCCGGCCGCGCGCGCCGGCGTTGAAGGCGCGGAACCCGATCCGGCCCTCGGTCATCATGTTGAGCGCGAGCCACTCGCGATTGGTGACGCTGGTGTTGTCCCAGTGCCACTGCTTGTGCTTGCGCAGGCTGCTCAGCGTCTTCGAGACGCACTCCGGCATCAGCATCAGCAGCCGCGTGCACAACTGCTCCACCGCCTGGTCGAGGCGGGTCAGATCGGCGGTGGCGCCGGCCAGCACGCGCTCGGCGGCCTCGCGCTCGGCGCCGTGCTTGAAGTCACCGAACACCAGGTTGCCGAACGCGTCCGTCATGCGGTCGGTGATCACGAGCGGATTCGCGATCCACTCGCCGTTCACCTTCAGCGCCGGCACGATCTGGTTCAGGAGCCCGAGCTGGAGCGCCTTGTGCGCGCTCCACAGGTCGCACAGCACGCCGCTCTCGATCGCGTGCGCGAACCCCACGTACAGCGGCAGGAAGTCGGTGGAGCCGCCGTCCGGGGCCGAGCCGTGGCGCGGCCCGGCCTGCCCGAACGTGGCGGTGTCGGCGGCGACGCTGAAGTCGCACGCCATGCCGATCTCCTGCCCGCCTGCGACCCGCATGCCGTTCACGCGGTTGATCACCGGCTTGTCGCAGCGCAGGATGGTGTCGATCATGTCGTTGAACAGCCGCATGTACTGCTTGTATTCCTGCGGATTGCCCGCGTAGTACTCGGCGTACTCGCGGGTGTTGCCGCCGGTGCAGAACGCGCGGTTCCCCACCGCCGTGAACACGCATGCCACCACGCGGCGATCCATGCTGGCCTGCCGGAACGCCAGCACGATCTCCTTCACGGCCTCGGTGGTGTAGCTGTTGTGCTGCGATGGGTTGTCGAGCACGATCCAGGCGTTGAACAGTCCGGACACGGCGTTGCCGGCCGGATCCCGCGCCGGCTTGAGCTCGTAGCCGATGTTCCGGAACGCGATGTCCTGCACCAGCGTGTGGCTCTTCAGCATGGGTTGCTCCTTCCCTGCCCGGCCGCGCCGGCGGGTTTACCAGTCCGGCACGAGGATCGCGCGCCTGTCGAGCGCGTGGTCGGCCACCTTCTGCATCACGGCGGGGGCGTCGCGCATCGGGTGACGCTCGATGAACGGCGCCAGCGTGACCGCGCCGTCGGTGACGAGCCGCAGCGCTTCGGGGTACAGCTCCGGACGGCATCCCCACGTGCCCTGCACCGTTGCGTCGAACGCCATGACGTTGCTCAATCGCAGCTCGGTCTTCGCCAGTGTGAAGCCGATCACCATCAGCGTCGCGGCGTGTGTCAGCAGCCCGAATGCCGTCTCCTGTCCCCGGGGCTGGCCCGAGCACTCGAAGATCTTCCAGCCGTGCTCCGCGCATCTCCACGACGCGGCCTGCGACTGCACCTGCCGCTTGATCGCTTTGAAGTCGTTCGCCGCGGCGTCGATGCCGAGCCCGGCGCCGTGCGCGGCGAGCGAGGCCAGGCGGCGCGCGTTCACGTCGATCGCGATCACGCGCGCCCCGCGCGCCGCGGCGATCTGGACGCAATAGGCGCCCACCCCGCCGGCGCCCACCACGATCGCGAGGTCGCCGGCCTGGAGGCCGCTGCGCGCCACCGCCTGGTAGGGCGTGGTGACGGCGTCGGCGACCACCGACAGCTCGGCGAGCGCGTACGCTCCGCGCGCCTCCACAACGCACAGGCCGCGCGCCGGCGCGACCACGTACTCGGCGAACCCGCCGTCCATGTCGTTGCCGGGCATGAGCTGCCGCCGGCAGATGTTCCCGCGCCCCGCGCGACACAGCTCGCACGCGCCGCACGGAATCACCGCCGGCACGATCACCTCGCGATCCAGCAGCTCGGCGCGTCCCGGCCCCGCTTCCACCACCGTGCCGCTGATCTCGTGTCCGAGCGTGAGCGGCAGCGCGTGCCGCGTGGGCACGCCGTCCTTCCAGAAGCCGATGTCGGTATGACACACGCCGCAGCCCGCCACCCGGATCAGCACCTCGTCGGGCCCGGGCCGCGGCACCGGCACCTCGTCCACGATCAGCGGCTGCCCCACCGCCACCAGTCGCACCGCCTTCATCGTCTCCGCGCGTGGGCGTCCCCGTCCGGCGCGACTTCCGTGCTCCAGTCCCGTGCTCATCGTCGTGCGAGGCCTCCCATCAGCCGGTCCACGAACTCGCGCCCCAGCTCCGAGGCGTGCAGCTCCCCTTCCGGGTGGTACCAGCGCGCGATCCAGTTGATCGCGCCCAGCACCACGAACACCGCGATCTTGGAATTCCCCTTGCGGAACTCGCCGCCGCGCATGCCATCCTCGATGATGCGCCGCAGCCGGCGCTCGTAGCGGTCACGCTCCGCGATCAGCCCGGCCTGCCGGGCGGGCGACAGCGCCGTCACTTCGAACGCCAGCGGAGAGCCCTGCAGCGTGTCGGTCATGACGCGCACGTGTTCGCGCACGACATGCGCCAGCCGGTCCGAGGCGGAGTCGAGCCGGTCGGCCTCGCGCAGGATGCGCGCCAGCTCGTCGAGCGACTCGCGGTGGCACGCGTACAGGATCGCTTCCTTGTCGGGGAAGTAATGGTAGAGGGCGGTCTTCCCCACGCCCACGTGCTCGGCGATGTGGTCGAGCGTGGTGCGGTGGTAGCCCTTCTCGGCGAACGCGCGCAGCGCGGCGTGCAGGATCTCGGCGCGCCGGCGCTGGCGCTTGGCGCGGATGCGCGGCGTGCCGCCGTTGGCGGAGGCCGGCGGGCGGCGCCGGGTGCGGCGGGCGGCGGGTGCGTGCGAGTGCTGGGATCGAGCCATGACGACCTGTCCCCGGATCATCGGCACGTTGCGTTTGAAGCTACATTCAAAATTTGAATCCGCAGTCGAACTCTGTCAAGGTGCAATGTGACGGGCGCGGTGGCCGATGCGCCGGATCGAGGCCGGCACGCCGCCGACTGCGGCGCCGCGGCGCCGGCGCGCCACCCCGCGGAGGACGCCATGGGTGATGCCATCGATGTGCTGCTGGAGGATCACCGCCGGATCGCCGGCCAGCTCGCGCCGCTGCGCGCGGCCGCGCGCCCGCCGGATGCGGGGGCCGGGCCCGCCATCATGCGGCCGGGCTTGAACCTGGCGGGTGTGGTGCATGCATTGGGCGAGGCGCTGGCGGCCCACGCGCGCAAGGAGGACGAGGTGCTGTTTCCCGCGCTGGAGCGCGTGTTCGGCGAGGGTGGCGGGCCCACCGCGGCGATGCGGGACGAGCACCGCGACATCCATGAGCAGACCGCGCGGTTCCGCGCCACGCTCCACGAGCTGGAGGAGGTCGAGCATCCTGCCATCGTGGCAGGCGGCGCACGGCTGGGAGCCCTTGCGGCGGGGGATGCGGACGCCGCGACGCTGCACGCCGCCGCCGGACGGCTGCTGGCGCTGATCGACGCCCACTTCGAGAAGGAGGAGATGATCCTGTTCCCGATGGCGAGGGACATGCTCACCGGCGAAGCGCTGGCGGCGCTGGCGGAGGACATGGAGCGGCTCGGGCGCGCGTGATGCGCGCCGTCAGCGCTCCCACGCGGCTGGATCGGCGTTGCGCATCTGCCACAGCAGCACGGCCGCGGTGGCCCACAGCACGGCGAGCGTCACCCACGACTGCAGCGGTGCCGCGGGCGTGAACGGATCGGCCGGCGCGCGCGCCAGCGCAGGAACGATCGGGCTCAGGTTGTTGATCGCGGCGTGCATCAGCATCGTGAGCAGCAGGCTGCCCCGGGTGCGCCACCACAGCCACGCCACCGCCACCGACAGTCCGCTCACCTGCAGCAGGTAGAACGGGAACGACTGCCCGAACGTGTCGGCCCCATGCACGTAGAACAGCGGCAGGTGCCAGGCCGCCCAGATCGCACCCAGCACCAGGCTCGCGCCCGAAAGTCCGATGCGCCGGGCGAGCCGTGGCAACGCGAACCCGCGCCAGCCGAGCTCCTCCCCCAGCTGTCCGCCGACCAGCGTCGAGAACAGCGTGGCCGCCAGCAGTAGTGGCGCGGCGGCCCAGGCGAACCGCGGCCAGGCGCCGGTCACGATGTGCGTCAGCACGGCGCCGCCGAGCTTGACCGCAACCGTGTAGCCGAGCGCGAACGCGTACCAGCGGCCGCCCACCTCCCAGCGCACGAGCCGCGCGAGCAGCGCGCGCACGCCAGGGGCATGCGATGCGCGCGCGGTGAGCGCGAGCGCCACGATCGCCGGCGCGAACGTGCCGAGCAGCACGATCGCCTGCACCCCCGCCGACAGGCTCGCGCCGGGCGCGCGCCCGCGCGTCCACGCGACCGCGAGCAGAAAGCAGGTCCACGTGAACGCGAACGTGAGGACGAAGAACCGGAGCAGTCCGTTGGACGCGCCGGACGCCGGCGACTGAGGCGGCGAGGCGATGGTCTGGGTGGGCACGGCCATCGGGTCCCCTCGGGGCGGTCCCCCGGGCGGTCCGTCGGGCATGTGGACCGGTCGAACCGCTGCGGGTCGCCCTAGAGTACCCGAACCACCCGCGTCGTGGCGCTGGCGCCGCCCGAGGTCAGCCGCGCGCCGTAGACGCCGGGCGCGAGCTGGGCGGCATCCACGCTCGTCTCGTGCACGCCCGCGCTCCAGAACCCCGATACGCGCGCCGCGGCGCGTCCCGCCACGTCGAACAGCTCGAGCGCCGCCTCGCCCGCGCGCGGCAGCTCGAACCGGAACTGCGCCACGTCACGAACGGGGTTGGGCCCGACGAGCGCGACTCGCAGCGCGCCCGGCCCACGGGCCTCCGGCACGGACGTCGTGGCCCGGCGCACCCACAGCCCGTCCGCGCGCGCGGCGAACAGGTTCCCGCCCTGCACCACGAGCTGGTAGACGAACGTCTGCAACAGCGTCTCCACGTTGGACCAGGTCGCGCCCTGGTCCACGCTCTCCTGGATCACCGCGAGATCCTGCAGGTCGAACGCGCCGATCAGCGTTCCACCGCGCAGCGCGAACGCGCTGCCGTGGACCTGGGTGAGCGGCGTCTGCGTCCGCGTCCACGGCTGCAGGCCCGTGGGGCTCGCGAACACGCCGAGATTCGTGCCCACCACCCAGCTCGAGCCCGTCCACAGCGCGGCTTCGGGGGCGAGCCCCGCGTGGATGCCGACGTCGTCGAGAAAGCTCACCGTCCAGTCGGGGTCGGCGGGATCGCGCGTGAACATCATGCCGTTCCCGCCCGCGCACGCCACCAGCCGCGCGCCGTCGGACGCCAGGTCGCTGACGTTCGGCGCCTGGTTGGGCTCGAACGCGTCACCGTACGGATGCCACGTGTCGGCCGGGGTCAGCCTGCGCACGTACACGCCGGCACCCTGGGTGGCCGCGTACAGGCTGTCGCCCCTCGCTTCGAGATCGGCCACGTCGAGCTGCGAGTCGAACAGGCCGCCGGTCAGGCCGTCGTTGAACGGCTGCCAGCTCGCGCCCAGGTCGTCGCTGACGAACACGCCCTGGCCCAACGTGCCCGCATACGACCGGCCGTTCCGGAGCAGGACCGCGTCCACCACCGCCACATCGACCGCGACCCGAACGGGCGGGCGCCATGTGCCGCCGCCATCCGTGCTCACGAACACGGTGGTGTCCATGCCGGCGACGAGCGTGTCGCCCATCGCCCGCAACGCGAACACGTCGCTCGCGGGCAGCGCCGTGACGCGCCTCCATTCCTGCGCGCGCGCCGGGGCCCCGAGTGCGAGCGACACCGCCGCGACCGCCATCCACGCCATCACCCGCTGCAACATGCGACCTCCCTGGACATCATATGGGAATCACGCCCGCCGAACGGCCGGGGTTCGCCGTGCCCTCACACAGCCCGCGTAGCCCTCCGCGGACCGCGACCGGTCGAGCAGGCTTCCCGGCCGCCCGGACGGACACCGCTGGCACGCCGGCCCCTGGTTCACGCCGGCGTGATGTTCTGGTTCGAGCGGAACAGGTTGTCCGGATCGTAGCGACGCTTCACCTGCGCCAGACGCTCGTAGTTCGGCCCGTACGCCACACGCACGCGATCCGCCTCGTCCGCGGTCAGGAAGTTGACGTACACGCCGGCGCTCGCGAACGGCGCCATCGCCTCGAACACGTCGCGTGCCCAGCGCACGTTGCTCGCGTCGTCGGCCGCATCCTCCCAGCGGGCGTGCACGTTCAGCACGTAGCGCGTGCCGCGATGGGCGTAGGCGGTTGCCTCCGGCGCGGGCCGCATCGTCGCGCCGCCCAGCGATGCGATGAAGATCTCGCCGTGCGGCGACGGCAGCGTGCCGACCGCGGCGATCGCGGCATCCACCAACCCGTCCTCGAGCGCGACCATGTTGTGCGACTTCCAGTAGTTGCGTGCGCCGGGCGTGAGCAGCGGATCGAACGCCTGCTGCCACGCCGCGTACGGCTGCACCCCGACGTGAGCGCCGGCCGGCGTGCCGAACTGCGTCAGCGGCGCGATCAGCTGTTCGCCCCGCTGCGGATCGCCCGCGTACATCAGCGCCAGCACCAGCACCGGCCGGCCGTGCACGTCCGGCGGCAGGAACGGCAGCGGCGGCGCGAGTCGCATCACGCCCCACACGGTGAGCTCGTCCGGCGCGGCAGCCACGAACTCGCGATACCGCTGCAGCACCGCCTTCGCCTGCGCGATCGGGTACACGATCAGACCGCTCAACACGTCCGGGCCGACCGCGTGCAGCTGGAACTCGAAGCGCGTCACCACGCCGAAGTTCCCGCTGCCGCCGCACAGCGCCCAGAACAGGTCCGGGTGCTCGGTCGCGCTGGCGCGCACCACCTCGCCCGCGGCGGTGACCACTTCGGCCGAGATCAGGTTGTCGACCGTCATCCCGTACTTCCGGCTCAGCCAGCCGAACCCGCCGCCCAGCGTCAATCCGGCGATGCCGGTCGTGGAGTTGATGCCGGCCGGCGTGGCGAGTCCGTGGGGCTGGGTGGCCGCGTCCAGGTCGGCGAGCGTGGCGCCGCCTTCGATCGTCACCCGCCGCCCGGGCACGTCCACCGTCACCGCTCGCATCGGCGACAGGTCGATCACCAGGCCGCCGTCCAGCATCGCGCTGCCCGCGATGTTGTGGCCGCCGCCGCGCACCGCGAGCGCCAGGCCGTAACGGCGCGCGAAGTCCACCGCCCGCACCACGTCCTCGCGCGTGACGCAGCGCGCGATCAGCGCCGGGCGTTTGTCCACCATCGCGTTCCAGATGCGGCGGGCGACATCGTATCCGTCGCTGCCGGGCGCCAGCAGCTGGCCCGAGAATCCGGCACCCAGCTCGTCGATCTTCAGTTGCTGCAGAGAGGCCATGGTGTCCTCCTCGTGAGGTCGCCGTGCGACCGATGGATGCGTCGGACCGGGTGGAACCGCTCGTCGTCCGGGTTCCAGTCGTGGAGAGCCCCAAGACGAGCGTCACTATATAGCGCCGGCATCGCCGGCTGGGGCGCCGCCTGTGCCAGCGCCTGCTTCATCGATCCCCGCGTCACGCGCGACGGATCACGATCTCCAGGTATTCGGAAGGCACGAGCAGCGCGTCGGCGCCGCCCCGATTGTGCTTGTCGAGCAGCTCCTGCAGCGCCCGCTGCAACTGCTGCTGGCCGGCGGCGTCGAGCGCCTCGAACGCCTTGTGCACCGGGCCGTAGAAGCGGCGGAATTCGTCGATCCAGTGCGCGGCCGACACGTACCGGAACACGTACGCCTTGCGTTCGGTGCGGATGTCGCTGGCGTGCGGGCCGAACAGCTCGACCAGCCGCGTCTCCATGCCCCACGCGACCGGCGGCGCGATCCCGGGCGGCGGCGGCACGAACCGCCCGATCACGCGGAACAGCTCGCCCACGAATCCGTCGGGCGTCCAGTTGGCGAGCCCGATGCGGCCACCCGGCTTGACGACGCGCAGCAGCTCGGAGGCGGCGCGGGGCTGGTTCGGGGCGAACATCACCCCGAACGTGGACAGCGCCACGTCGAACGCGCCGTCGCCGAACGGCAGCCGCTCGGCGTCGGCCACGCGGGTCACGATCGCGAGCCCCTCGGCCTCCGCGCGCCGCAGCCCCTGGTCGAGCAACTCGGCCACGTAGTCGGTGGACGTCACGTCGGCGAACCGCCGGGCCGCGGCCAGCGAGGCGTTGCCATTGCCGGCGGCGACGTCGATCACGGCGTCGGTAGCGCGGAGATCGACCGCTTCGCACAGCGACTCGCCCACGATCTGCAGCCGAATCCCGATGCGACCGTAGTCGGCAGAGCTCCAGGTGGCCTGCTGGCGTGACTTGATGGCGTCGTCGGGCGCGGACTGAACGTTCAAGGTGCTCATGGGCTGCCTCCTCGGGGGTTGACGGCGTGTGCTCATCTGCAGATGCGCACCCTGCCGCAAACGCCGGCGTTGACGCCCTGCCCCCCGTCGGAAACACTGTGCCGATCGTCCGACGCCGGATCCCCCGATGACGGATCCCCCGCCGTCCCGGCCTGGCCCCCGCTGGAGACACGATGAGCGGCGACACCCTTTCCGATCTGCTGCGCGCGGTGCGACTGCGCGGCGCGGTGTTCTTCTACATCGAGGGCGCCGACCCGTGGGTGGCCGAGACGCCGAACCAGCGCGAGCTCATTCCCGCGATCCTTCCGGGCGTCGAGCACATGATGGAGTTCCACGGCGTCGCGCGCGGCTCGTGCTGGGCCGCCATCGTCGGCCAGGAGCCGATCCGCCTGCACGAGGGGGACGTCGTGCTGTTCCCGCACGGCGATCATCACGTGATGTCGAGCGCGCCCGGCCTGCGCGCGGAGGTGGTGGATCCGCGCATCTACTTCACCCCCAAGCCGCCGCAACTGCCGTTCTCGTTGAGCGTGACCGCCAGCGGCGAGACCACCGCGCTGCTGGATGGCGGCGGCGACCAGCGCACCACGCTGGTGTGCGGGTTCCTGGGCTGCGACGCGCGGCCGTTCAATCCGCTGCTGGCGTCGCTGCCACGCGCGGTGCGCATGGCCGGCGTCGCCCAAGGCAGCCCGTGGATCGCCCACTTCCTCGGCTCGGCCGTGGAGGAGTCGAACCGCAAGCGGCCAGGCGGCGAAGCCGTGCTGGAGCGCATGAGCGAGATGCTGTTCGTGGAGGTGCTGCGGCGCTACGCCGACGCGCTGCCCGCCGAGCACACCGGATGGCTGTCCGGCATGCGCGATCCGGCGGCGGGGCGCGCGCTCGCGCTCATCCACGAGCGGCCGGGCGAGCCGTGGACGCTCGAGCGTCTGGCCGAGCAGGCCGCGCTGTCGCGCTCCACGCTGCACGAGCGCTTCGTTCACTTCATCGGACAGCCGCCGATTCAGTACCTGGCGCGTTGGCGGATGCAGCTCGCCGCGGGGTGGCTGCGCGACACGGATGCCAAGGTGATCGAGATCGCGCTCGAGGTCGGCTACGAGAACGAGGCCGCGTTCTCGCGCGCGTTCAAGCGCGAGGTCGGCGAGTCGCCGGCGGCGTGGCGCCGCGCCCGCCGCGCGCGCGCGGACCGGCGGCCCGCCCGCGTCCCGGCGCACGCGGGTTAGTCCCGGCGCCGGCACCGGCGTCACGGCATTCTCGCGATCCGGCGGACGAGCACGTGTCCGTCCGCCGCGAGCCGGGCGAAGTAGAGCCCGGGGGGAACCGCGCGTCCACCCCGGTCGCGCACGTCCCAGCCCACGATCTCCGTGCCCGCCGGCCGCATGCCGTCCGCCAGGGTGCGCACGCGCCGCCCGTCCGCGTCGTAGATGGCGAGCGTCACCGGCATCGCCCGCGGCAGCGCGAACCGCAGCGCCAGCGGACCGTGCGCCGGGTTCGGAGCCGCCACCAGCGTGATCCCGCGCGGCGTCGGGCCGGCCACGCCGGAGGTGCCCGCGGCCAGCACCTGCAGCCCGAAGATGTCCGAATCCACGCCGTTGCGGAAATCCATCCAGGTCACGATCGCCCCGCCCGCGCCATCGTCTGTGATCGCCGGATTCTGCTGCCGGCTCGGCAGGTCGCACACCGGGCGTCCGTCGGCCGGGAACGCGGAGTCGAGCGCCCCCGAGGCGAGCACGTGCTGCGCCACGACGTCCAGGCCCACCTGCCAGACGACGAACGCTCCGCCGCTTCCGTCGGGGGCCACGTCCTGCGAGGTCTGCTCCGACGGCGTGCCGCTCAACGCCACGCCGCCGGCCGGCCACGCGGGATCCACGGCGCCCGCTCCGAGCACGTGCGCCGCGCGCATCGCATGATGTCCCGCGCTCGCGTCGCCCCACGTTACGATCGCGCCGCCCGCGACGTCCGGAACGAGCTTGGCGATGACCTCGTCGACGCCCGTGACCGACACCGGCAGGCCGTTGGCCGGCCACCCGGGGGCGATCGCGCCCGAGGCCAGCACGCGCTGCGCGTAGATGTGATTGACGCCGTCGCGCGCGTCGTGCCATGCGACGATGGCGCCGTGGGCGCCGTCGGGGACGATGTCGGGCGCGGCCTGCGTGCCGGGGGCGGTGCACAGGGCGCGGCCGTTCATGGGCCATGCAGGATCCACCGTCCCCGAACCCAGCACGTGCTGGGCGTAGATGTCGTCACCCGTGACGCTGCTGCGCAGGTCGTACCAGCTCACGAGCAGACCGCCGGCGCCGTCCGAAGCGAGCACCGGACCAATTTGTGCGCCATTTGCCACGCACACGGCCGTGCCGCCGGCGGCCCATGCGGGATCCACCGCGCCCGAGGCCAGCACGTGCTGCGCGTAGATGTCGAGCCCGTCCGCGGTGGGGTCGCTGCGGCCGTCGATCCACGCGACGAATGCGCCACCCGCTCCGTCGGCGAGCATGACGACGGAATTCTGCGCCCCCGCCACCGCGCACAGCGCCGCGCCATTGACGGGCCATGCGGGATCCACGATGCCCGAGGCCAGCACGTGCTGGGCGTAGACGTCGAGCCCCGTGGAGGCGCTGCGGGCATCGGGCCAGCTCACGATCGCGCCGCCCGCGCCGTCCGGCGCGACGGCGGGAAACTCCTGGCCCTCGGGAAAGATCGCCGCGGCCAGCGAGTCGGTGAGCAGCGCCCGACCGTTCACGGGCCAGCCCGCATCCAGATCGCCAGACGCCAGCACGTGATCGGCGTAGAGATTCAGCGCGGGCGTGCGGCGGTCCAGCCAGGCGACGATCGCGCCGCCCGCACCGTCCGGGACGATCTTCGGTCCCAGTTGGTCGTTGACAGCCGTCGCGATCGCGCGTCCGAACGGCGGCCAGGCGGCCGAGGCGACGCGTGGAGCCAGGAGCGACCCCGGCACCACGCTCGCGACGACCGCCACGGGAACGAACCAGCACATGTGACGCATGTCGATCCCCTTCCCTGCCGGCCGCGGTTCGCCTACTGAAACGTCACGTTGGCTTCGCCACATCCCACGCCCTGGATCCAGATGTTCTGGACGCCGGGCTGCGCGGGGTCCAGATCCACCGACGACACGACCATGTTCGCCGTGAACGACTCGTGCGTTCCGTCGCCGGCGCGGTAGAAGTCGGCCTTCAGCACGATCGCCGTGTTGCCGGTCACCGCCAGCTTCGCCGGCTCGCTGAGGGCGCCGCTGCACTTGATGCCGAACGAGCTCACGATCTCGGCCGAGTCCCAGCGGATGCCTTCGCCTGCCTTGCAGCCGGCGAGCGGCCCCTGGTCGATGTCGCGCGTGCAGCTGAAACTGCCGCCCGCGTGAATGAAGCCGGTGGCGGCGTCGAACGTGCCGCCGCCGGTGAGCGACACGGCGCCGCTGGGGAAACCGCTGATGTCCTGGGCGTTGAATGCGAACGTGTGATTGGCGGAACCCTGAGCGAAGGCGGTCGAGAAGGTCACGCACGAGGCGGCGATCGCGACGATGACGGCGAATCGGGTCATGACGAGGTTCTCCAGGGCTGGGGTGAAGGGCCGGCGCCGCGTGGCGCCGGCCAGGACATCAGTTGCTGGTGACGGTGTGCAGCATTCCCGAATTGTTGGTCCACACCACCGTTCCGCCCGGCTTCACCGCCGCCGCCGGAAACGGCGAGGTGGAGCTGGTGATGCTGACGCTGACGAGCGTGTCGGCCGCGCTGGCGCTGACCTGGACATTGCCGGTCATCGGGGCGTGATGGATGCAGTGGTATCCGTACGTGCCGGCCGCCGCGAAGCGGTGCACGTAAGTGCCGCCGGGCGCGATGTCGCCGGAGTTCAGCTCCAGCTGCGGCGCCGGGCTGGTGACATAGTTGTTGCCGCCGCCGCCGCTCTTGGACGAGCACGACGTCGACGACATCGCCAGCGCCAGCAGCAGCGCGGCGAGCGACGGGGTTCCAAGCCTTGCCAACATGAGCGCCTCCTCGTGGTGTGGAGCCGTGCACCCCGGAGGCCGGTGCGCGGCCGGCGGGGACGAGAGCGATGGGCACCTTGGATACGCTACGTTGCGTAGCGATCCAGAAAGTTCGTCGCCGAAAGGCGTACGCAGTTCTACGGATCCACCCGCGACGTTTGTTTCGACACGAGAAGTAGCGTAAGTTGCGGGCATGCAGTCGGCGACCGGGGCGTCATCCGATACGAAGGGGCGCGGGCGGCCACGCAGCGAGCCGGCGCGGCGGGCGATCCTCGCGGCCGTGCAGGCGCTGGTCGAAAAGGGCGGCTACGAGGCGGCGACGATCGAGGCGGTCGCGGAACGCTCGGGCGTGGCGAAGACCACGATCTATCGCTGGTGGCCCAATCGTGCCGCGTTGGTGGTGGATCTGCTGGTCGAGGTCGCGTCCCGGGCGGCGCCGCCGACCGGCACCGGCGAGCCGCTGGCGGAGCTGCGACACGCCCTGCAGCTCGTGGGGCGCGCGGCCGAGGGGTTGTCCGGGCGGTTGCTGATCGCGCTGCTGGGCGAGGCCGAGCACGATCCCGACATCCGCACCGCGCTGCGCAACCGATTGTTCAGACCGCGCCGCAAGGCGACCGCGGCGGCGATCAAGCGCGCGCAGGACGACGGACTGCTGCGCCGCGACATCTCGCCGCTGGCGGCAGGCGACCTGCTCTACGGGCCGATGTTCTACCGCAAGTTCATCCGCTTCGAGCCGGTGACGAGGGGTTTCGTGGATCAGGCGTTCGAATGCGTGCTGACGGGACTTCAGGGTCCGGCGGCCAGGGCCGGCGCGGGTGGTGCGCGGCACGCCCTCGCCCGGCGGCGGCGCCCGGCGTCGGAGCGCGCGCCGCGTTAGCGGTCGCGCTCACGGCTCGAAGTCGAGCGTCATCTCCGTCATCGTCGGCCGGAACCCGAGCGTCGCGAACATGCGCTGCGCGCCCGCGTTCCCAGCTGCGCTCCACAGCACGACCTGCGTCGTTCCGCGCGCGCGGAACCATGCCAGCGCCCCTCGCATCAGCGCGCGGCCCGCGCCCTGGCGGCGCGCTGCCTCCGCGACGAACACGTCGTGCACGAAACCGCATGGTCCGCGCAGATCGCGCCAGCTCAACGGCTCGAGGGTGCAGTACAGGTATCCCACCGGTTCCCCGGCGCGTTCCGCGATCAGCACGACGGCGTCCGCGTCGTCGAGCTGCGACACCAGGAAGCGGCCGTAGCCCTGCTCGGGGCGTTCGGTGAGGATGAAGCGGCGCGCATCCGCGGCATGGTGCTGCTGCATCAGCGCCGCGCCCCAGCGGCCGAGCGGCTCGCGGTCGTCCGCGGTCGCAACCCGGATCACGATCATGCGGCGACGATCGCGCCGACCCCGCCCGGACGCACGGGAGGGCCTGCCGTCATCGCGCGGTGTAGCCGCCGTCGATCACGAGTTCGCTGCCGGTGACGAACTTCGATTCGCCGCAGCTCAGGTACAGGATGCCGTAGGCGATGTCCTCGGCCTCGCCCATGTGGCCGAGCGGGTGCAGGTCGTCGATCGCCTTGCGCGCGGCGGCCGGGTCGTCGGCCTTGGCGAGGAAATTCTGCACCATCGGCGTCCAGATGAACCCCGGGTGCACCGAGTTCACACGAATGTTGTCGCGCGCGTAGAACAGCGCGTCGGTCTTGGTCATCAGCCGAACGGCGCCCTTGGAGGCGTGATAGGGCGGGGCGTCCACCGCCCCGACCAGGCCGTAGATGGACGAGATGTTGACGATGCTGCCACCGCCCGTCCGGCGCATGTGCGCGATCGCGTGCTTGGTGCAGAAGAACACGCCCTTCACGTTCACCGCCATCACCTGATCCCACTCCTGCTCGGTGATCTGGTCGGTGGGCCGGCTGGCCCCGCCGATGCCGGCGTTGTTGACGAGCACGTCGAGCCGGCCGAAACGCTGCACCACGTCCGCGAGCACGCGCTCCACGTCGCGCTCGTGGGACACGTCGAGCCGCCAGAACTCCGCCGTCGCGCCGCGCGCGCGCAGCGCATCCACCAGCTTGCGCCCGTCGTCCTCGAGCACGTCCGTCACCGCCACCCGCGCGCCCTCGCGCGCGAACAGCTCCGCTGTCGCGCGTCCGATGCCGAGCGCCGCGCCCGTCACCACCGCCGCCTTGCCGTCGAGACGTCCCATCCCGCGCTCCTCCCGTTGGCGCCGACACCGACTTCGGACCCGGCTGGCATCCTAGCGCCACCGGGATCGCTGCGCCTGCCCCCGCTGCCGGATCGACATCCGGCTGCCATGACGGCAGCAACGGCGGGGCGGCGCATCGCCGTCGCTCGCGCAACACGCGCGCGCAGAACGCGCTGGCCGCATCCCGCCCAGGGATCATCCGGCACGAACGATGCGACCGCGCGAGGGCATGGGACGGGTGCACTCCAGCCTTCGTCGTCGCCACGCCGCCGCGGTGGCGGCTGTGCTGGCGGCATGCGCGCTCGCATCCGCGCCGTCCGCGCACGCCGCCGGCGCTCCGGCGTCGTTCGGCGAGCGGCTCGAGATCGCCGGCGACGCGCCGGCGTCGCGCGATCCCGGGATCGGCCCCTCGTCCGCCGAGGTGGCGAAGCTGCGGCGTCAGATCGGATCGAAGTCGGTGCGTGCGTGGCTCGCGCGCGGCGCGCTGCTGTTTCCACGCGCCGATCTCGACACGGTCGGGATCTGGTTCGCGGCTTCGCAGCAGCGCGTGGTGGCCGTGCGTCCGCCGGCCCAGCCCCACGCCTCGCCGCTCGAGTGGAACGAGGTCGAACGGCTCGAAGTGCGGCGCTCGCACGTGCTGGCGGGGACGTTGATCGGCGCCGGGGTGGGCCTGGCGTTCGTGCGGGGGGCATTCAACCGCGAGGCGGCGCCGGCCGTCATCAACGCCGCGGCGGCGGCAGGTTCGATCGGACTGGGGGCAGGCATCGGCGCGCTGGCTTCGGGCTGGAGGACGGTGTGGCGCAGGCCGCGCGCGCAGGGTGTGCCGACGGCGCCCCCGGCGGGGCCGCCGTCGGCCGTCGCCAGCGTCGGAAAGCATGCGCGCTCGCCCTCGCAGGCGCTGACGATCGGAATCGGCGCCACGCTCGCGCCTGCCATCATTGCCGTCGCGATCGATCGCCCGGGCAGCGATCGGGAATTCGCGTGGGAGGCGGCGTTGGGACTGGGCGGCGAGGTGGGCGCGCTGGTGGGACCCAGTGTGGGGCTTACGGCCGGCGGCCGCTGGGATCTCGCCAAACGCGGGCTCATCATTCGGGGCGTGGCCGCGGGCGGGATGGTGGTCGGGGCGCTCGGCGTCGGGATGGCGTTCGAGGACGGCAATGCCGGGACCGGCGCAATGGTGATCCTCGGCCTGCTCGCGGGCGGCGCGCAGGCGTTCAGCACCGTCTACGATCTCGCCATCACGCCGAGCGCCACCGCCAAGGGTCGGCGCATGATCGCGCACCTCGAAGCGCGCCCCGACGGGAAGCTCGCCCTGGTGTCGCGGTTCTGAAGTCGGGCTCACCCAACACGGGCCGCGTGCGGGATTTCGTTCACGCCACGGTGCCGAACAGCCGCCCGATCCAGGCGGTGATCGCCATCGCGAGCGCGCCCCAGAACGTGACGCGCATCGCGCCGCGCACGCGGCTCGCGCCGCCCGCGCCCGCCGCCAGGCTGCCGAGCGTGGCCAGGCACACGAGCGATGCCAGCGACACCGCGGGCAGGATGCGCCCGGTGGGCACCAGCGCCGCCACGACCAGCGGCAGCGCCGCTCCCACGGCGAACGTCGCGGCCGAGGCCATCGCCGCCTGCACGGGCCGTGCGGCATGCACCTCGCTCAACCCGAGCTCGTCGCGCGCGTGCGCGTCGAGCGCGCCGTGCGCGGTCATCTGCACCGCCACCTGGCGCGCCAGCCCGGGATCGAGCCCGCGCGCCTGGTAGATTCCCTGCAGCTCGCGCAGCTCCGCCTCGGGCTCGGCCGCCAGCTCGCGGCGCTCGCGCTCCACGTCCGCGCGCTCGGTGTCGGACTGCGAGCTGACGGAGACGTATTCCCCCGCCGCCATCGACATCGCTCCCGCCACCAAGCCGGCGAGCCCGGCGAGCATGATGCTCTGCCGCCCGCTGTCCGCCGCCGCCACGCCCACCACCAGGCTCGCCGTCGAAACGATGCCGTCGTTGGCGCCCAGCACCGCGGCGCGCAACCAGCCGATGCGCTGGGCGAAGTGCCGCTCGAGGTGGCCCGTCACGGCGCGGCGCGGCGCGCGAGCCGCTCGGCGCGGTCGCGCAGGTTGAGCAGCATGCGGCGCACCATCACGAACTCCGCGGGATCGAGCGCGGCCCCGATGAGCGCCGATTTCCAGCCGGCGGGGAGGCGCGCGCGCACGCGTGTCACGAGCCGCGTCTCGCCGCCCGAGATCGGCGCCACCACGAATACCCACGTCACGCGGGCCCCGGCTTCGTTCACGTTCAGCAGCAGCGTGCGATTCGGATCCGCGATCGCCACCGGCCAGCCGGCACTGCCGCCGATCGGGATGGTATCGCCCGGCGCGAGCCGCTGGAACTGCGGCAGCAGCGCCTGCGCGCTCGGGGCATCGAGCACCCCGAACGCGCGGTCGAGCGCGTCGTAGCTGTAGAGCCCTCCGCGCCCGCGCCCCATCTGCGCGAGCCACGGCCACACCTGTTCCGGCCGCGCGCGGATCGTGATCGCGCGCGTCGTCACCTCCTGCGGATCGCCGACGAGGCTGTCGCCCGGCATCGGGCGCGCCACCTCGGCCGGCGTCGCGCCCCAGTGCCGGTGCCACGGCCGCACGAGCAGGACGTAGACGACGATGAGCAGCACCAGCGCTGCGAGGACGATGACCGCGGCCCGGCGCATGCCGCCATGGAACCGCATCGGCGCGGCATTCGCCAGTCCGGTTGCGCCAACCCGGTCGGGCATCGGGGGCGGCGTCAGTGCTGCCAGGCGGGCGCTGCCCTCAGCCGCCGTAGTGTACGATACGGACGCGCTCCAGCGTGACGAGCCCCTCCTGCACCAGCGCGTTCACGCTGTGCATGAAACGCTGGATCGCCGGCTCGCTGTCCACGAGCTCGATCACGATCGGCAGATCGCTCGACAGCTCGACCAGCTTGGCCGTGTGCATGCGCGAGTGGCGCCCGAACCCCATCGGTCCGTGCAGCACCGTCGCCCCTGACAGCCCCTCCGCGCGCGCGCGCTCGACCAGCACCTGGTAGAGCGGACGTCCGGCGTGCCGATCGGAGTCGCCGATGAAGATCCGCAGCAGCATGCCATCGCTCTCGCGGATCACGACGCCGCGCCTCCGTAGCGCACCACCTGCGCGCGCTCCAGCGTGACCAGCACCGGGTGTGACGCGAGCATCGGCTCGACCGCGGCCAGGAACCGCTGCAGCCGGTCCTCGGCGTCCACGATCTCGACCACCACCGGGCGCTCGACCTGGACGGCGTGCGGGTGTCCGCCGAGCACCGGACCCGCGCCCACGAAGCCCTGGAATCCGGCCAGCACGGTGGCGCCGGACAGCCGCTCGCGCCGCGCGCGCTCGACCAGCGCCTCGTACAGCGGGCCCGCATGCCAGCGGGCGAAGTTGCTCATGTGCATGCGCAGCAGCGTGCGCTCGCCCGTCTCGGTCACAGCAGGCCCTTCAGGTGCGGGGTCAGCTCGATGCCGAGCCGCACACCGGCGAGCCCGGCCAGCACGCTGGCCCCGATGTTGAGCCACGCCCGCAGCCACTCGCCGTCCTGGAACAGGCTGTGGGTCTCGAACGCGAACGACGAGAACGTGGTGAGCGAGCCGAGGAATCCGACGATCACGAGCTGCCGCACGACCTCGGGGCGATCCACGAGCCGGCCGGTCACCATCGTGCCGATCACGCCGATGGCGAGGCAGCCGAACACGTTCACGAACAGCGTCCCGTACGGGAACGAGGGCCCGAGCCACTGGGTGGTGGCCCGGGTCGTCAGATAGCGCAGATTGGCGCCGATCACGGCGCCGAGCGAGATCCACACGAACGGCATCAACCGGGAAATGGGCGGCCTCCGCGGGGGTGGCGCACGGGCTTCTGCCCTGGTTCAGCCCTCGATCTTGTAGATCTCGCGCCGGCCGTGGTCCACGAGCTCGTGATAGCCCTTCATCAGCGCCTCCATCTCCTTCATGTCCTGCTGGCGCTTCGGGTCCTGGGGCGGCGGGCCGAGCATCATCTTCTCGAACGCGTCCAGGCTCTCGACCTCCATCTCGCCCACCACGGTCCAGTAGCGCTCGGCGCTCACGTCGGTCATCACCTTCATCGGGGGCATGCCCATCTTCTGGCTCAACTTCGACATCGCCACGAACTTCTCGACCAGCGGACGCACCTGGCCCGGCTTGCAGAACATGATCTCTCGAATCAGCAGCATATCGGCTCCTATCGAAGGGATGACGGGGTCGCGTCGGAACGGCGCGGGGCGCATTGAACCCTTCGCCACCGGACCCGTCAACCGGGCTCGGGTGTCGGCGGGCTCCGACCGGCGACGGTTTGACGCCTGGCGTAGGCTTGCTCCGTCCCGTTCGCGCCACCCTCCACGTGCAGGAGAGCCCATGTCCATCCGCGCGGTGAAACGCATCGTTCAGGCCCGACCGACCGTGGAGGGCGCGGGCGTCCGGCTGCGGCGGGCGTTCGGGTTCGGCGACACGGCCGAGACCGACCCGTTCCTGCTGCTCGACGACTTCCGCAACGACCGGCCCGACGACTACCGGGCCGGGTTCCCGTGGCATCCGCATCGCGGCATCGAGACCATCACCTACGTGCTCGCCGGCAGCGTGGATCACGGCGACAGTCTCGGGAACTCGGGCTCGCTGGGCGCGGGCGACGTGCAGTGGATGACGGCTGGACGCGGCATCCTGCATCAGGAGATGCCGCAGGGCGACCCCGCCGGGCGCATGCACGGGTTCCAGCTGTGGGCCAACCTGCCGTCGTCCCTCAAGCTCTCGGCGCCGCGTTACCAGGACATCGCGGCGCGCGACATCCCCGAGATCGTGGACGACGACGGCACGCGCGTGCGCGTGGTGTGCGGCACGTTCTGGGGCCGGAAGGGGCCGGTGGATCGCGTGGCCGCGGACCCGGGCTATCTCGACGTCACCGTCCCTCCCGGCCGCCGGCGCACGCTGGCGGTGGACACGCGCCGGAACGCGTTCGCATACGTGTTCGAGGGCAGCGGCACGTTCCGCGACGCCTCCGAGCCGCAGGGCGTGCTGACCGACACGCCGGGACCGGAGGAGCGCGTGGTGCGCGAGCCGGCCGGCGACCGGTCGCTGGTGATGTTCGACGCGGGGGACGAGATCGTGGTGCAGGCCGGCGAGCGCGGGATCCGGTTCCTGCTCGTCTCCGGCCGGCCGATCGAGGAGCCGGTCGCGTGGTACGGGCCGATCGTGATGAACACGCGCGCCGAGCTGCTGCAGGCCTACCGCGAGCTGGAGCAGGGCACGTTCATCCGTTGAACGCTGGCGACGCGCGACGGCCGGCGGATGCCACCGCCGGCCGTTCGCGTTCCGCCCGCGTTGCGCGCTCCGCCGCGGCATGGTGGGATCGGCCGTCGTCGACGGCAGCATCCAGGCGCAGCCACATCCCCCCGACGTGACCACGCCCTTGGGAGATCCGCGTGACCGACCTGAATCCCCAGCACAAGCAGATGTCGGACGAATCGATGGTGCGCAATCTCGACGCGCAGGCGCGCGCCATCTGGCCGCAGGAATCGCGGCTGTTCGAGCGCTACGGCCTGTCGGGAGCGATCCGCGTGCTCGACGCCGGCTGCGGCACGGGCGAAGGTGCCTCGCGGCTGGCCGCGCTCTATCCTCAGGCGGCCGTGCTGGGCGTGGACATCCTCGACCATCATCTGGCGCTGGCGCGCGAGCGTTACGCGGCGCTCGCCCCGCGGTTGCGGTTCGAGCACCAGAGCGTGTTCGAGCTGAATGCGCCGGAGGCGTCGTTCGATCTCACCGTGTGCCGGCACGTCGTCCACTCCATCCCCCACCCCGAGCGGGTGATCGCCGAGCTGGCGCGCGTGACGCGGCCGGGCGGCTGGCTGCACCTGATCCCCGAGGACTACGGGATGCTGCACTTCCCGGTGGGCGGGCGCTGCGACGTGCGCGAGTTCTGGCATCGCGCCTCGGCGGCGTTCGGCGCCGGCACGAACACCGATCTGTTCGTCGGCCGCCACGGCTACGGACACATGCGGCGCCTCGGGCTCGAGGACATCGCCGTGGACTACGTCGTGGTGGACACGCTGCGCGTGCCGCGCGAGACGTTCGCGCAGATCATGACGGCGTGGCGCGACGGCTACGTCGAATCCATCGGCGAGCTGACGCCGTTCTCGTCCGCGCAGGCGACGGCCTGCTTCGATCAGATGATCGCCGACATCCTGGACCCGGAGCGCTATGCGGCGTGGATGGTGCCGGTCGTGGCGGGAAGGATTCCGGCGCGGGCTTGATCGGGCGTCCCGCCATCGGACGCCGATCCCGATGCGCGAGCGAAAACCGAAGCCCCCGCGCCGCGAGGGCGCGGGGGCGTTCGATCGCGGCCGAACCTCACGTCATTCGCAGCACCCGGGCGTGGCGGGGCAGCCGGCCGTCATCGCGACGTCCCCGAGCACGGCCGGCCCGGTGGGAAGGGTCAGCAGCGACGACATGTACATCGACTTCACGCGTCCCCACGTCGTGCGCTCGGTCGGCGTGGCCACCGGCATCAGGAACCCGCGGATCTCGCCGCCGCCGTAGACGCTGGAGTGGATGTTGAGATACGCCTTGCCGTTGGCGATGGCCGACAGCAACGCGGCCTCGGCCCCGGCGGTGGTGCCGCCGTTGGCGGTGATGAACGAGCCGTTGTAGCTCGACGACAGCGTGAGGTCGAGCGTGATGTCGAACGTTCCGGCCGTCACGCCGGTCGGGAATCCGAGGAAGTACGGCGTCGTCGTCGCCACGCCGGCCGTTCCGGTGCCCGCGGTGAGCGTGGGCGCGTGAATGTGCGACGCGGTGGTGGTTCCCACCAGCCCGCTCCAGCTGAAGTTCAGGTGCAGCGTGTTCGCGGTGGCGTCCGCGTCGGCGGTGGCCGAACCGGTCCCCGGCGACGCGTTGGGCGGAGACTCGCTGGCGCCGTTCAGAACGGCCGTATACGTAATCACGGCGGCGCGCGCGGCGGTCGAGAGGCCGGCGACGAGCGCGGCCGCGAGCGCCAGTCGCACGGCGTGACGCGTGGAAACGAAGTGCATGGGGGATTCTCCTTTCTGCACCAGAGCAGACCTGCGGGATCAAAGGCGCGTTGCGAAGCACGGGGGCGAAGCTCGAACGCCGGGTCACCGCCCCTGGGGCCAGGAGCACCTCGCCGGAACATCGTGAGGCTCGACGTACCGGCTGACGCCCAGCGTACCCCAACGCGCGCCGGCGACGGCAATGAAAAGCGAAGAGGCCACTCGCGTGCACCCCTCGTCTGCACCCAAGCCGCCGTGTTTAGCGATGACAAACGCCGACCGCCGATCGCGGCGACTTGCCGCCGCCCGACGTCCCCCCTACCCTGCGCCGCCATCCCCGCATCGCCGGTGCGACGGAGCGCCCGGTCCATCCGGCGCATGGTCGCGTCACGGGCGCCCGTGCGCCCGCGTGGAGAACACGATGGCTAATGTGAAACACATTCCCGAAGGACAGCACTGCGTCACCCCCGCCCTGATCGTCAAGGGCGGCCGGAAGGCGATCGCGTTCTACGAGGCCGCGTTCGGCGCCAAGGTCAAGGACGTGATGTACGGCCCGGATGGCGAGAGCGTGGCGCACGCGGAGCTCACGATCGGCGACTCGGTGATCTTCCTGGGAGACGAGTCGCCGGAATGGGGCACGCGCTCGCCGCACACGCTGGGCGGCTCGCCCGTGAGTCTCAACTTGTACACCGAGGACTGCGACGCGGTGTACCAGCGCGCGCTCGCGGCCGGGGCCACCGGCGACATGCCGCCCGGCGACAAGTTCTGGGGCGACCGCTACGCCAAGATCACCGATCCGTTCGGGCACACGTGGGGGATCGCGACCCACATCGAGGACGTGACCGCCGAGGAGATGGAGCGCCGCCTCGCGGCCGAGATGGCGAAGAACGCCTGACGAATCGCGGCTGCGCGCGGGCGGCCCCCCACCCCGGGGCCGCCCGCCTCGTTTCCCCGTCAGCTGCGCGCGATCGACAGCCGTGCCGTGAGCTCGTGATTCGCGCCCGGCTCGATCATCAGCGTGCCGCGCCACGGGGCGCCGTCGGTGCCGGTGAACTTCCATGCGGCGCGCGCCGGCGTGCCGCGCGTCGGCGCGCCGAGCGGCTGCCAGTTGCCCTTCTCGGCGAACGCGCGGTCGATGCGCTGGAGCAGCGCGCCGGCATCGAGCTCGGAGGTGCCGGCGAACTCCACGTCCCAGTGCTGCCGGTCGCCCTCCGTGCGCACGATGTGCCAGTGCCCGAGGCTGTCGAGCGGCACGTCGGGGATCTGCTGGTCGGCCAGCGCGGCGCGCGCGAAGCCGGAGTGCGCGTGCCAGTCGTACTCCTCGCCCAGCGCCACCTGCTCGGCGGTGCCGGCGCCGTCCATGAGGTCCACGACGTGCAGCGCGCCGTCGATGCCGGCCGACAGCCCGCCGGTGGTGATGATCTTGCCGTTGTCGACGTAGCGCTGGTCCGCGACCACGCGCACCTTGGGATACTGCGCCTTGAGCTTAGGAATGTTGTGCGCGGTCGTGGTGGCGGTGAGGCCGTCCAGCAGCCCGGCGCTCGCGAGGATGAACGCCCCGTTGCACACCGACATCGTGTGCGTGTCCCGCGCCGTCTCCTGTCGCACCCAATCGAGTGTGGCCGGACTGTGCAATGCGGCGTACACCCCGCCACCGGGCACCACCAGCACGTCCGGCTGGGGCGCGTCGGCAAATGCGTACTTCGGCACCATCTTCTGCCCCATCGCCGAGGTGACGGCGTCGTGCGTGGCGCCCACGGTGTAGACGTCGTAGCCGGCCGCGCCGAACACTTCGTAGGGGCCCATCGAGTCGATGATCTCGACACCGTCGAACACCAGGATGGCGACGCGTTTGGGCGCCGGCTGGGCCGCCTGGGCGGCCGCCAGCGTGGCCTGGTCCACGAGCGTCATGCCGCACTTCGGGCACACGCCGGGATGGTCGAACGCCATCGTGTCGCAAGGTGAACCGCACGGCGGGCACACGTAGTGCTTCGTGTCCGCCACGGCGCGGCTGGCGAACAGCGCGAGCGCCAGGCACAGCAGCACGGCGAGCCGCGACAACGGGCGGGAAACGCACCGGATCATGAAGGTCCTCCATTTCGTGACGCGGCGCGAGGCCGCGTGCGGGGAGCGGAAAAACGCTGGCGGTACTGGCCGGGGGCGACGCCGACCGTCCGCAGGAACACGCGCCGCATCGCCTCGACGGTGCCGAAGCCGCTCTCGGCGCAGATCGCCTCGAGCCCGTGCGACGTCTCCTCGAGCAACCGGCGCGCGGTCTCGGCGCGCACCGAGGCCACGAACTTCGCGGGCGTGGTGCCCACCTCGCGCGTGAACGCGCGCGCGAAGTTGCGCGGGCTCATCGCCACGCGCCGCGCCAGCGCCGGCACCGACAGCTCGTGACGCGGATGCTCGACGATCCAGGTCTGCAGGTCGCGCAGCGGCTCGTGTTCGGCGAGCTGCGCCGCGAGCTGGGCGCTGAACTGCGACTGCCCGCCCGGTCGTCGCAGGAACATCACCAGCGCACGCGCCACGGCCAGCGCCACGTCGCGCCCGAGATCGTCCTCGACCATCGCCAGGGCGAGGTCCATGCCGGCGGTGACGCCGGCGCTGGTGTACAACGCGCCCTCACGCACGTAGATGGTGTCGGGCTCGACGCGCACCTGCGGGTAGCGCCGCGCCAGCTCGTCGCACGATGCCCAGTGCGTGGTGGCGCGGTGGCCGTCGAGCAGCCCGGCCTCGGCCAGCAGGAACGCGCCCGTGCAGATCGATCCCAGGCGCCGCACCACGCGGCTCTGGCGCCGGATCCAGTGCTGGAGGCCCGGATGCGCGCGGTACTTCTCGGCGCCCCTCCCGCCCGCGACCAGCAGCGTGTCGATCCCCGGCGGCGCCTGGTCGTAGCGGTGATCGGCGTGGATGCGGAGCCCGGACGAGGCGGGAAACGCCCCGCGGGTCAGCCCGAGAATCTCGACCGTGTAGGCGTCGTCACGGCGAGCCCCGTGCTCCTTGAGCCAACGCGAGGTGCGGGCGAACACTTCCAGCGGCCCCATGACGTCCAGGATCTGGATGTCCGGGTACGCCAGCATGGCGATGCGGCGCGTGCGCGGTCCGGGGCGCGCGGCGCGGCGGTGGGCGTGGGTTCGACGGGTCACGGCACGAGGGTGAGCGGTTCGGGCGCGTGGCACAATGACAATGTTCCCACCGTTTCTGCCACGGCCGGATTTCGACCCCGACGCCGCGCCGGCTCACGAACGCGGTCGTTTGACGTGCGAACGCGGGCTCCGTTCGTGGGCGAGCAGCCAGCGCTTGCGCGCGAGCCCGCCCCCGTAGCCGCCCAGTCCGCCGCCCGAAGCGATCACGCGGTGGCACGGCACCACGATCGACGCCGGATTGCGCCCGTTGGCGGCGCCGACCGCGCGCACCGCGCCGGGCCGTCCGATGCGGGCGGCGAGCCGGGCGTAGCTCACGGTGCGGCCGGGCGGGATGCGACGCAGGGCGGCCCACACGCGCCGCTGGAACGGCGTGCCGCCCAGATCCACGCGCACGCGCCCCGGCGCGTCCAGCCGCCCGCGGAAGTAGGCGCGCAGCGCGCGCGCGGCGCCGGCCGGATCACGTGCCGGAGACAGCGTGACGGCGCCGAACCGGCGGCGCAGGTCGCGCACCACGCGGGCGCGCTTCGCGGCCCAGTCCAGCGCGCACAGTCTGTCGCCGCTCGCGACCAGCATCACGGTGCCGAGTGGCGTCTCGACGTTCGTCGTCGTGAGGTTCATCGGGTCCTCCAGGGTTCGAAGCGTTCGATTCGGTCCACAGCGCCATCACCGCGTAGGCGCGCCACGGCCGCCACGTCTCGGCGCGCCGCGCGAGGTCGGCGGTCGCCGGCAGCGGACCCCCGTCGGCCAGTGCGCGCCGCACGCCGAGATCGCCGGCCGGGAACGCGTCGGGCTCGCCCAGTCCGCGCATCGCGATGTAGTGCGCGGTCCATTCCCCCACGCCGGGCAGCGCCGTGAGCCGCGCGATGCACTCGGGAACACCGCCCAGGCGCGCGAACTCCAGCGCGCCGTCGCGCACGGCGCGCGCCAGGCCGCGGATCGCCTCGGCGCGCGCACGCGTCACGCCCACGCGCGTGAGGTCGGCGTCGGCCAGGGCGGCCGGCGTCGGGAACTGCCGCGCCAGCGGCGCGCGCGCCGCTGGCAGCGGCTCACCGAACTGCTCCGCCACGCGCCCGGCCAGCGTGCGGGCCGCGGCCACCGACACCTGCTGCCCGAGGATCGCCCGCACCGCGAGCTCGAACGGCTCCCACGCGCCCGGCACCCGCACGCCGCGCCGTCCGGCGAGCGCGCGCGCGAGCCGTGGATCGCGCGCGAGCTGCCGCCGGATCAGCGCGGGATCGGCGCCGAGATCGAACAGCCGGGTCACGCGCTCCACCACCTGGATCAGCTCCGCCGGGCGCTCGAGATCGAGCGTGAGCGCCAGCGCCGGCTCGCAGGGCACCGGGCGCACCTCCAGCGTTCCGCTCGCACCCGGCGTGCGGAACGTACGGCGATAGACGCCGCGCTCGACGTGCTCGACGCCCGGAATCGCGCGCGCCCCGAGGAACGCGAGCAGCGCCGGCCAGTCGAGCGGCGGCCGGTAGGGAACGCGCAGCGCGAGCCCGCCGCCCTCGGGCGCGATGCGCCCGCGTTCGCGCCGCAGCGCGCGCGGCGGACGCCGGAACGTGTCACGCATCGTGTGATTGAAGCGCCGCAGGCTGTTGAACCCCGACGCCAGCGCGATCTCGGTGATCGGCAGGTCGGTCTGGTCCAGCAGCCGGCGCGCGAAGTGAACGCGGCGCGTGCGCGCGATCGCCACCGGGGAGGCGCCGAGCTGCTGGTCGAACAGCCGCCGCAAATGACGCGCCCCGACGCCGAGCCGGGCGGCGAGATCGTCCACGCCGTGCGCGTCGAGATGGCCATCGCCGATCAGCCGCAGCGCGCGGCTGACGGTGGCCGACGTGCCGAGCCACGCCGGCGTGCCCGGCGCCGCTTCGGGCCGGCACCGCAGGCACGGCCGGAAGCCGGCCTCCTCGGCCGCCGCCGCGCACGCGAAGAACCGTACGTTGCGCGGCCGGGGCCGTGGCGCCGGACACGCCGGGCGGCAGTAGATCCCGGTGGTGAGTACGCCGGTGACGAACCGGCCGTCGAAGCGGCGATCGCGCGCGGCGAATGCGCGCCAACAGGTGTGCGGGTCGAGTTCCATGCCGGCAGGTTACCGCATGGCGCGGTTGCGACTCGCCGTTTTCGGACGGGGTGCTGGAGGCCCGATCGACCGCGAACAGGCGGCCTCCGGGAGCCGGCGGCGGACCCCGTCGCGCGCGCGACGTCCGATCAGGCCGGCGTCGTGGCGTCCTGGACGGCGGCGGACTGCAGCGCCTGCCACACCGCGGCCACGTGGGCGCGCTGCGTGGTCTCGGCGCCGATGCTCACCCGCACGGACTGGCGCGCCTTCAGCATGCTGGGCGTGAGGTAGGCGCTGCCGCCCTCGTTCACGCGCGCGGCGATCGCCAGGTTGTGGCGCGTGAGCCATGCCTCGTCGCGCACGCCTTCGGGCCGGTGGCGCATCACCACGGTCTGGAGCGGCACCGGCGCCAGCAGCTCCCAGCCGGGCGCGCGCTCGACCTCGGACTTGAGCCACTGCGCGTTCGCGAGATCGCGGCGCAGCCGCTCCTGCAGTCCCTCCACGCCGATGTCCGCGAGCAGGAACCACAGCTTGAGCGCGCGGAACCGGCGCCCGAGCGGGATGCCCCAGTCGCGGAAATTCTTCACCTCGCGATCGTGGGCGGTGCGGATGTAGCTCGCGCGCGCGCCCATCACCCGCACCAGGTGCTCCGGATCGCGCACGAAATAGGCGCTCAAATCGAAGCCCACGCCCATCCACTTGTGCGGGTTCAGCACCACCGAGTCGGCGCGCTCGATGCCGCGCCACATCCACCGGCATTCGGGCAGCGCCATGGCGATGCCGGCGAGCGCGCCGTCCACGTGCAGCCAGGCGCCGTGGCGACCGGCCAGCGCCGCGATCTCGCCCACCGGATCGAGCGCCGTGGTGCCGGTGGTGCCGGTGGTGGCCACGATCGCGCACGGCCTCATTCCCGCGCGCACGTCGCGCGCCAGCGCGGCCTCGAGCGCGTCCGGCCGCAGCGCGTGCGCGTCGTCGGTCTCGATCGCGCGCACGTGCGCGCCGCCGAACCCCGCCAGCCGCGCCGCCTTGAGCACGGAGAAATGCGCCTGATCCGAGGCGTAGACGACCAGCGGCGGCCCGCCGTCCTGCAGCCCGCGTTGCTCCTGGGCGTAGCCGGTGGCGCGCTCGCGCGCGCACAGCAGCGCGCACAGCGTCGCGGTGGAGGCGGTGTCGTGGATCACGCCCGTGAAGCTCGCGGGCAGGTCCACGATCTGCCGCAGCCACTCCATCACCACCTCCTCCAGCTCGGTGGCGGCGGGGCTCGTCTCCCAGCTCATGCACTGCGCGCCGAGACCTGATGCGACCAGGTCGGCGAGGATCGCGGCGTAGCTGGTATTGCTGGGGAAATAGGCGAAGAACGCGGGATGGTTCCAGTGAGTGATGCCGGGCACCACGTCGCGATCCAGCGCGGCGGCCACGTCCGCGAACCCGCCGCCCTGCCGCGGCGGCGCGGCCGGGAATCGACGTCGGATCTCGCCCGGAGCGACCGGGCTCATGACGGGCAGCTCCGGCATGCGCCGGCGGTAGTCTGCGACCCACTCCACGAGCGCGTGACCGAAGCGGCGGAATTCCTCGTCGTTCACCGCGTCACGGTATCACGGTGTCCCGGCGCCGCGTTACACTCGCGCGTCCCTCACGCGGAGGCCGATCGTGACCGAAACCATCGCCGGCGAGCTTCGTGACGTGTCCGACACCGCGCTGTGGGTGGCGATGTACCGCGCCATCGAGAGCGAGCGGCCGGACGCGCTGTTCCGCGATCCGTTCGCACGCCGGCTGGCGGGCGAGCGCGGGCCGCGCATTCTGGATGCGATCCCGCACGCGAAGACGATGGGCTGGCCGATGGTGGTGCGCACCGCGGTGTTCGACGAGCTGCTGCTCGGCCTGGTGCGCGCGGGCGCGGTGGACACGGTGGTGGATCTGGCGGCGGGACTCGATGCGCGGCCCTGGCGTCTCGATCTGCCCGCGACGCTGCGCTGGGTGGACGTGGACCTGCCGGCGATGCTGGCATACAAGCAGGCGGGGCTCGCAGGCGCGGCGCCGCGCTGCCGCTACCAGGCGCGCGCGGCCGACTTGAGCGATGCCATCGCGCGCCGCGCGCTGCTGGCGGAACTCGCCGCCGACGCCCGCCACGCGGTCGTGCTCACCGAAGGCCTGCTCATCTACCTCGATCCGGCCGAGGTCGCCGCGCTGGCGCGCGATCTGGCGATGCATGCCGCGTTCGAGGCGTGGATCCTCGACCTCGCCACGCCCGCGCTGGTGCGGCGCATGGACAAGACCTGGGGCCGGGCCGTGGCGCGCGGTCGCGCGCCGTTCCGGTTCGCGCCGGCCGAGGGCACGGCGTTCTTCGCCGGCGCCGGCTGGCGCGAGCGCGAATGGCGCTCGACCTGGGAGGAGGCGCGCCGGCTGAACCGCAGGATGCGCGCGGCCTGGATGTTCGACGCGCTCGCGGCACTGTCGCCGCCGCGCGCGCGCGAGCGCTGGCGGCGGTTCTCGGGCATCGCCCTGCTCGGGCGCTGACGGTCCCCAGAACACGCTCAAGCGCGGATCGGGGCGTGCCGATCACTTCGGACGACCACGCCTGACCGCGGCCGCGGGCCAGGCCCGATGCTCATGGAGGAGCCCGTGCGCCGAAGGCCTCGGATCGCGACGTGGATCCCCGTGCTCGCGACGTGGATCGCAGCTCCCGCCGCGCTCACCGGATCCCGCCCGGCGATCGCCGACACCCAGTTCCACTTCCACGGACTGCTCGACGTCGTGGCTGCCGAGCGCGGCGCGGCGTTCGAGAGCAATCTGCTGATGCGGGGCGACTCGCCGTTCGACGGCTACGGCCTGCGCGCGTTCGCCGACGCCACGCTGAATCCGCGCCTCCAGGTGTTCACCCAGCTCGTGCTGCGCGACGCCACCGCGCCGTACGTGGACGGCGCCTACCTGACGTTCACGCCGCAGCCGGAGCGCGATCTCCATCTGCAGGCGGGCAAGCAGCCGTGGGCGATCGGCACGTGGGCGCCACGCACGTATTCGGATCGCAATCCGCTGATCGGCTGCCCGCTGATGTACCAGTACCACTCCACGCTGCTGTGGTACGAGATTCCGCCCAACGCCGACAAGCTGCTGTCGCTGTCCGGTGCCGGCCAGGCGTCCACCGACTACTTCGGCGGCCAGGGACGCGGCATGGCGATCGTGGACGATTCGTACTGGGACGTGTCCGCCACGCTGTCGGGCAGCGCGCGTCCGCTGGAGTACGCGCTCGGCGTGGCGGCCGGCGCGCCGAGCTGGGGCAGCACGTCGGAGGACGACAACACCGGCAAGTCCGTGCTCGGGCGGCTCGGCCTAGCGCCGCTGCCCGGCGTGCGGCTCGGCGTGTCGGGCGCCTACGGCCCCTACCTCGTGCAGGGCGTCACGAAACGCCTGCCGCCCGGCAAGTCGCCAGACGACTACCCGCAGGAGCTCGGCATGGCCGACGCCGAGCTGCTGGCGGGCCACGTCGAGCTGCGCGCCGAGGGCGCGCGCAACGTGTGGAAGACGCCGACACTGGGCGCGCTGGGCGTGTCGAGCGGCTACGCCGAGCTGAAGTACGCGTTCGCGTTCGGCGCCTATCTGGCCGGCCGCTGGGATGCGATCACGTTCGCGGACATCACCGATTCCACGGGGGCACGCCGCGCGTGGGACGCCAACGCGCGCCGCGTCGAAGCGGGCGCCGGCTATCGCTTCGACCGCAACGCCACGGCCAAGCTGGTGTGGCAGCAGACGCGCTACGGGCAGCCCGTGCTCGGCCGGACGCGCGTCGCGCTGGTGGGGGCGCAGCTCTCGATCGCGTTCTGACCCGCGCGCCGCCGCTCCGCGCGTGGCACAATGCCGCCGTGCACGCCCCCTCCGCCGGTATCGCGCCCCCCGCCGACGCCGCCACCGCCGATCCGGCGCGGGCGCGGCGGCTGCTCTACGCCGCCGCGTTCCTGCGCGCGCTCGCGATCGGCATGGTGGGCGTGCTGCTGGGCGTCCACCTGGCGCAGCTCGGCATCGGCGCGGCCGCCAGCGGGTTCGTGGTGGCCGCCGGGCTGGCGGGCGGCGCGCTCGCCACGCTGTTCGCCACCACGTGGGCCCGCAATGCCCCGCGCCACGTGCTGCTGGCGAGCGCCGCGCTGGCCGCGGCCGGCGGCGTTGGGCTGATGTTCGTGAGCGGCGCGTGGGGGCTCGTGCTGGTGGCGTTCCTCGGGCTCGTGAACGGCATGGGCCGCGACCGCGGCGCGGCGCTCGTGATCGAGCAGGCGTTGCTGCCCGCCACCACCGGCGCGAGCGGCCGCACCGCGGCGCTCGCCTGGTACAGCGTGGCGCAGGACGCCGGCCACGCGCTCGGCGCCGCGCTGGCCGGGCTGCCGGTGCTGATCGTGCGGGTGCACGCCGCGCCCGCGGCCACCGCCGACCGCGGCGCGTTCGCGCTGTATGCCGCGCTGTTCCTGGCCTCGCTGCTGCTGTATCCGCGCATTCCGATGCGGGTGACGGACACGGGCGCCTCGCGCGCGCCGATCACGCCGCGCACCCGGCGCGTGCTGTGGCAGATCTCCTCGCTGTTCGCGCTCGACAGCCTGGGCGGAGGGTTCCTGACCACGGCACTGCTGGGCTGGTTCTTCTTCGAGCGCTTTCACGCCGGACTCGGGGCCGTGAGCCTGCTGTTCTTCGGCGCGCGCGTGGCGAATGCGCTGTCGCACCTCGGCGCCGCGTGGCTGGCGCGCCGCATCGGGCTCGTCAACACGATGGTGTTCACCCATCTGCCCTCGAGCCTGCTGCTGCTCACCGTCGGCATCGCACCCAGCTTCGGCGTCGCGGCGGCGCTGTTCCTGTTGCGCGAGTCGCTGGTCGAGATGGACGTGCCCACGCGCTCGTCGTACGTGCTGGCCGTGGTCGAGCCCGGGGAGCGCACGTTCGCCAACGGCGTCACGCTGCTGGTGCGGCTCGCCGGCTGGGCGGTGGCGCCGGCGCTGGCCGGCCTCGTGATGCGCGGCCCCGCGCTGGCCGTGCCGCTCTACCTCGGCGCGGCCATGAAGATCGCGTACGACGTGCTGCTGTATCGCGCGTTCCGGAATCTGAAGCCGCCCGAGGAGCAGGCCGCCTGACGGCTACAGATCGCGGCGCACCTCGTATTTCGAGGGCGCGGCCGCGAACGCCTGGCGCGTGGAATCGCTGGCGAAGAAATACGGGCCGTCCCTCCACTGCAGGCGTGGCGAGTGCGTCGACGGCCAGAACCTGGCACCCGTGACCGGATCGCGCAGCAGGCCGCAGTACAACACGGGCGCCGCCACGAAGCGCTCGAGCGTGTGCGGGTTCGCGAACCGGTAGATCTCGCCGTTGACGCGCGCGCGCAGGTTGGGGGCGAGCGATCCCAGCGCGGCCGGATCGACCGGATCCCACAGCGCGCGCTGCATGTGGAACAGCGCGAAATCGGGATCCACCACCGGTCCCGACGGGACCGCGTCGCCCGCTCAGGTGAACGTGCGCGGCGTGGAGAAGCGCGAAGCGGCATCCGCGCGGCCCGCGACCAGCGCGAGGCCGCCGGCGAGCACCGCCAGCCGGATGATGACGCCGGGCTTCATGCGGAAATTGTAACGCGGCCGCCCGCATCGCGCAGGCGGCCGCGTCCGGCGTGTGGCCCTCGTCAGTGCACGACGGCCGGATGCTGGACCGTGGAAACGTGGGTCAAGGCGTGGAGCGGAAGATCGATGTGGCGCACCGTCGGAGCGGTGAGCAGCGGCGCGCGACTCGCCGCGCTCACGGCCGCCAGCGCCGGAAGCAGCAACGCGAACAGCCACAGCGTGAAGCGGAACACGTGATTCATCGAACGCCTCCCTGCGAACGATCGGCGGCGGGTGCCGCGGGGCGCATCGTGCGCCCGTTCCGTGCGGTCCCCGGAGGGCCGCCCGCCGCGCATGGTACGCCCGCGATGCACCGGCCGCCAGGGGTTTTCGGCCGCAAGGGGCGGCGGCGCGCGGAGTTCGGCCGGTGGCCGCCCATCCGCCGGCAGGGTCCGTGCCCGGCCGGGGTCGCTTGCCTTTTCGGGGGCGCGCGGTGCATATTCAGGACCGTCTTCGGTCGCCCGTGGATGGATGAACTTCGTGTTCACAACCGCCAGGGAGCACTTGGCGGTTTTTTCATGGGAGTCCGGGATTCGGCCAGAGTGGCCGGGACACCGCCGTCGTGTGAGTTGGACGGCAGCAGGTTGGGTCGCAGTGACCCGCAGTCAAGGAGCATCCAAGTGGCTCGTGGTACGGTGAAGTGGTTCAACGAGGCGAAGGGTTTCGGCTTCATCTCGCAGGAGGGTGGCGAGGACGTGTTCGTGCACTTTTCGGCCATTCAGGCCGATGGGTTCAAGACGCTCGCCGAGGGTGAGGCTGTCGAGTTCGACGTGACCCGGGGACCGAAGGGCCTGCAGGCCTCGAACGTCCGCCGGGCCTGATCGCCCGAGGTACCACATCACGAACGGGGGGCGGCGCAAGCCGCCCCCTCGGCGTTTTCAGGCGGATCCCGCCGCGGAAGGAGCGGCCCTCCGCCATCCTGGCAACGCGCCCCGGTGACGGCCGTCCGGCCCCGGCCTACTGCGTGACCTGAAACCGGAGCAGGGCCTCGACGCGATGGGGCGCGAGCCGCTCCCTCCCGCCCAGGCCCTCGAGCTCGATCACGAACAGCAGCGACTCGGTCACCGCCCCCAGCTGTTCCACCAGCCGCACCGTCGCGAGCGCGGTGCCGCCGGTGGCGAGCAGGTCGTCCACGATCGCCACCCGCTGACCCGGCGCCAGGGCGTCGGCGTGCAGCTCGAGCCGGTCCTCGCCGTACTCGAGCGCGTAGGTCTGGTGCACGGTCCGCCCCGGCAGCTTGCCGAACTTGCGCGCCGGCACGAACGGCACGCCCCAGTGGAGCGCGAGCCCGGTGCCGAACACGAACCCGCGCGATTCGATCGCCACCACCGCGTCGGGGCGCGGCGCGGAGGCCGCGAGCCGGCGCACCGACTCGGCCAGCGCATCGGGCGAGTGCAACAGCGGCGTGATGTCCTTGAACAGGATGCCCGCACGCGGGAAGTCGGGCACGTCGCGAACGAATGCCGCCAGATCGAGCGCACCCGAGCCTGGGACGGCTCCCCGGGCGGGTGCGCCCGCCGCGCCCGCGCCGCGCTCGGCGCTCACTGCACCACCGTCCCGCTGGCGCGGTCCAGCTCCTGCAGCTCGATCGCCTTGCGCAGCTTGTCGAGCGCGCGCGCCTCGATCTGGCGCACGCGCTCGCGCGAGATGCCGAAGTGGTCGCCGGTCTGCGCCAGCGTTCGCGCCACGCCGTCCAGGAACCCGTAGCGGATGCGCAGCACCTGTTCCTCGCGCTGCGACAGGGAGCGCAGCAGGCGGTCCACCTTCTCGTGCTCGAGCTGCAGCTCGATCAGCCGCTCGACCGACGGCGGCGCCTCCGCCAGATCCTCCGACGACAGCTGCTCGAACGCCTCGGCGCTGGTGCCCTCGTCCAGCGAGCGCAGGCCGCCCATCAGCGCGGCCAGCCGCTGCGTGCGGTCCAGCGAGATGTCGAGCTCGGCCGCGATCGTGTCCAGGCCCGGCTCGCGTCCGAGCCGGGCGCGCTGCGCGCGCTGCACGCGCACGAACCGGCTCACTTGCTGGAACATCTGCACCGGGATGCGCACCGCGCGCGACTGCTCGGCGATGCCGCGCAGGATCGACTGCCGGATCCACAGCGCGGCGTAGGTGCTGAACCTGAGCCCGCGCGTGGGGTCGAACCGGTCCACGGCCTCGATCAGCCCCAGGTTGCCCTCCTCGATCAAATCGAGCATCGGCAGGCCGCGGTGGCGGTAGCTGCGCGCCACGTGCACCACGAGCCGCAGGTTGGCGAGAATGATGTGCTTGCGCGCCGCGCCGTCGCCGCGGCGCGCGCGCGTCGAGAGCGCGAGCAGCGCCTCGTGCTCGAGCAGCGGCACGCGACCGATCTCGGCCAGGTACAAGTCGAGCAGGTCGCGTCCCGGCTCGTCCGGCGTGTCGCGCAGGGCGCCGGCCTCATCGGGCTCCAGGCCCTCCGGCAGCCGGATGCCGGCGGCGCCGGCCTCGGCTCGGAAGCGCTCGAACTCGGCGGGGTCGAACTCAGGATCGAGCAGCAGCGCCTCGAGCTCGCGCGGCTCGATCACCCCGCGGCGCCGCCCCAGCTCCAGCGCCTCGCTCAAGCGGTCGCGGTAGCGGACGAGATCGGGCGCGGTCACCCGCGGACCCCGCTCACGGCGCGATCACGAACCGCCGCCGCCGCGCGTGCCCTTGCGGCGCGTCGCTCCACGTCACCTCCTGATGTGACACGCGCGCGAAGCGCGGGCCCTGGGCGAGGCGCCCGACCAGCGTTTCCAGCGCCGCACGCGGCCCTTCCGCATGCACCTCGACGGTGCCGTCCGCCCGGTTGCGCACCTCACCCGCCAGCGCGAGCGCGGCCGCTTCACGCGCGACGAACGCGCGGAACCCCACACCCTGCACCTGTCCGTGAATCACCACGTGGACGTGCGGCATGCGGGCAACGCCTCGGCCGCCTCCGTCGCGACGCGCGCGGGACGCCGGAGAATAGAATGGTCGGGGCGAGAGGATTTGAACCTCCGACCCCCTGGTCCCGAACCAGGTGCTCTACCAGGCTGAGCCACGCCCCGACGTGTCGTCATTCCGCAGGCTCCCGTTGCTCGGGCCAGGCCTCACGGCCGAGCAGCGGGACGAAGCGGCATTCCCCGTGCCGGCGGGAGCCCCACGTGCCGTCGGGCTGCCGGCGCCACACCTCGAGGTGCTGAAGCTTCGGTCCGCCGACGGGTATCACGAGGAGGCCCCGCTCCCCCACCTGCGATTTCAACGCTTCGGGGACGCGGGGCGCCGCTGCGGCGACGAGGACCCTATCATAGGGGGCGGCCTCCGGCCAGCCGAGCGAGCCGTCACCGAGCGCCAGGTGCACGTGCTCGAGGCCGAGGTAGGCGATGCGTGCGCGCGCCTGTTCCAGCAGCTCGGGCACGCGCTCCACCGACCACACCTCGCGCGCCAGCGCGGCCAGCAGCGCGGTCTGGTAGCCGCTGCCGGTGCCGATCTCGAGCACGCGATGCCAGGGGGCGAGCTCCGACAGCTCGAGCATCCTCGCCACCATCCACGGCTGCGAGATGGTCTGCCCCGCCGCCGTCGGCAGCGGCGTGTCGCCGTAGGCCTCGGGCTCGAGGGTTTCGTCGACGAACAGGTGGCGCGGCATGCGCCGCATCCCATCGAGCACGCGCGGATCGCGGATGCCGCGGCGCGCGAGGTCGTCCACCATGCGCGCGCGCTCCGCCTCGAAGCGGAACCCCTCGGGGGGCTGGTTCAGATCCGAAGCCGCCATCGTTCGATGTCCACGAGCGCGTCCTCGTCGGTGAGATCGAGCCGCATCGGCGTGACCGAGATGCAGCCGGCGTGGACGGCGTGGAAATCGGTGCCCTCCACCGATTCCCATACCGGATCCTGGCCGCCGATCCAGTAGTAGTCGCGCCCGCGCGGGTCGGTCTTGCGCACCAGCGTGTCGCGATAGACGCGGCTGCCGAGCCGCGTCACCTGCACTCCGCCGAGCTCGCTCCAAGGGCGGTTCGGTATGTTGACGTTCAGCAGCTGGCGCCGCGGCAGGCCATGATCCAGCACCTCGCGCGCCAGCCCTGCCGCCCAGCGCGCGGGATCGACGAAGTCGGCCGGCGCGCGGCTGGCGAGCGATACGGCGATGGAGGGCGCGCCCTGCAGCGTGCCTTCGATGGCGGCCGCGACCGTGCCCGAGTAGAACACGTCCTCGCCCATGTTGGGCCCGTGGTTGATGCCGGACACCACCAGATCGGGCGTCCCGTCCAGCAGACCGTACCACGCCGTCACCACGCAATCGGTGGGCGTTCCGTCCACGCTGAACACGTTGTCGTCGTGACGCTGGATGCGGAACGGACGATGCAGCGTCAGCGAGTGCGAGGTGGCGCTCTGGTCGCGGTCGGGCGCCACGATCACCACGTCGCCGAGCGGACTCAACGCCTCGCGCAGCCGCAGCAGCGCCGGCGCGTGAATGCCGTCGTCGTTGGTGACGAGGATCTTCATCGCGCGATCCCCGCGCGCGCGGCGGCGCGCATCGGCGCGGGAGGCACGAACCCCTCCCACGTCAGCCGCGCCAGCGTGGCCACGATCTTCGGCACGTCGCGCCCGGTGCGGATCTGGCTCTCGGCGCCGTACACCGTGGGGATCGTCACCTCGGCCAGCCGGAATCCGAGCCGCGCCGCGCGCACCACCATCTCGGACTCGACCTCGTAGCGGCCGGGGGTGAGCGGCGTCGCCGCCAGCACCGCACGGCGGTGCAGCCGGAACCCGCACTGGCTGTCGGACACCGTCTGGCCGGCCAGCCGGGTGGCCCAGCCGGACGAGAAGCCATTGGCGAACCGCCGCGTCCATGGCATCTCGGCCGTGCGCGCGCGCCGGCCGAGCACGAGATCGGCGCCCGCCTCGGCCGCGCGCACGAACTCCGGCACGCACTCGGGCGGATGCTGGGCGTCGGCATCGAGCGTGATCACGGCGTCGTAGTCTCGCAGATGACGGAAGCCCTCGAGCAGCGCGTTCCCCTTGCCGCGATTGCCCGCCAGGCTCACCACGCGCGCGCCCGACGCGCGCGCCACCTGCGCGGTGGCGTCGCGCGAGCCGTCGTCGACGACCAGCACGTCGGGCGGCGACGGCAGGCGATGGAGCCGCTCGATCACCTCACCCACGTGCGCGGCCGCCTGGTACGCGGGGATCAGCGCCGCCAGGCGCATGCGAACGCCCCGTCAGGCCAGGCCGCGCGGCAGCGGCTCGAACGCGAACCACTGCCCGGGGAAGCGGCGCACCCAGCGGCGGAGCGCCTCGACGTGCGTGTCGTCGCGCAGCGCCTCCGGCTCCATGGGCTTGTCGAAGTACGCGGCGTAGCGGCGGTCGGGCAGCCGCACGATCACGCCCGGCAGCACCAGCGCGCCGGTGCGGCGCGAGAGCGCCGACGCCCACGCGCACGCGGAGTGGCGCGGCGAGGCGACGTCGCCGTCCAAGTGCGCGGTCGCCTCGCGGTCCGCCATCACGGCCACCCACTCGTGGCGGCGCAGCGCGGCGGCCGCGGCGCGCCACAGCGGACGCCCCGGCAGCATGCGCACGCCGAGCCGGCGGCGGCGCGCGGCGAAGAACCGCTCCACGCGGCTCGAGTGCGGGCGCGCCACCACGTTGACGGGCGTGCCGCGCGAGGCGAGCCAGGCCGCGCCCAGCTCCCAGTTGCCGAGGTGGGCGGACAGCAGGATGACCCCGCGCCCCGATGCGCGCGCCGCCTCCAGGTGCTCGCCGCCGTGCACCTCGACCGCGCCGGCCAGGCGCTCGCCGCCGGCATGGCCGAGGCGCAGGAAGTCGGTGAACGTGAGTGCGAAGTTGTCGTACGCCTCGCGCGCGCGGTCGCGCACGGCGCCCTCTCCCGGAGCCTGCATCAGCCGCTCGAGGTTGCGCTCCAGGCACTGCCGCGGCGGCAGCCGCAGCACGAATGCGGCGCGCGCCACCGCCACCGACAGCCCGTCCGCGAGCCGCGGCGGAAGCCAGCGCACGATCAGGTCGGCGAACCGGTAGAACACGAGCGCGATCACGATCCCAAGCTCCGCACGCTCACGTGTAGGACGGCTCGGGCGCGGCGGGGAACCGAGGCGGCCGGCAGGCGACCTCGGAGCGCGTCCGGGCGCGGCGGCAGGAAAAATGGTCGGGGCGACTGGATTTGAACCAGCGACCACCTGCCCCCCATGCAGGTGCGCTACCAGGCTGCGCTACGCCCCGACCTGGCGTTGCTGGAGGGGATACGAATCTAGGCGACCCTCCGCACGCCCGCAAGTCGCGCGGGCGCGCGCCGCTCGACCGGGCGGCCGGCGTCGGTGGCGGCACCGGGCGGCTCAGGGTCATGCGCCCACGCGCACGTCGGCGCGCAGGCGCGCGAGCAGCGCCGCCAGCTCCTCGCGCACCTCGGCGATCGCCCTGCGCTGCGCGGCGGTCGCGGCACCCGTGACGGGCAACGCCTCGGCTGCGGAGGTCGCGGTGGCGGCAGCCCCGCGGCGCTCGTCCAGCAGCCGGCGGCGGGCGCCCGCGATCGTGTAGCGCCGCTCGTACAGGTATTCCTTGATGCGCAGCACGAGCCGCACCTCGTCCGGCCGGTACATGCGGTTGCCGGCGCGGTTCTTCCTCGGGCGCAGCATGCTGAACTGCGTCTCCCAGTAGCGCAGCACGTGCGGCTTCACGTCCACGAGTCCACTGACCTCGCTGATCGAGCGATACAGCTTGGCGTCCACCTCGGTGTCGGTCGCAGCCACGTCGCCTCCTCCCGGACGCCGCCGGGTCAATTCTCGGCCTTCAACTCGCGCGACATCAGCGCCTGCAGCGCCTCGCGCGGTGGACGGGATTCGAACAGCATGCCCGCCACCTGTTCGATGATCGGCACGTCGATGCCGCGCGCACGCGCGATGTCGCGCGCCGCCCGCGCCGTGGTCACGCCCTCGGCCACCATCACCATCCCGGCCAGCACCCGTTCCAGCGACTCGCCGCGGCCGATGCATTCCCCCACGTGCCGGTTGCGGCTGTGGCGGCTCATCGCCGTGGCGATCAGGTCGCCGAGCCCCGACAACCCGAAGAACGTCTCGCGCCGGCCGCCCAGCGCCACGCCCACCCGCGCCATCTCGTGCAGGCCGCGCGTCAGCAACGCGCCCTTGGTGTTGTCGCCGAATCCCAGCCCGTCGCACACCCCGGCGGCGATCGCGATCACGTTCTTGAGCGCCGCCCCGTACTCGCAGCCCGCCACGTCGGCGTTGGTGTAGACACGGAAGCTTCCGGTCGAGCACAGCGCCTGCACGCGCCGCGCACGCGCCTCGTCCGCGCACGCCGCCACCACCGATGTTGGGATTCCGCGGCTGACCTCCTCGGCGTGACTGGGACCGGTCAGCACCACCGCCGCATCGTCCAGCGTCTGCAGCAGCGCCTCGCTCAGACGGCCGAGGGTCGCGACCTCGAGCCCTTTCGATGCGCACACCCACAGGCTGCGCGCCCCAGTGGCCCGCACCTGCGCCGCCACGGCGCGCACCGCCTGGGACGGGACGACGAACAGCGTGAACTCCGCACCCTCCAACGCGGCTTCCAGTTGTGGTTGAACGTTAACCCCGCGCGGCAGCGCGATGCCAGGCAGGAATTTGACGTTCTCGCGCCGGCTCGCGAGCGCCTCGAGCTCCGTTGCGTCGTTCCCCCACAGCGCGACCTCGTTCCCGGCCTGGGCCAGGTGAACGGCGAGCGTGGTCCCCCACGATCCGGGGCCGAGCACCGCGACGCGGCTCACGCGCGCTCCCGTCCGAACGAGAACCTGCGCTCCTCGCCGCGCCTGAGGCGGCGGTAGTTGTCGCGATGGCGCGCGATGATCACCACCGCCAGCGCGCACGCCAGCACGAACGTGGGCGTGCGCACGCCGCGCGTCACCGCCACCGCGACGGCGAATGCCAGCGCCCCCAGCGTCGAGCCCACCGAGATGAAGCGTGTGATCGCCACCGCCGCGACGAACGTGGCGAGGAACACCGCGAACGCCGCCGGCGCCAACCCCAGCATCACGCCCACCGACGTGGCCACGCCCTTGCCGCCCCGGAACCCGGCCAGGAACGTGAACACGTGGCCGAGCACGGCGGCGATGCCGGCCGCGATCGCGCACCACTCGGCGCCGCCCGGGAAGTCGCGCGTGAATGCGAGCCGCGGCAGCAGCAGCACCGGGAGCGCGCCCTTCAGCACGTCGAGCACCAGCGTGGGCACGCCGACCGCGGGCCCGAGCGTGCGGTACACGTTCGTGGCGCCCAGGTTGCCCGAGCCCAGCGTGCGCACGTCGACGCCGCGCAGCGCGCGCCCGAGCCACAACCCGAACGGCAGCGATCCCGCCACGTAGCCGGCGAGCACCGTCAGGAGCAGCGCGCGTGTCACGTGCTCTCCCGCACCCGCAGCCGCACCGGCGTGCCGTGGAACCCGAACGTCTCGACCAGCTGCTGCCACAGGAACCGCCGGTAGTTGGCGGACAGCCGCGACGGGTGGTTCACGAACAGCGTGAACTCGGGCGGCCCGGTGCCGGTCTGGGTGACGTAGTAGATGCGCGGCGCGTGCCCGAGCCGCGTGCTCGGCGGCTGGCGCAGGCGCTGCACCCCGGCCAGCCACGCGTTCAGCTCGCGCGTCGGCACCTTGCGCTGGTGCTCGGCCACGCGCTGCAGCACGAGCTTCGGGAATCGCCCCAGGTTGAGCTTGGTGGTGGCCGAGATCGGCACCGCCGGCAGCGCGGCCAGCGTGGGATAGCGCTCGGCGCGCTCGCCCTCGAGCCGCTTCCACGCCTGCTCGCGCCCCTCGATCAGGTCCCACTTGTTGTAGACCAGCAGCAGCGAGCAGCCGGCGTCGAGCGCGTCCTGCGCCAGCCGCGCCTCCTGGCGCTGGAACCCCTGCGTGGCGTCCACCACGAGGCACGCCACGTCGGCGCGCTCGAGCGCCTGCACCGCGCGCACGGTGGCGAAGAACTCGGCCTGATCGCGAAAGTGCGCCTGGCGGCGGATGCCGGCCGTGTCCACCAGCACCAGGTCGCCGTCCTGCGTGTGCCACACCGTGTCGATCGCGTCCACCGTGGTGCCGGGCATGGGCTCGACCACCACTCTGGTCTCGCCCAGCACGGCGTTCACGAGCGACGACTTGCCCACGTTCGGGCGGCCGACGATCGCGACGCGCGCGCGCGGATCGTGCTCCTCGGGCGTGGGCGCGGGCAGCCGCGCCTTGACCTCGTCCAGCAGATCGCCGATCCCGTAGCCATTCTCGGCCGAGATCGCCAGCGGTTCGTCCAGGCCCAGCCGGTGGAATTCGTGAACGGCCGCGTCGCCCGGTCGATCGAGCTTGTTCACGACCAGCAGCGTCGGCAGCGCGCGCCGGCGCAGGCTGTGCGCGATCGCGGCGTCCAGGTCCGTGGGGCCGGTGTGGGCGTCCACCATGAACAGCACCACGTCCGCCACCTCGATCGCGGCCTCGGCCTGCCGCCGCACGAGCGCGTCGCGGCCCTCCGCGGCGCCCGGCAGGAATCCGCCGGTGTCCACGAGCACGAATCGGCGGCCGGCCCACTCCGTGCGCACCGCGTTGCGATCCACGGTGATGCCGGGACGGTCGTGCACCACCGCGCGGCGTTCGCCGAGCACGCGGTTGAAGAACGTGGACTTGCCCACGTTCGGGCGGCCGATGATGGCAACGACGGGTGCGGCCATCGCGGGATCCACTCCGGGAAAACGGCGCGAGGGCGCCGGGGTGGCGCTCCGTCGGGCCCATGGCCCGCGGCGGAACGCAGCTGGCGGCCGGCGCCGGGAACGGTTCGCGAAGGGGTCCGGGATGTCACAGCGGGTCTGGCCCGAGCCGAATCCCGGCGCACCGGAGACCGGCGCGCCGGGGCTCCGGAACGAATGGAGCGGGCAACGGGGTTCGAACCCGCGACCTCAAGCTTGGGAAGCTCGCGCTCTACCAACTGAGCTATGCCCGCACGCCTGCGCGGCAGCCAACTCACGCTAGAACCTCGCCCGGCCAGTGTCAACGCGGTGGCGTGACCGGGGTGTGCCCCGCCGCCGCGCGCGCCGCGGCCAGCAGCGCGCCGGGTGGCCGCGCGGAATCGAGCCGCGTCGCCGCCACCTGGTGACGGAACCACGTGCGCTGCCGCTTCGCCAGTTGACGCGTGCGCAGGATGGTGCGCGCGATGGCGGCGTCGCGCGGCATGCGGCCGGCGAGCACGGCCAGCGCCTCGTCGTAGCCCACCGCCGACAACGCCTCGAGCGCCGGACCGAGCCCGGCTTCCTCGAGTCCCGCCGTCTCCTCGATCAAGCCGTGCGCGAACATGTGGCGCGCGCGCGCCGCGATCCGCCGGTCCAGCTCCGCCGTGTCGGCGGTGAGCTCGATCACGCGCCACGTGGCGCGGAAGCCCTCGGCCGGCGCCGCGCGCCACTCCGACCACGGCCGCCCGCTCGTCTCCCACACCTCGAGCGCGCGCACGATGCGCTGGCGGTCGGCGGGCGCCAGCCGGCGTGCGCTGGCGGGGTCGACCTCCTCGAGCCGCGCGTGCAGCGCCGGCGCGCCGCGCTCGGCCAGCTCGTGCCGCAGCCGCTCGCGTACGGCCGGATCGCGCGGCGGATGGCGCGGCAGGCCGTGCATCAGCGCGCGCAGGTAGAGCCCGGAGCCGCCTACCAGCAGCGCGCGGCCGTCGCGCGCGTGGATCTCGTCCAGGCACGCGGACGCCGCGCGCGCCCAGTCGCCGGCGCTCGGCGTCTCCCCCAGCCCCAGCCAGTCGAACAGATGGTGCGGCCGGAGCGCGCGCGTGGCGGCATCCGGCTTGCCGGTGCCGACGTCCAGCTCGCGGAACACCTGGCGCGAATCGGCGCACACGATGTCCGCGCCCAGCGACCCGGCCAGCGCCTCGCCCAGCTCGGTCTTGCCGGTGGCGGTGGCGCCGACCAGCGCGACCACGCACGGCGCGGACGCCTCGCCGCCGCCCGCCGCGTCGCGCGTCATCCCGCGGCGGCCTAGGCGCGCCCGAAGCGCCGGTGGAGCTCGTCCAGGTCGAGTCGCACGAACGTGACACGGCCGTGCGGATCGCCGTGTGGCCGCGAGGTGGCGAACAGCCGGTCGATCAACGTCTGCATCTCGGCGCGCGTCAGCGGATCGCCGGCCTTGATGGCCGCGTGGCACGCGTACGAGCGCGCCAGCGCCTCGGCCAGCTCGCCGCGCGCGTCGCGCGCGGTCTCCTCGTGCAGGCCATCCAGCATGTCCTGCAGCAGCTGCCCCGGGCGCTCGTGCGTCAGCCCCGACGGCACGCCCTGGATCACCACCGTCGGCGGCCCGAGCGGGCGCAGGTTCCAGCCCAGCTGCGCGAGCCACGGTCCCACCTCCAGCAGCAGCTCGTAGCGGTCGCGCGCCAGGTCCACCACGACCGGGAACAGCAGCAGCTGCGAAGGCCCCTCGCGGCCCACGAACCGGTGCATCGCCTCCTCGAACAGGATGCGCTCGTGCGCCGCGTGCTGGTCCACGATCACGAGCCCGCCCCGCACCGCGGCCAGCACGTAGGTGCGATGCAGCTGCCACAGATCGGGCTCGGCCGCCTGCGCTTCGGCGGATGTGGCGGCCGGCGCGGAGGCGCCCGCCGGCGGCGACGCCACGTCCAGCAGCAGCGCGGTCTGATCCTGCGGGCGCTCGCGCACGCGATCGGCCCACTTCGGCTCCGCGCCCCCGCCCGGCACCACCGTGAACGGCGGCTGCAGCGCCGAGAGCGGCCGCGCGCACGTCGCGCCCACCAGCGAGAACAGCGTGTCCTCGTCTGCGAACCGCACCTCGCGCTTGGTCGGGTGCACGTTGACGTCGAGCCGCGCGGGGGGAACGGCGATCCACAGCGTGGCGGCGGGAAATCGGCCGGGCGGGATCAGGTTGCCGTACGCCTGCCGCAGCGCGGCGCCCAGCACCGGGCTCTGCACCCAGCGGCGGTTGACGAGCAGCACCTGTCCCTCGCGCGTGGCGCGCGCGTGCTCGGGCAGTCCCAGCAGCGCCTCGACCGCGATGCCGTCGCGCTCGCCATTGGCGTCGAGCAACTGCGCCGCGTGCCGCGGGCCCCAGATCGCGGCCGCGCGATCGCGGCGCGAGCCCGCGGCCGGCCAGTCGAAACGCTCGCGTTCGTCCACCACCAGCCGGAATCCGACCTCGGGCCAGCCGAGCGCGTACGCCTCGAGCATGCGCAGCGCGGCGCGCAGCTCGCCCGAGGGCGTGCCGAGGAACTTGCGGCGCGCGGGCGTGTTGAAGAACAGCTCCGCCACCTCGACGGTGGTGCCCGGGGCGCGCGCGGCGACGCCCTGCTCGACCACGGCGCCGCCCTCGGCGCGCAGCGTGGCCGCCGCGTCGCCGCCGGCCGTGCGGGTGGTGATGCGCATGCGGCTGACGGCGGCGATGCTGGGCAGCGCCTCGCCGCGAAAGCCGAGCGTCACGAGCCGGTCCAGGTCCTCGAGCCCGCCGATCTTGCTCGTGCAGTGGCGCTCGAGCGCCAGCGCCAGCTCGTCGGCGGCGATGCCGGCGCCGTCGTCGGACACGACGAAGCGGTGGTCGAGCGCGCGCTCCACCCGCACCTCGATGGCACGCGCGCCCGCGTCGAGCGCGTTCTCGATCAATTCCTTGAGCGCCGAGAGCGGGCGCTCGATCACCTCGCCCGCGGCGATGCGCGACGCGGTTTCGGGAGTCAGGCGGCGGATGACGGGCGTGGCTGTGTCAGGCACGCGAGGAGGAGTACACGAGCCCGCAGTCCGAGGGCAACGTCGGCGTGCGGCGCCGCGCCATCCCCGCGCGCCTGGGGCGCGCGGCGCTTCACTTCCCGCCCTGCTCCCCGCCGCCCAGATGCTTGCGCAGCTCGTCCACCAGGTTCTGCCACGACGGCCAGCCGGAGGCCGGATCGATCCCGTTCGCTGCCACCACGCCGCTGCGGCGGCCGGTGCGGAACGGCCACGCGCCCCACGCGCGCCCTTCGTGCGGGCCGGTCACGGGGCTCACCACCTGGGGCGCGTCCAGCTCCAGCGCCAGCTTGATCAGCCCGTCGAGTAGCGCGTCACCCTGGCCGATGCGCGCCACGAGCCGCGGTTCCCCGCCTTCGCCTGCGTGCAGCTCGGCGCCGAGCGCGCCGGTGCGCGCCGCCAGCTCCGACAGCGCGGTCTCCAGCGCCAGCCGGTCCTCCGGCGACGGAAAATCCTCGAGCGGCGTGGCGAGCGCCGCCTCGGCGCGCACCTCGACCGGTCCCGGGCGCACCGGCGCGTCATCGGGAATGTCGTCGATGGCGTGCGAGGCGAGCGCGTCGAAGGCGGCGCCGCCCAGCGTGGATTCCAGCGCGGCCGCGTGCAGCGCCAGCGGCGCCTCGATCGAGGGCGCCACCGCCTCTTCGTCCTCGCGGCCTTCGAGGAACGCGCGCGGGCTCGCGCACGGGGTGCCGAGCGCCAGCAGCAGGCTCTCGATCTGCGCGCGGCGCGGACTGCGCTCGCTCACCAGCGCGAGATCGAACAGCTCGCGCGTCAGGTCGCCGAGGTCGGTGGTGGACGGCAACTCGCACAGCTCCGCGATGCGCACGCCCAGCTCGTCCTCGTGGCGGCCGGCCACCAGGCGCACCGAAACCTCCGGGCGGGACAGCAGCTCGGGCAGCAGATCGGCGTCGCACGCGTCGAAGTCGACGAGCACGATGCGCCGCAGGGCCGGATTCGCGTGCGATCGGGTCATGAGCAGGTCCGCGTGAATCCTGCACGGACCGTACCAGCCGGCCCGCGCCGTGCGGCGCGCGCGCGGCGCCGTGCACACCCTGCCCCGGAATCCCGCAGCGGCGCGGCGCGCACCGGCTTGCGCCCATCGACCGCCGGCGCGCGATCGTGCTCCCCGCACGGCCGCCCGCAGGCGGCCGTGCAGATTGCGCTCGGCTAGGAGGGCGGCAACGGCGGCAGCGGCACCTGGCGGAGCTTGTCGTCCAAGATGCGCACCGGATAGCGCTTCTTGAGATCGACGAACGTGCCCTCGAGCCCGCGCTCGACGTCCAGCCGGCGCGACTTCTCCAGCTCGGCCGCGATCTGATCCGCCCCGGGCTCCTGGCGGTCGTCGACACGCACCCGCGCGGCGCCGCTCTGGGTCCGCAGCCAGCCGCTCCATTTGCCGCGCGCGAGCGGGGTGGCGCCGCCGGCGCCGAACACCAGCGAATCGAGCGCGCCCGTCCCGCCGATGCCGGGCAGCGCCATGCCGGGACCCGCGGGGCCGATGTGCGTCAGCCCGCCGAACCCGGCGCCCAGGCTGTCGATCGACCACCCGGCGCGCACCAGCGAGTCCAGCTCCGCCAGCTTGGCGTCGAGCGCCCGGTCGGCGGCGGAGGCGTTCCAGCGCTGCAGCGCCGCCGGCCGCGCCTGATCCCAGCTCGGCGCCACCGGCGCGCTGACGCTGTCCGCCCAGCTCACCATCCAGCCCTGGCCCTTCAATTCGACGGTGCCGGGATAGAACTGGCCGGGCTTCAATTGATCGAGCCCGAACAGATAGCCCTGCATCTCGCGCTGGGCCGTGGGTTCGCCGATCGTGCGCGTATAGGGTGCCGCCATGAATCCGTTGCGCCGGGCGAACGCGCGCGCCTGCGCCGGCGTGTGCAGCACGCGCAGCAGGCTGTCGGCGCGCTGGTGCGCGATCGTGTCGGCCTTGGCGCGCGCCGCGTCCGAGGACACGTTGGCGTACACCTGCGCCAGCGGCGGGATCATGGGTGGCAGGTGATCGCGCACGTGGATGATGTGGTAGCCGACCTCGCTCTTGACGACGCGCGAGGTCTCGCCCACCTTGAGTGCGAACGCCGCATTCTCGAACGCCGGCAGCATCGCGCCGCGCCCGAACGAGCCCAGATCGCCGCCCGCGTCGCGGGTGGCCTCGTCGTCCGTGACCTGCCGCGCCAGCGTGGCGAAGTCCTCGCCCGCGTCCAGCCGCTTGAGCACGCTGTCGGCGCGCGCGCGCGCCCGCGCGTCGGCGGCGGGCGTGTTGTCGGCCGGCGCGAACAGGATGTGGCTGGCGGTCACCACCTCGGGCGCCGAATACTGGTCGAGGTGGTCGCGATGCCAGCGCTCGACCTCGGCGCGCGACAGCGGCACGGTCAGGATGTCCGGCGGCGGCACGACGATGCGCGAATAGTGCAGCGTGCGGCCGAGCGCGAACGACTCGGGGTGCGCGTGATACAGCGCCCTGGCCCCGGCTTCGGCCTCGCCGGCTTCGCGCTCGGCCAGCCGCAGCGCCAGGCGGCGCCGCACCTGCTCGTAGGGCGGCTGGAATCCCGGCGTCGGCCCCCACGTCTGGTACACGACCACGCCGGTGCCGGCGCGGATCACGCCCGTTCCCAACCTGGCGCCGCGCACGGCGACGGTGTCGGCGAGCACGCGGCCCGCCACGGTGGAGTCGATCGGCGCGCCGGGCAGCAGCGGACCCAGCTCGCGCACGCGCGCGGCGCGTTCGAGCGCCGGATCGCGCCGGCCCTGCGACCACGCCTGGCGCAGGCCGTCGGCCGATGCGCGCGCCATGTCCAGCCGGCGCTCGTGCCGCCAGCGCGCGACGACGTCGTCGCGCACCTCGGCCAACGGGCGCTCGGCCACCTTGCCGGCGCGGCTGTCGAAGAACGAGTAGTCGGCCAGGTGCGCGCGATAGAACCCGTCCACCTGCGCCTCGGTGGGCGCCCCGGGATCGAGCGTGGCGGTGTCCACCACCGCCCAGCGCACGTGCACGGCGGTCCCCTTCAGGCTGTCGCGCAGCGAAGCGTACAGCGCGCGCATCTTGCGGTCCTCGCTGGCCGAGCGCGCCTGCGCGCGCAGCTGGGCGCGGATCTGGCGCGCGACGTCGCGGAACGGCGCGACCTCGGCCGGACGATGCTGGTCCACACGCACCAGCAGCAGCCCCTGGCGAGACGGCAGCGCGCTCGACAGCACGCCCCCCGGCTTCAGCGCGTACAACGCGTCGGTGGAGCGCGGATCGCCCTGCCACCAGGGCGGCTGGGACTCGCGCGAGAACTCGATGCCCGAGTGGACGCCCCCCAGGCGCTCGCCCAGCGCGTCGAACGTGGTGGCACCCTTCCTGAGCGCGGCCAGCGCGCTGTCGGCGCGCGCGTCCACGGCGGCCGCCTCGGCCGCGCTGCTGCCCGACGGCGACAGCGCGATCACGCTCAACGTCAGGCGTTCGGGGAGGCGATAGTCCTGCGGGTGCGCGCGCCACGCGGCCAGCACGTCGCTTTCGCGCGGCTCCTCGAAGCCGGCCGAAAACTCGCCGCGCCGCAGCACCAGCGCATCCACGCTGGCGCGCCGCAGGCGGCGCGCCACCTGGCTCTTGAGCGCGGCGTCCTCGGGCCCGTGCTGGGCGGCGAGCTGTTCCGACAGTTTGCGTGCGGCGAGGTTGACGCGCATCTGCTCGATGGCGCTGGCATAGGCCGCCGGCTGCTGCTGCCGGATGGCGTCGAAGCGCGCCTGATCGAACACGCCGTTGGGGTGGAAGAACGGGTCCTTCTTCACCTCGGCTTCCGCCTCCTCGACGCTCGCCTGCATGCCGCGCCGCTTCGCCTCCAGGATCAGCAGGTCGCGGCGGATCAGGCTCTCGAGCACCTGGCGGCGCAGCACCGGCCCCAGCGCGGGCGGCAGCGCGGTACCCATGCGCTGGCGATAGTCCTGCTCGGCCGCCTTCACGCGCTGGTCGAACTCGGCGCGGGTCACGTGCAGGCCGCCGACGACGGCCACGTCGCCGCCGGA
>DASSIN010000271.1:0-5106 GCA_035691845.1 Candidatus Eiseniibacteriota bacterium | reverse complement strand
GGCGCGGCCGTCGAGCGGCGCGCCGGTTTCGAGCGGCGTGGCGGCTCCCTCCGCGCCGGGGCGCGAGGTGCCGTCGATCGCGGTGCTGCCGTTCGTCAACCGCAGCCGCGTGGAGGAGGACGAATATTTCTCCGACGGGCTCGCCGACGAGCTGCTGAACGTGCTCACCAAGGTGCGCGGGCTGCGCGTCGTGGCGCGCGCGTCGTCGTTCCAGTTCAAGGGCAAGAACGAAGACCTGGCGGTGATCGGCGACAAGCTGAACGTGGCCACGCTGCTGGACGGCAGCGTGCGCAAGTCCGGCACCCGCGTGCGGATTTCGGTCCAGCTGGTGCGCGCCGCCGACCGCGTGCAGCTGTGGTCCGAGACCTACGATCGCTCGCTCGAGGACATCTTCGCGGTGCAGGACGACATCGCGCAGGCGGTGGTGAAGGAGCTGCGGACGACGCTGCTCGGGGAGGCATCCGATTCCGACGTGCGCGGGCAGGTGAAGGCGGACGTCGCCAACGCCCTCAAAGGCTACGGCCACGACCCCGAGGCCCACCGGTTGTACCTGCAGGGCAAGTTCCTGATCGATCGCGTGACGCCGCGGGACGGCAGCGCGGGCATGCACTACATCGAGCAGGCGCTGGCGCTCGATCCCACGCATGCCATGGCGTGGGCGGATCTGGCGCGCGGCCACGTGCTGGCCGCCGGCTACAGCTGGGAGCCGCTCGCGGACGGGTTCCGCAAGGCGCGCGAGGCGGTGGCGCGCGCGCTCGCCGTGGACCCGGATCTGGCCGAGGCGCACGCGCAGCTGAGCATGATCCAGCGCATCTGGGACTGGGACTGGAACGGGGCCGAGCGGTCCGCCCGGCGCGCGCTCGAGCTGGCACCTGGCAACGCCGAGATCCTGCGCTCGGCCGGGGCGCTGGCCCAGGCGCTCGGCCACCTGGAGGAGAGCGTGGCCTACCTGCGCCGGACGGTGGAACAGGATCCGCTGACCTCGACCGGCTACAACGCGCTCGCGCTCGCGTACCGCTCGATGGGCCGGCTCGAACAGGCCGAGCAAACGCTGCGCAAGTCGCTCGAGATCGCGCCGCAGCGCGTCATCACGCATCATCTGCTGGCGGTGGTGATGGCCGCGCAGGGCCGCGCGATCGAGGCCCTGTCCGAGGCCGCGCTGGAGCCGGCGGAGTGGGCGCGCCTCACCAGTCTCGCCTATGCCAACCATGTCGCCGGCCGGACGCTGGAAGCGGACGCGGCGCTGGCGCAGCTCGAAACGAACCATGCGGCGGATTCCGCATACCAGATCGCGATCGTCCACGCGGTGCGCGGCGAGGTCGATGCCGCGTTCGCGTGGATGAACCGCGCGATCGACGAGCACGACGCGGGCGCGTCACAGCTCCAGAGCGAGCCGTCGTTCGCGGAGCTCAAGTCCGATCCGCGCTGGAACGTCCTGCTGCAGCGGCTGCGATTCGTGGACTAGCCCGCCGGGCGCGCGCTACCAGCTGGTCGAGGCCAATCGGCGGCGGATGCCGTTTTCGCGCGCCCGCCGAGGGAGCGCTGATTTTTGGGCGCGCGTGGGGCCGCGCGGCGCGGTATCGTGGACGGGCCCTGCTCGCTCTGACGAGCCCGACCTCGATCTCCGCCCGGAGACTCACCATGCGCTTCGGCCGCCCGCGCCTCCCGGCCCCGCTTCGCCTGCTTTCGACTTCCGTCCTCGCCCTGACCGCCATCCTCGCGGTCGCGGCCTTCGGCTTCGCCACCGCGCACGCCGCCGACCAGGCGTGCATCACCTTCAGCGCGCCCCACCCCGTGGCGTTCGGCGGCGGCGGCAGTGGGATCGCCACCGGGGATTTCAACGAGGATGGCATCCTCGACCTCGCGATCGCGCAGGGCGCGCGCGACAGCGTGTGCGTGATGCTCGGGCTCGGCTCGGGCGGCGTCGGGAGCGGCGGGTTCGCGACGCCGGTGCGCTACTACGTGGGCTCGTTCGCCAAGGCCATCGCCGTCGGCGACTTCAACGACGATGGCCGGCTGGACCTCGCGATCTCGCTCGGCAGTAGCGTCGGCATCATGCTCGGCCAGGGCACGGGCAGCGTCGGCAACGGCACGTTCGCCGCGCCGGTTCCGTACACCGCCGGCACCAACCCGCAGGGGATCGTGGCGGCCGACTTCAACGAGGATGGCATCCTCGACCTGGCGGTCGCCAACGCGGGATCCAACAACGTCTCGATCCTGATCGGCAACGGCGCGAACGGCGTGGGCAACGGCACGTTCGCGGCGCCCGTGAACTACGCGGTCGGGGTGTCGCCGATCGGTGTGGTGGCATTCGATCAGGATGGCGACGGGATTCTCGATCTGGCGGTCAGCAACAACTCGAGCACCAGCAATTCGATCAGCCTGCTGATGGGGCAGGGGAGCGGGGGCCGCGGCGACGGCACGTTCGCCGCGGCGGTCAGCTTCGCCTCCGGGCCCAATCCCGCCGGCATCGTGGCGGCGGATTTCGACGAGAACGGCCACCCGGATCTGGCCGTGGCGTGCGGCGGCGACAGCAGCGTCTGCGTCTACATCAACGTCGGCACGAAGGCGTTCAATCCACGCGTGCGCTACGTGGCCGGCACCGGTGCGCGCGGGCTCGTGGCGGCGGACTTCACCGGCGACGGGATCGTGGATCTGGCCGTGAGCGATCTGACCGCCGGGAACGTGGCGTTCCTCGCCGGCAACGGCTCATCGCACGTCGGCAACGGGACGTTCGCCGCGCGCACCCTGTTCCCCGCTGGCACCCAGCCGATGGACCTGGTGGCGGGCGATTTCCACGAGGACGGGATCGCCGATCTGGTCACCGTGAACGCCGGCAGCAGCAACGTGACCTGGCTGCAGGGCGGATGCGGCAGCGCGGCGACCGCGATCACGGTGACGAGCCCCGCAGCGGGCGATCTCGCGCTGATCGGCACCGAGCGCTCCATCGCCTGGACGGAGCAGACCGGGATCTCCACGGTCAACGTGGACCTGTCGCTGGATGGCGGCAGCAACTGGCGCACGATCGCTTCCCGCATCGACGCCACCACGTTCACGTGGAGCGTGCCCCCGACGAAATCCGGAACCGCGCGCATTCGCGTCTACGACCCCGACGTGGTGGATCACGTGGGCCAGAGCGGCGACTTCGAGATCTGCTCCGTGCTCGATTCGGCCCGCACCTCGGCCGGCCTGCCCTCGGCCGCCTACATGGCGGTCGCCGACTTCAACGAGGACGGCCTGCTCGACATCGCCTATACCTCCGGCAGCAACGTCGCCGTGGAGCTGCAGCAGGTCGCGACCCCGGCGCCGGGGATGGGCGTGCAGGGCCTCCTCGGCTCGGGCCGGTTCGGCTCGCCGACGCTGTATCCGGGCGCCGCCTCGGGAGGCATCGCCGTCGGCGACTTCGACGGCGACGGCATCCTCGACATCGCCGCCGCGGATGGCCTGCAGATCGTGATCTTCAAGGGCAACGGCAGCGGAGGCGTGGGCGACGGGACGTTCGCTCCCGCACGGGTGGCGGTCACGACCTCGGCCCAGCTCAAGGCGGTGGCGACGGCCGACGTGAACGAGGACGGCATCCTCGACCTGCTCGCGACCGATCAGACGAGCCATGTGTACGTGTCGCTCGGGCTCGGCAGCGCCGGGGTCGGGGATGGCCTGTTCGCCGCCCCGACCTCGTACACGACGGGGTCGGGCCCGTTCTACATGGCGGTCGGGGACGTGAACCGCGACGGCATCGTGGACGTCGTGACTTCGAACACCAGTGCGGGTTCGGTATCCGTGCTGCTGGGGCAGGGCTCGGGCGGTCACGGCAACGGCACGTTCGGTGCGCCCACGAGCTATGCCGTCTCGGGCCCGCGGCAGCCGGAGATCGGCGACTTCAACCACGACGGCGTTCCCGACCTGGCCGTGGCGTGCGCCACGGCGCACGTGAGCGTGCTGCTCGGACAGAGCTCGGGCGGCGTCCCGACCGGCACGTTCGCCGCCGCCGTCAACTACACCGCGCCGTCCGGACAGCCGACCGGGATCGGCGTCGCTGATTTCGACCGCGACGGCATCGCCGACATCGTCACCTCGAACTTCCTGACCAAGAACGTGGGCTTCCTGCGGGGCAACGGCACGGGCGGAGTGGGGAGCGGCTCGTTCACGTCGATGACGCTGTGGCCCGGCAGCACCTCCAGCCTGCAGGCGCTCGCGGTGGACGACTTCAACAACGACCTGATCCCGGACGTCGTGGCGCTCGACTTCTCGACCGGACAGGCGCAGGTGCTGTTCGGAGCGTGCGGCGTCCACTCCACCACGTCCTCCACCGTCACCGCGCCCGCGGGCAGCGGCACGTTCTGGCTGGTCGGAACCGAGCAGACCATCAACTGGAACCCGGGGCTGGGCGTGGGCGCGGTCGACATCGACGTGTCGCGCGACAACGGCGCGAACTGGCAGACGGTGGCGACCCGCGTGGTGAGCCCGCCCTACGTGTGGACCGTGACCGGCCCCGCCACCGCCGCGGCGCGCGTACGCGTGCGCGACGACGCGGCGCACTTCAATGTCGGCACCTCCACCGCGTTCTCGATCGGGTTCGTGTCGGGCGTGAACGGTCCGGCGCGTGCCAGCGCCGCGCTGTCGCCGGCATGGCCCAATCCCTCGAGCGGGCGCACGAGCTTCGTGCTGTCGCTGCCCGCCCGCGAGCCGGTGGACGTGGCGGTGTTCGACGTGCGCGGCGCGCGCGTGCGCACGCTGGCGGACGGCGCGCTGGATGCCGGCGAGCACGCGCTCGGCTGGGACGGCACCGACGATCGCGGCGCGCGGTTGTCGGCCGGGCTCTACTTCGTCCGCGCGCGCACGTGGGGATTCGACGCGCTGCGGCGCGTGATCCGGATCCGATAGCGCGCCACCCGCGGCCGCTGTCGGCGCCGATCGCGCGCGAGCGGGCGCACCGCCCGGCGATCAGCGTCCGAACCGGCGGTGGAATGCGGCCAGCGCGCCCTCCACGTGGCTCGCCTCGAGCCCGTCGCGCGCGTCGGAATGGGCGCCGGCGGCGTGGACGAGGTCGTGCACATCGCGCAGCCGCGCCGCCGCGCGGTCGCCCTCACCCAGCGCGGCGCGCGC
>DASSIN010000270.1:0-9252 GCA_035691845.1 Candidatus Eiseniibacteriota bacterium | reverse complement strand
ACGCGCGGCTCGTGGGCCTTCATCCGGGCGCGCGCTGGCCCACGCGGCGCTGGGCGCCGGAGCGGTTCCGCGCGCTGGCGGCCGAGCTGCAGCGCCATGAGCCCGACGCGTTCGCGCTGATCACGGCCGGTCCCGGCGAGCAGCCGCTGGCGCGCGCGGTGGCGGACGGGCTCGTCCCCGGCCGCACGCGCGTGATCGCAGGCTGGCCGCTGGCGCAGTTCGTGGCGCTGCAGGCGCGCTGCGCGGCGTTCGTGTGCGGCGACACGGGCCCGCTGCACACCGCGGTGGCCGCCGGCGCGCCCACGCTGGCGCTGATGTCGCGCAACCGCCCGGCGATGTTCTTCCCCTACCCCGCCGCCCATGGCCACCGCGCCTACTACGCGCGCGTCGAGTGCAGCCCGTGCGATCGCGACACGTGCGAGGACCTGCGCTGCCTCGACCGGCTGACGGTGGCGGGCGCGTGGGCGCTGCTGCGCGACATGCTGGCCGCGGAACGCGCGGCGGCGGACGACGCCGGCGCGAGGGCGCGCGCGTGAGCGAACCGATCCTCACCTTCACATCGGACTTCGGGCTCGACGACTGGTTCGTGGGCGTGGTGCACGGCGTGATCCACGGCGTGTGCCCGGGCGCGCGCGTGGTGGACCTGACGCACGCGATCCCGGCCGGCGACGTGGCGAGCGGCGCGTTCGTGCTCGAGGCCGCGTGCCCCGACTTCCCGCCGGGCACGATCCATCTCGCGGTCGTCGACCCGGGCGTCGGCACCGCCCGGCGCGCGCTGCTGGTGGCGGCGCGCGGACAACTGTTCGTGGGTCCGGACAACGGCCTGCTGGAGTGGGCGCTGGCGGATGCCGGGGCCCAAGCGCGCTCGATCACCGAGGCGCGCTGGTTCCGGCAGCCGGTGAGCCGCACGTTCCACGGCCGCGACGTGTTCGCGCCGGTGGCCGCGCACGTGGCGTGCGGGCAGCGGCCGGAGGCGTTCGGGCCGCTGGTCGCCGACCCGGTGCGACTCGCGCGCCGCGCGCCGCACGCCATGAACGGCGTGCTCGAAGGCTGCGTGATGTTCGTGGACCGGTTCGGCAACGCGCTCACCAATCTCGGCGAGCGCGATCTGGCGGCGGCGTTCCCCGGCGTGCCGCACGAGCAGCTCGAGGTCACCGCCGCCGCGCGCGCGATCCGCGGGCTGGCGCGCTCCTACGGCGACGCGCCGGTCGGCACGCTGCTCGCGATCGTGGGCTCGAGCGGCCGGCTCGAGGTGGCGCAGGTCGGCGGTCACTGCGCCGAGCGCCTCGGCATCGGCGTGGGCGACGCCATCACCGTGCGCGCCGCCGAATGACACGCCGGCGCACCCCGCGGTTCCGGGTCCACACCCTCACCTGCGTCAGCGTCGTTCCATCCGGGAGCCAGCCATGTCCGTGCTGTTGAGAACCGCGGGGCTGCTGTGCCTGTCGAACGTGTTCATGACGATCGCGTGGTACGCGCACCTGAAGAACATGAACCAGCGCCCGTGGTACGTGGCCGCGATCGCGAGCTGGGGGATCGCGCTGTTCGAGTACCTGCTGCAGGTGCCCGCCAACCGCATCGGCCACACGCAGCTCCGGCTCGATCAGCTCAAGATCCTGCAGGAGGTGATCACGCTGTCGGTGTTCGTGCCGTTCGCCGCGCTGTACATGCGCGAGCCGGTGCGGCTCAACTACCTGTGGGCGGCGCTGTGCCTGTGCGGGGCGGTGTTCTTCGTGTTCCGGCGCTGACGGGCGCGCGCGGCGCCATGGATGCACGAAGCCCCGGCTCGGGTGAGCCGGGGCTTCGGTGTGATGGTGGACGAGCGCGCGGTCAGCGCTGCGTCGCGCCCTGCCGCCGCGGCTCGGTCAACGCCATCAGCTTCTGCGCGCGCGGGAACAGGTCGAGGCCGGCGTTCAACTGGTTGTCGTCCTCGGTGAGGATCCGGTAGCGGTCGGTCTGGCCGAGCGTGGCGCTGGCGATCTCCGCCCGCACCTGACGCACCATGAACGAGTGATCCGCCTTCATCAGCGAGTCACTGACCGGCGCCTTGTCCTTCACCATGTCGGCACGCAGGCTGCTCCAGTCGGCGTCCGTCAGCTCGAACCCGGGGCCGAGCGTCTGCAGGGTCCACTTCTGGCCCTTGTGCTCGGTCACGTAGTGCGTTGCGAACTCGAAGAACACGCGCTTCTGCAGCCAGTCGAGCTGCGGCTTGGTGAGCAGCGCCTGCTCCCGCACCACCACGTCCGGGTAGATGCCGCCGCCGCCGTACACCGTGCGGCCGGCCCCGGTCTTGAACTTGGGCCGCGTGGCGAGCGCCGAGTCGGTCGGCACGTCCTGCTTGAACGCGTCCTCCTGGTAGTCGCGCGAGTCGCTGAACTTGGAGTAGTCGCGCTGGATCAGGCGGCCGCTCGGCGTGTAGTAGTGCGCGATCGTCAGCAGCAGCTTGGAGCCGTCCTCGAGCTTGAGCTGGTTCTGCACCAGGCCCTTGCCGAACGAGTTGGTGCCCACCACCAGCGCGCGGTCCAGGTCCTGCAGCGCGCCCGCCACGATCTCGGACGCCGACGCGCTGCCGTGGTCGATCAGCACGATGATCGGTTCGCCCGCCAGCAGCTTGGGCCGGTCGCTGCTGCGGTAGTCGGCGTTGGCCGATGGAATCCGGCCGCGCGTGTACACCAGCAGCTTGTCGCTCGGCACCAGCTGGTCGAGCACGTCCACCGCCTGCGACAGCAGGCCGCCCGAGTTCTCGCGCAGATCGATCACCAGCGACTTCATGCCCTGCTGGCGCAGCGTGGCGAGCGCCTTCTCGAGCTCCTCGCCCGTGGTCTGCGAGAACCGGATGATGCGCACGTAGCCGACGCCGGGCTTGACCATGTACGCGTACGGGATGCTCTCGATCGGAATCTTGGCGCGCTCGATGTCGAAGTGCATGTCCGCCGCCTCGCCCTCGCGCTCGACCGTCAGGTTCACGATGCTGCCGGCCGGGCCGCGCAGCAGCTTGAACACGTCGTCGTTGGTGAGGTTCTTCTGCAGCGGCTTGTGGTCCACCTCGGTGATCTTGTCGCCCGCGCGCATGCCGAGCCGGTAGGCGGGCGTGCCCTCGAGCGGCGCGATCACCACGATGGCGTTGTCGCGCAGGTCGAACGAGATGCCGATCCCGGAATAGTCGCCGCGGAACTCCTCGTCCATCTTCTCCGCGCGCTCGGGCGGCAGGAACACGGTGTGCGGATCGAGGGTCTTCAGCATGCCGTCGATCGCGCCGCGGATCAGCTTCTGGTTGTCGGGCGCGTCCACGTAGTTGTTCTGCACCAGGTACAGCACCTGGGAGAACACCTCGAGCTGGCTGCGCAGGTCGTCGGTCGCGTGCAGGCCGCGCGCCAGGCCGAAGCCGAGCAGCAGCGACAACGCCATGGCGACCGCGAGGGGGCCGAATTTGCTGTGGCGGATACGGGTCATGGATACCTCTGGTCCCTCGATCGTCGCGTTATGCGGCGGGCGAGCGTGCTTTGAGCCGGCTGAGCCGCTCGGCCGCCGCTTCGAGCGTCTCGCGGCGGCGCGCGAAGTGGAAGCGCAGGCGTTGCGACCCGGATACCGGGTCGGCGTAGAAGCTCGAGCCGGGCACGCCCGCCACGCCGATCTCCGCCACCAGGAACCGGGCGAAGGCGACGTCGTCGGGATAGCCGAAGCCCGAGATGTCCGTCATCACGTAATACGCGCCTCGCGGCCGGAACGTCCGGAAACCCGCGTCCTCGAGCGCCGGGATCAGAAAGTCCCGACGGGCGCGGTAGTCCCGGGCAAGGCGCTGGTAATAGTCCTCCGGCAATTCCAGGGCCACCGCGGTGGCCTCCTGCAGCGGCGCCGGAGCGCCAACCGTCAGGAAGTCGTGAACCTTGCGAATCGCGCCGGTGAGCGGGGGCGCCGCCAGGGCCCACCCGATCCGCCACCCGGTCACGCTGTAAGTCTTCGACGCGCCGCTCAGGGTCACGGTGCGCTCGCGCATCCCATCGAGCCCGGCCAGCGGCACGTGCTCCTCACCGTCGTACAGGATGTGCTCGTAGATCTCGTCGGTGATCGCGATCACGTCCCAGCGCCGGCACAGCGCCGCGATGTGCTCGAGCTCGGCGCGCGAGAACACCTTGCCGGTCGGGTTGTTCGGAGTATTGATGACGATGGCCTTCGTACGATTGGAAAAAGCGGCCTCGAGCTCGGCTGGGTCGTAACCCCAATCGGGCTCCCGCAACCGGACGAACCGGGGCTGGGCGCCGCACAGGATCGCGTCGGGGCCGTAATTCTCGTAGAACGGCTCGAAGATCACGACTTCGTCACCCGGGTCCACCAGCGCGAGCAGCGTGCTGGCCATGCACTCGGTGGTGCCGCAGCACACCGTCACCTCGGTGTCGGGGTCGTAGGCGAGCCCCGTGTAGCGCTGGTGCTTGGCGACCAGCGCCCGGCGCAGCCGCGGCGCCCCCCAGGTGATGGCGTACTGGTTGACGTCCGCCTGAACTGCCCGTGCCGCCTCGGCCTTGATGGCCTCGGGCGCCGGGAAGTCGGGGAAGCCCTGGGCCAGATTGACGCCGTCGTGCTGCTGGCAGAGCCGGGTCATCTCGCGGATCACCGACTCGGTGAAACGGTGCGTGCGGGCCGCGGTGAGGGATCGCATGACACACGAGTGTACCGGCTCCATGCCAGCCGCCCAACCGCAACTATCACCGGCGCGGCCCGGGCCGGGATGGGCGCGGGCGCGGTCATTGACTTGCAACGTCATGTCCCCCACCTTGCGGGCGCATGGATGCGCAACGTGGCATCGCCCGTCGCATGGTCATCGGCCTGCCGCGCGAGGGACTTTCGCCCCCGTGGGAGCGCGACTTCGCCGCCTACCCGCCGGCCGGGGTGATCGTGTTCGCCCGGGACTTCGAGGACCTGCCCGGGCTGCGCCGGCTGACCGCGCGGCTGCGCGAGCTGGCGCGCCCCCGGCGGATCTTCGTCGCCATCGACGAGGAGGGCGGCTGGGTGTCGCAGCTGGCCGGCCACCTGGTGGTGCCCCCCAACGCCCGGCTGCTGGCGCGCGGCGCCCGCCCCGGCGACATCGCGCGCGCCGCGCGCGTCACGGGCGAGCGGCTGCGGGCGCTGGGCGTGGACTGGGACTTCGCCCCCGTCGCCGACGTGGACCTGGAGCCGTTGAACCCGGTGATCGGCCCGCGCAGCTTCGGCGCCGACCCCGCGGCCGTGGCCAGCGCCGTGGGCGAAGCGGTGCGCGGCTTCCACGATGCGAACCTCGCCTGCTGCCTCAAGCACTTCCCCGGCCACGGCGACACCGTGCTCGATTCCCACCTGACGCTGCCGCGCTGCGACGCCGCCGGCGACGCGCTGGAACGGCACCTGGCGCCGTTCCGCGCCAACCTCGCCGCCGATTCCGTGATGACGGCGCACGTCGTCTACGGCGCGCTCGACCCCGCGCGGCCCGCCACGTTCTCGCCCGCCATCGCCCGCGATCTGCTGCGCGGCCGGCTCGGCTTCACCGGGGTCGCCATCACCGATGCGCTGGAGATGAAGGGCGCCGCCGCGGGCCTCGCGCCGGCCGAATCCGCGCGCCAGGCGCTGGAGGCCGGCTGCGACCTGCTGCTGTTCGCGTTCCACGACGAAGCCGTGCGCCGAGCGCGGCTCGAGCTGGCGAAGGCGCTGACGGATGGCGCGATCGACCGCACCAGCTTCGACGCCGCCCGCCCGCGCCTGGCCGCGTTCGACGCCGCCCACGCCGAGCCGACCGCGGACGAACTGGGGCGCCCGCTCGAATCGCTGACGCCGGAGGACTGGGGACGCTGGCTCGAAGGCATCGTCGCGCGCGGCATCACGGTGACCGGCGCGCTCCCCATCGCCGCACGCGACCGCCCCTGGCGCGTGCGTGAGCCGCAGTTCACCCACGGCCAGCCGTTCGCCGATTCACTCCGCGACGCAGGCGTACCCGTTGCCGCCGAAGGCCACCCGGATGCCGTGCACGTCGAGGTCATCGCCAGCCGCGTGCCCGTTGCCGAAGCCGAGATCGAGCGGCTGCGGGCCCTCTCACGCGAGAGGCCCACGATCCTCGTGGGCCTCCAGAACGACGCCTTCCTCGCTCAACTCCCCGAAGCCGCCATCCGCCTGTCCGCCGGCGACTGCACCCCGCTCACGCGCGGAGTCGTTGCCCAGCGCCTGGCCCGCCTCCGCTGACCCTTTCAGTAGGCGAAGTGCAGCATCACGAACGCCTGCTTCTCGTCGTGGATGCTGGTGGCGACGTGGTCGATGTAGCGCATGGCCCAGCGGATCTCGGCGAACGGCACCGGCACGACTTCGCCCTCCAGGGCGTAGCGGTTGTGGGTGTTCAGGTCGCGCACGGTGTCGTCGCTGCTGCGGTCGAGCGCCAGCCGGTCGTAGCGCGCGCGGAAGTTGACGGCGCGGTTGGGCGCGTAGTCCACCTCGGCGAACCCGGCCAGCTTGTTGGTCTCGGACTGGCGCCCCAGCACGTCGGGGGCGCGGTCGGTGCCGGCGGCGATCTCGCCCAGGAACGCGGTCGGGCCGTAGTGCGTGAGCGTGTAGTAGCCCCAGCGCGCCTGGCGCGTGTTGATCCAGCCGTCGGCGTTGCCGCCCACGTCGAAGGTGCGCGTGTGCTGCTCGCCGTCGTAGAACGACAGCCCGCCCTGGAACCCGGAGGTGTTGTAGCCGAGCTTGATCGCGCCGGTCTCGGCGTATGGCGCGGTGGTGAACAGGTCCGAGCGGCCGTTGGTGAACGAGGCGCGGCCGAACCAGCCGCCGTGATCGCCGCCGAGCTCGATTCCCATGTCCGGGAAGCGCGGGTCGTAGGGCAGGAATCCGGCGCTGCCGAAGTTGCCGGGCGTGAAGTCGAGGAACCCGTTGCGGGTGGCGACCGTGTGATCGTCGAGCCGCAGTCCGAACGGATTCCGGAACCGGCCGGCCTTGACGTAGAAGCTCGACTTGATGGTGAGCAGCCCGAACGCCTCGGTGCTGGTGGCGGTGGACGCTGGCCCGGTGGCGAACGCGTCGGTGCTGTACACCAGCGTGAGCCGGGGATGCGGCTGGAACGTGACGTGCAGCGCGCGCTCCATGTTGAAGAATCCGGCGCGGTCGATGGAGTCGCCCTGGGTGGCGGAATTCACCAGGTACATGAAGCGCTGGTTGACGCCGAAGTACAGCGGGAACCGGTCGCCCACGCGGTTCGTGAGATCGAGGTCGTGCCACGCCGAGGTGGTGTCCTCGGCGGCCAGCGAGTGGCGGTTGCGCGCGAACGCGAAGCCGAAGTCGTTGCGCGGGCCGCCGCCGTTGGGATCGAAGTGGCAGCTCTGGCACATGAGTCCCGTGCGCGCGGCGTAGAGCGGCACGGTGTCCGCGATGCGGGGCCGGGCGAACGACAGCACGAGCACGATCGCGGCGAGCCACGACAGGGCGCGATGGATGAGGCGCATGCATTCCTCCGGGAAGCGTGGCGCCTCGACCGGGGCTCGGCCGAGGTCAGCGGCCGTAACCTCCGCCGCCGGGGCTGGCGAGCGTTAGCACCGCGCCCGCGGGCAGGTCAACCTGACACTTGCCGGCGAGCGTGCGGGTCCGACCCGTGCGCCCGGTCACCTTCGCGAACCCGGGCGCGCCCGGCCGGCCGCCCGCCAGGCCGTAGGGCCCGCGCGCGCGGCGGTCGCTCATCACCGTGACCCGCACCGGCACGAGCGCGCGCAGCCGGCGCTCGATGCCGTCGCCGCCGCGCCAGCGCCCGCGCCCGCCGCTCCCCCGCCGGATGCGCATGCCCTCGACGCGCAGCGGCACGGCGTGCTCCAGCGCCTCGATCGGCGTGTTGCGGGTGTTGGTCATGTGCACCTGCATGGCGTGCTCGCCGTCCCAGCCCGGGCCGGCGCCGTGGCCGCCGCCCAGCGTCTCGTAGTACGCGAACGGCCGGCCGGTGCGCGGGTCCATGCCGCCCACGAGCAGGTTGTTCATGGTGCCGGCGCTGGCCGCGGGCACGCGGTCGGGGCAGGCGCGCGCGAGTGCCCCGAGCACGGTGTCCACGATCCGCTGCGAGGTCTCGACGTTGCCGGCCGACACCGCGGCCGGGAACCGCGCGTTGACGACGGTGCCGAGCGGCGCGCGCACGTCGAGCACCGAGAACGTGCCGGCGTTGACCGGCAGCTCGCCCAGCAGCAGCCGCACGGCGTAGGCCGAGGCCGCGAACGTGACGGCTTCGACCGCGTTGACGGGGCCATGCACCTGCGGGCTCGAGCCGGCGAAGTCCACGCGCACGCGGCGGCCGTCGAGCGTGACGGTGGCGACGATCGGGATCGGACCGGTGCCGAGGCCATCGTCGTCGAGCGCGTCCGCGAACCGCCAGCGCCCGCGCGGCAGACGCGCCACCGCCACGCGCGCCACGCGCGCGCCGTGGGCGATCAGCGCCGCGGCGGCGGCGGTGACACGGGCCACGCCCTCGCGCGCGGCGTACGCCTGCAACCGGCGCGCGCCCGTCACCTGGGCGCCGAGCTGCGCGGCCAGGTCGGCGCGGCGCTCGTCGGGCGTGCGCACGTTGGCGAGCAGCAGCGCGAGCACGTCCTCCGCCCAGCGCCCGGCGCGCACCAGCCGCACCGGCGGCAGCCGCACGCCCTCCTCGAACACCTCGCGCGCGAGCGGCATCGAGCCCGGCGCGGCGCCGCCCACGTCGGCGTGGTGCGCGCGGCTCGCCACGTAGAACTCGGGCGCCCCGCGCGGCGTGAAGAACACCGGCGTCACCAGGGTGATGTCGGGCAGGTGCGTGCCGCCGGCGTAGGGATCGTTCACGATCACGGTGTCGCCGGGGGCGAACGGCGCCAGCGCGCGCGCCGCCTGGACCGCGCGCGGCATGCTGCCCAGGTGCACCGGGATGTGCGCCGCCTGCGCCACCAGCCGGCCTTGGGCGTCGAAGATCGCGCACGAGTGGTCGAGCCGCTCCTTGATGTTGGGCGAGTGCGCGGCGCGCATCAGCGTGACGCCCATCTCCTCGGCGCATGCCGCGAACAATCCCTGCCACAGCGACAGCGTCACGCCGCGCGCGCGGGCGGCGCGGCTCATCGCGCGCTCCGCGGGCGCACGATCAGCGTGCCGGTCGGGTGCATGCGCATGCGCCAGCCGGCCGGCACCCACAGCGTCGCACCGTCCTGCGCGACGATCGCCGGGCCCGCGGCGGAGAACCCGCGCGGCAGCGACTCGAATCGCCACAGCGCACACGTCCGCGCCGCGCCGCCGTCG
>DASSIN010000269.1:0-31783 GCA_035691845.1 Candidatus Eiseniibacteriota bacterium | reverse complement strand
GCGCGGTCCCGCCAACGCGGCGGCCGCCGCCGCGCGCGGCGCGCGGCCGCCGGGCAATCGTCGCGGCGCGGCGCTCATCACAACCTCGGGAACCCACCGATGGGAGGATCGCCATGGCGCGCAACGCTTCGGACATTCTGGTGGACCGGCTGCACGACTGGGGGGTCGAGGTCGTGTTCGGGCTGCCGGGCGACGGCATCAACGGCATCATGGAGGCGCTGCGCACGCGGCGCGACCAGATCCGGTTCGTGCAGGTCCGCCACGAGGAGGCGGCGGCGTTCATGGCGTGCGGCTACGCCAAGTACACCGGTCGGCTGGGGGTGTGCCTGGCGACGTCGGGTCCGGGCGGCATCCACCTGCTGAACGGGCTCTACGACGCCAAGCTCGACGGCCAGCCGGTGCTGGCCATCACCGGCCACCACTTCCACGACCTGATCGACACCCACGGCCAGCAGGACGTGGACCTGGACCGCCTGTTCGTGGACGTGGCGGTGTACACGACGCGCGTGATGGGGGCGGCGCACGTCGAGAACGTGGTGGACATGGCGTGCCGCACCGCGCTCGCGCAGCGCGGCGTGGCGCACCTGAACTTCCCGGTGGACCTGCAGGACCAGAAGCTGGAAGACGACGAGCGCTCGGCGCGCAACAAGCCGCACCACAGCGGCGACCTGTTCACGATCGGCGCGCGGCTGCCGGCCCCCGAGGACCTGCGCCGCGCGGCGCAGGTGCTGGATCGCGGGCGCAAGATCGCGATGCTGGTGGGGCAGGGGGCACTCGGCGCGGGCGAGGAGGTGGAGGCGATGGCGGACAAGCTCGGCGCGCCCGTGATCAAGGCGCTGCTCGGCAAGGCCGTGATCCCCGACGACAGCCCGTTCACCACCGGTGGCATCGGCCTGCTCGGCACCCGCCCGTCGCAGGAGGTGATGGAGGAGTGCGACACGCTGCTCATCGTCGGCAGCTCGTTCCCGTACATCGAGTTCTATCCCAAGCCCGGCCAGGCGCGCGCGGTGCAGATCGATCTCGATGCGGTGCGCATCGGGCTGCGCACCCCGGTGGAGGTGGGGCTGATCGGCGATGGCCAGGGCACGCTGCAGGCGCTGCTGCCGCTGGTGCAGCGCCACGAGGACCGCCACTTCCTCGACAAGGCGCAGCGGCTGATGGAGGACTGGCGCAAGGTGCTGGCCGAGCGCGCCAGCCGCGACGACGTGCCGATGAAGCCGCAGGTGGTGGCGCACGAGCTGGGGCAGAGGCTGCGCGACGACGCCATCGTGTCGTGCGACTCGGGCACGATCGCCAGCTGGTTCGCGCGCCACATCCCCGCGCGGCGCGGGCAGATGTACTCGCTGTCCGGCACGCTCGCCACCATGGGCAACGGGCTGCCGTACACGATCGCGGCGCAGATCGCGCACCCGCAGCGCCAGTGCGTGGCGTTCGTGGGCGACGGCGGGTTCACCATGCTGATGGGCGAGTTCGCCACCGCGGTGAAGGAGAAGCTGCCGATCAAGGTGGTGATCGTGAAGAACAACACGCTCGGGCAGATCAAATGGGAGCAGATGGTGTTCCTCGGCAATCCCGAGTACGGCTGCGATCTGCACCCGATCGATTTCGCCGCGTTCGCCGAGGCGTGCGGCGGGCGCGGGTTCACGATCGAGGATCCCAAGCAGTGCGGCGCGATCCTGGAGCAGGCCCTGGCGACGCCGGGCCCGGTGGTGGTGCAGGCGGTGGTGGACGCGCTCGAGCCGCCGATGCCGCCCAAGGTGACGGCGGAGCAGGCGATGAAGCTGGGCGAGGCGCTGATCAAGGGCGAGCCCAATCGCGCCAGGATCGCGCTCGGCATCGTGTCCGAGAAGGTGCGCGAGCTGGTGTGAGTCTCGCGCCGGCTCACGCGCGGGCCGCGCGCACCGGGACGCCGATCGAGCGCCTGTCGGTCGCGGTCTGCCGCGTGCCGACCGATGCGCCCGAGTCGGACGGCACGTTCGCGTGGAGCAGCACCACGCTGGTGGTGGTGCACGCGACGGCCGGCGGCCGCACGGGGCTCGGCTGGAGCTATGCCGCCGCCGCCGCGGCGCGCGTGATCGCCGATTCACTGGCGCCGGTCGTGCGCGGGAAGGACGCGCGGTCACCGGTCGCCGCGTGGCACGCGATGCGCGAGGCGGTGCGCAACGTCGGCCGTCCCGGGATCGCCTCGTGCGCGATCGCCGCCGTGGACCTGGCGCTGTGGGACCTGGCCACGCGGCTCTCCGACCTGCCGCTGGCGCGCGCGCTCGGCCTGGTGCGCGCGCGCGTGCCGGTGTACGGCAGCGGCGGGTTCACCTCGTACCCGATCGCCCATCTGCAGCGCCAGCTCGCCGGGTTCGCGGCCGCCGGCATGCGCATGGTGAAGATGAAGGTGGGACGCGATCGCGCGGCCGACCCGATGCGCATGCGGGCGGCGCGCGAGGCGATCGGCGCCGATACGCAGCTGTTCGTGGACGCCAACGGCGCGTGCGACGTGCCCGGCGCGCTGGCGCTGGCGCGCGAGGCGCACGACGTGGGCGCGACGTGGCTCGAGGAGCCGGTGTCGTCGGACGACGCGGCGGGCCTGCGCGCGGTGCGCGACCGGCTGCCGCCCGGCATGGCGCTCGCCGCCGGCGAGTACGTGTGGGAGCCGCGCGAGGCGCTGCGTCTGCTGCAGCCGGGCGCGGTGGACGTGCTGCAGCTCGACGTCACGCGCTGCCAGGGCTGCACCGGGTTCATGCGCGCCGCGGCGCTGGCCGAGGCCATGAACGTGCCGGTGTCCGCGCACTGCGCCCCGGCGCTGCACGCGGCGCCGTGCTGCGCGGCCGCCGGAGTGCGCCACGTCGAGTACTTCCACGACCACGCACGCATCGAGGGCATGCTGTTCGACGGCGTGCCGCGCGTGGTGGACGGCATGCTCGCGCCCGACCTGTCGCGCGCGGGCCACGGCATGGCGCTGCGCGCGCGCGAGGCCGCGCGCTTCGAGGTGTGACGTGGCGCACGCCCAGCCCGCGCCCGCCCGACCCGCTGCGCATCCGCTGCCGCCGCGCCCGTCGGCCGCGGCGCGCCGGCCGCCCTATCCGCCGCAGCGAATCGCGCCGTTGCGCGAGGCGCTCGCGCGCGCGATCGGGAGCCACGGGGGCGAGGTGCGGTTCGACGCCGGCAGCCGCGCGCTGTACGCCACCGACGGCTCCAACTTCCGCCAGGTCCCGCTCGGGGTCGTGATCCCGCGCCACGCGGACGACGTGGTGGCCGCGGTCGAGATCGCGCGCCGGTTCGAGGCGCCGCTGCTGCCGCGCGGCGGCGGCACCAGCCTCGCCGGCCAGTGCTGCAACGCCGCCCTCGTGCTGGACTTCACCAAGTTCATGCACGAAGTGCTGGAAGTCGATGCCGCGCGCCGCATCGCGCGCGTGCAGCCCGGGGTGCCGTGCGACGACATCAAGCGCGCCGCGCACCCCCACGGACTCACGTTCGGCCCCGATCCCGCCACCCACAACCATTGCGTGATCGGCGGCATGATCGGCAACAACTCGTGCGGCGCGCACTCGGTGATGGCGGGCAAGACCGACGACAACGTCGAGTGGCTGGACGTGCTGCTGTACGACGGCACGCGCATGCGCGCAGGCGCCATGGACGACGCCGCGATCCGCGCGGCGCTGGCGCGCGGCGGCCGCGAAGGCGACATCGTGCGCCGCCTGCTCCAGCTGCGCGACCGCTACGCGGGCGAGATCCGCCGGCGCTATCCCGACATCCCGCGGCGCGTGTCGGGCTACAACCTGCCCGAGCTGCTGCCGGAGCGCGGCTTCCACCTGGGGCGCGCCCTGGTCGGCTCCGAGGGCACGTGCGTGACCGTGCTCGAGGCCGGCGTGCGGCTCGTCACCGACCCGGCCGCGCGGGTGGTGCTGGTGCTCGGGTTCGACGACGTGTACGCGGCCGGCGACCACGTGCCCGACGTGCTGCGCTTCGGCCCGATCGCGCTCGAGGGGATGGACGCCGAGCTCATCGGCTACATGAAGAAGAAGCACCTGCACCAGGACGACCTGCACCTGCTGCCGCCGGGCGGCGGCTGGCTGATCGCCGAATTCGGCGGCGACTCGCCCGAGGCGGCGCGCGCCGCGGCCGAGCGCGCGGCGCGCGCGCTCCGCCACGGCCGGCACGTGCCGCACGCGCATCTCGTCACCGACCCCGATGCCCAGCGGCGCGTGTGGAAGGTGCGCGAATCGGGGCTCCCCGCCACGGCGTTCGTGCCCGGCATGCGCGACACGTGGGAGGGCTGGGAGGATTCGGCGGTGCCGCCCGAGCGGCTGGGCGACTACCTGCGCGACTTCCGCCGGCTGCTCGATCGGTTCGGCTACGCGTGCGCGCTGTACGGGCACTTCGGGCAGGGCTGCGTGCACGTGCGCATCGACTTCGAGCTGGAGACGCGCGCCGGCATCGACCACTACCGCGAGTTCCTGCAGCACGCCGCGGACCTGGTGGTGGGCTACGGCGGCTCGTTGTCGGGCGAGCACGGCGACGGCCAGACGCGGGGACAGCTGCTGCCGAAGATGTTCGGCGACGAGCTGATGCAGGCGTTCCGCGAGTTCAAGGCGATCTGGGACCCGGACCTTCGCATGAATCCCGGCAAGCTGATCGACGCCTACCTGCCGGACGAGAACCTGCGGCTGGGCGTCGACTACCGGCCGGCCACGCCGCGCACGCAGTTCCACTACGCGGACGATCGCGGCAGCTTCGCGCGCGCGACGCTGCGCTGCGTGGGCGTGGGGGAGTGCCGGCGCGAGCGCGATGGCACGATGTGCCCGAGCTACCGCGTGACGCGCGACGAGCGTCACTCGACCCGCGGCCGCGCGCGGCTGCTGTTCGAGATGCTGCGCGGCGACCCGATCGGCCGGCGCGGCTGGCGCGAGCCGGCGGTGAAGGAGGCGCTCGATCTGTGCCTGTCGTGCAAGGGCTGCAAGGGCGACTGCCCGGTCGGCGTCGACATGGCGACCTACAAGGCCGAGTTCCTGTCGCATTGGTGGGCGGGGCGGCCGCGGCCGGCGCACGCATACGCCATGGGGCTGATCGCGGTGTGGGCGCGCGCCGCGGCGCGGGCGCCGGGGCTCGTCAACTGGACCACGCACGCGCGCGGCGTGGGCGCGCTGGCCCGGCGGCTGGCCGGGATCGCGCCGTCGCGCGAGATGCCGCGGTTCGCCGCCCGCACGTTCCGCCGCCGGTTGCTGGCCCGTGACGGCCTCGCCACGCGCGCGCCGGCGCCGGACGCGCCGCGCGTCGTGCTGTGGCCCGACACGTTCACCCATCACTTCCATCCCGACGTCGGGCTCGCCGCCGTCGAGGTGCTGGAGCGCGCCGGCTTTCGCGTGGAGCTACCGCCACGCCAACGCTGCTGCGGGCGGCCGCTGTACGACTACGGCATGCTCGACACCGCGCGGCGCTGGCTCCAGGCGATCGTGCGCGACGCGAGGCCGTGGCTCGAGGACGGCACGCCGCTCGTGGTGCTGGAGCCGAGCTGCGCCGCCGTGTTCCGCGACGAGCTGACGAACCTGCTCGGCGACCATGCCGACGCGCGCCGGCTGGCGGCGCAGACGCACACGCTGGGGGAATTCCTCGCGCACCACGCGGGCGGCCGCGCGCCGGGCGCGCTGCCCGGCCGCGCGCTGCACCACGCGCACTGCCACCAGAAGGCGCTGATGGGCGCGGACGACGACGCGCGGCTGCTGCAGGATCTCGGGCTCGACGTGGACCGGCCCGACACCGGCTGCTGCGGCATGGCGGGATCGTTCGGATTCGAGCGCGGGCACGAGGACGTCTCGCGCGCGATCGGGGAGCTGGTGCTGCTGCCCGCCGTGCGCGCCGCGGCGCCCGACACGCTGCTCGTCGCCGACGGGTTCAGCTGCCGCGAGCAGATCCGGCAGGAGACCGGGCGCGAGGCGCTGCACCTGGCGCAGGTGCTGCGGCTCGCGCAGCGGCGCGGGGAGGGCTGACGCATGTGGCACCGCGCCGCCCCCGCCGCCACGCCGGCCGGCCGCCCCCGCGCCGACGGGCGCTCGCGCGCGGGCGCGGTGCGGTTCGACACCGCGCTCGCGCGCAGCATCGCGGACGCGGTCACGGTCAAGGACCGCAACGTGTTCCTCGTGGCCGAGCGCGACGGCAGCTTCCCGCTCGCCGGCGTGCACGGGTTCGGCCTCTACACCGACGACACGCGCTACCTCGATGGCTGCGCGTGGACGCTGGGCGGCGCGCCGCCCACGCCGCTCGGCGCCAGCGTGATGCGCCCGGGCCACGCGCGCTTCCAGCTCACCAATCCCGCGCTGCGCGTGGCGGACCGCACGATCGCCAAGGAGCAGCTCGGCATCACCTGGGAGCGGCTGGTGGACGGCGACACCGAGTGCGTGCACGAGCGGCTGCTGCTGCAGAGCCACCTCACGTACGCATGCGCGCTCGAGCTCGAGCTCACGCTGCACGCCTCGTTCGAGGACATGTTCGTGGTGCGCGGCATGCAGGGCGCCCCGCCCGGCACGATCGCGCCGCCCGCATGGCGGCACGACACGCTGGCGTTCCGCTACGCCGGCGCGGACGGCATCGCGCGCGCGGTCACGGTGCGGTTCGAGCGCGCCCCCGACGGGCTCGCGTCCGAGGGGGCCCGCTTCCGGCTCGAGCTGCCGGCGCGCGGCTCGGCCGAGCTGGCGTTCCTGATCGCGATCACGCACGGGCGCGAAGCCGATGCCGACGGCCCCGCGCCGCCGCGCCCGGGGCACGCGCGCATGCAGCGCGCCGCCCGGCGCAGCGCGGACGACCACCGCGCGTGGCGCGGGCGGCAACCCCGGCTCACGTGCGACAGCGTGCTGATGCAGGAGACGGTGGATCGTTCGCTCGACGACCTGCACGCGCTGCACAGCCGCATGGATGGCGCCGTGTACATGGCCGCCGGGCTGCCGTGGTTCGCCACCGTGTTCGGGCGCGACACGCTGCTGACCGCGATCGAGATGCTGGCGTGGGATCCGGACCTCACCGCCTCGTCGTTGCGGCTGCTCGCCGGCATGCAGGGCGACCGCGTCGACCCGTCGCGCGACGAGACCCCGGGCAAGATCCTGCACGAACTGCGCACCGGCGAGCTGGCGCGGCTCGGGCGCCTGCCGCACACGCCGTACTACGGCAGCGTGGACGCCACGCCGCTGTTCCTGGTGGCGCTGGCGCGCCACGCGCGCTGGACCGGATCGCTGGCACTGTTCCGCGAGCTGCGCGGCCCGGTCGAGCGCGCGCTGGAGTGGATCGCGCGCTGGGGCGATTCCGACGGCGACGGGTTCGTGGACTACGGCCCGACCACCACGGCGGGTGGCCTGCGCAACCAGGGCTGGAAGGATTCCGGCGACGGCATTCCGAACGCCGACGGCTCGCTGGCCGAACCGCCGATCGCGCTGGTCGAGGTGCAGGGCTACGTGTACCGCGCGCTGCTGGGCACGGCCGGGCTGTTCGCGCACGCCGGGCTCCCGCGGCGCGCGCGCGCGCTGGCGCTCGAGGCGCACCGGCTGCGCGAGCGGTTCGAGCGCGCGTTCTGGAGCGAGCGGCTCCAGGGCTACGTGCTGGCGCTCGAGCGCGGCGGGCGCCCGGTCGAGGTGGCGGCCAGCAATGCCGGCCACGCGCTGTGGTCCGGCATCGCGCACCCGCGCCGCGCCGCGCGCGTCGTCCGGCGGCTGATGGAGGACGACCTGTGGAGCGGGTGGGGGATCCGCACGTTGTCCACGCGCGAGCGGCGCTTCAACCCGATCGGCTACCACCTCGGCACCGTGTGGCCGCACGACAATGCGCTCGCCGCCGCCGGCTTCCGGCGCTACGGCCACGCGCGCGCGGTGCAGCGCGTGCTCGAGCACCTGCTTGACGCGGCGCTGCACTTCCCGCTCGCGCGGCTGCCGGAGCTGTTCGGCGGATATCCGCGCGACGTGTACCCGGTGCCGATCCGCTATCCCGTCGCATGCCACCCGCAGGCGTTCGCCGCGGCCGCGGTGCCGTGCCTGATCGAGAGCGCGCTGGGGTTGTCGCCGCACGCGTTCCAGCACCGGCTGGACGTCGTGCACCCGGTGCTGCCGCGGTTCTGCCACGCGCTGCGGATCGAGGGGTTGCGGGTCGGCGGCGGAAGCGTGGACGTGCAGTTCGTGCGCCGGGAGGACGGGAGCGTGCACGCCACGGTCGAGCGCGTGCGCGGGCCGCTGCGCGTGCACGTGCACGATCGCGGATGAAATCCTGGCGCCATCCCGCGTCACGAAGTCGTTGACCGCCGGCGGCCCGCACCCTAGCCTTCGACGCGGCCGCCTCGGGGACGCGGACGACCGTTCTCGTCCGCGCCGCATCGTTCATCCGCAACCTGGAGATTCCCCATGGGCCAGTCCCGGCTTCGCTCCATTCGATCACGCGCGGCGCTGCTGTCCGCCGCCGGCCTCATCGGTATCCTGGCGTTCGCCGGCTGCAGCCGCGATCGATCGGCGCCCACCGCACCCGACGCCGCCTCGTCGGCGTCAAGCGGCGCCGGCGCGCTGTCGATCCGCCGGCCGCAGGACGTCGCGCTCGTGATGGGCATCCAGGACCGCCACACGCCCGAGCTGATGCGCATCCCGGGGGTGATCGGCACCGGCACGGGCGCGACGGCCGACGGCCGCCCCGAAGTGGTGGTGTTCACCGACCGCGCCGGCGTCGCCGGCATTCCCGCCGCCGAGGAAGGCGTCATCGTCGAGGCCCGCACCGTTGGGAAGGTCGTCGCCTACGTCTCGCCGTTCTCGCGCCGCGGCGGCGCCGGCGGCCCGCTGGAGATGGGCACATCGACCGGCAACGATCTCGAGTGCTCGGCCGGCACGCTCGGCTGCGTGGCGACCAAGGGCAGCACGCGCTACTTCCTGTCCAACAACCACGTGTTCGCGCGCGAGAACGCCGCCAGCAGCGGCGAGCGCATCGACGCCCCGGGCCGTTACGACGGGCACCCCAAGTGCGCGCAGACCGCGCAGTGCGCCACGCTCGCGAACTACGTGAAGGTGAGCTTCACCTCCAACAACACCGTGGATTGCGCGCTGGCGCAGCCGGTCGCGGGGTTGAGCTACACGGCGGGCGAGGCGGGCGGCTACGCGCCGACCTCGACCGTGGCGGGCGCCTACATCGGCCAGCCGGTGAAGAAGACCGGGCGCACCTCCGGGCTCACCACCGGCACCGTGCAGGCCATCAACGTCACGATCCAGGTGCAGTATTCCAGCGGCGTCGCCACGTTCGTGAACCAGATCGAGACGCCTGGCAACTTCATCCGCTCGGGCGATTCCGGCTCGCTGATGGTGGAGCAGAGCACGAACAATCCCGTCGGGCTGTGCTTCGCCGGCGGCGGCGGCGGATCGTTCGAGAACCCGATCGGCCCCGTGCTGCAGGCGCTGGGTGGCGCGACGATCGTCGGCCAGTAGCGAGATCGCACCCCGCAGGGGAGCCGCGTTCCGGCGGCTCCCCTGCGTGCTGATGGCGGCGTTGGCGCTCGCCGGCTGCCGCGGGAGCGCACGGGAGGCCCGCATGCCGCAACGCCCGATCACCGAGGTGCTGGCCGCGCACACGCCCGGGCTGATGAAGCTGCCGGGCGTCGCCGGCACGGGCGAGGGCGCGCGCCGCGGCCGGCCGGTGATCGTGATCTATGTCGCGCGCCGCACGCGCGAGCTGGACGCGCGCCTGCCGCGCGCGCTCGAAGGCTGGCCGGTCGAGGTGCGCGAGGTGGGCGAGGTGCGCGCGCTCGGCGACTCGGCGCGGTAGCCGCCCGGCGCGATCAGCGCCACGCGTGCCAGATCGCCACCGGATCGAGCCACGCGCTCCAGCGATCGCGCGTCTGGTCGGGCAGGTCGCCGGTGCTGTGCGCGTGCTCGTAGCCGGCGCGGCCGTAGGGGCCCAATGGCAGCGCGGCGCCGAGCCCCCACGTCGATTGCGACGTCCCCTCGGAGGTCGCGAGCCCGACGCGCGCGAACGCCACGTTCATCACCGCCAACTCCGCGCCCCATTCGTTGGCGGTCTGGGTCGGGGTCGAGACACCGGCTTCGTTCCACACCGGATCGTAGGCAAGCCCCAGGGCCACCACGGGCTGCAGCGAGGCCACGAGCCAGGCGCGCTTGTCGTCGGCCGCGACGGGCGCCGCCAGCGCCCCGCGCACGGCGATGCCGCCGCGCGTCTGACGCACGGCCGGAACGACGCGGGTGCTAAACGGGTCCTGCAGCCCGGCGTTCGTGACGTTGTGGCTCGAGAAGCCGGCGGCGCCATCCACCCGGAGTCGTCGCGCGCCGAGGCGTCCCGCGTCCCACCCGGTTCTCGCCAGCACGCCCAGATCGTGGACCACGGCCGGCCCGGAGGTCGCCGAGGAGCCGCCGAACGTGGTGCCTTCGTCCACTGCGTTCTGCCCGTAGCCGAGTGCCACGTCGAAGTGGCGCGTGAACGCGGGCGGCTCTCCGCCCGTGCGCTGCGCCCACGCCCGGCACACTCCGGCGAGACTCGCCCCGACGCTCCACGCCCGCACGCGCTCGAACGCCGAAAACGGCGTGCCGCCGATGTCGCCGTGGAGCTCGATCCGCTGCTCGCCCAGGCCGTGGACCGGCCGGCCGCTGGTGGCGAACCCGACTCCGTCGCCGCCCGCGACGAACCGGCCGGCGCGCAGATCGATGCCCGCGAGATCACCGTGGTCGTGCTCGTAACCCACGCCGCGCACGCCCCCGAGCAGCGCGGGATTCGCCCACGGATCGACGTCGCCCCAGAACACCGCGGTGCCGGCGCCGCCCATGCCCACGGCCCGGGTGGAGGGATCGATGCCGAGACTGCTCGCGCTGCGGAGGTCCTCGAAGATCATGGCCGGACGGGCGGCCGCAACGAACGCGGCGCAGGCGACGAGGACGGCGGGCACGACGACCACCCATCGGTTCATACGGCCTCCAGCGATCGTGGCCGGGGGACGGCGGATCGAGCGGCGCGAGCCTAGCACCCGTCCGCCGCCGTGCGTTGCGAAATCGCCTGCGCGGGACTAGCGTGCGTGCGCCCATCCGTCGCCACCCCCGGGGAGACCCACCGCCATGCGCAAGCCCATTCACGCCGACGCCGAGCTGCTGATCCGCCTGTACGAGCTGCGCCAGGAGCCCGAGCTGCGCCGGGCGCGGCGCTGGTTCCTCACCGAGTTCAAGCCCGCCGGCTGGCCCGAGATCCAGGCGCGCTACCTGTCGCACAGCGACGAGGACCGCTGGATGCGGCAGGTGGTGTCGTACTGGGAGATGGTGGCGACCATCGTCAACAGCGGCGTGCTGCAGGCGGAGCTGTTCTTCGAGCACACCGGCGAGGAGATCGTGGCGTGGGAGCGGGTGAAGCCATGGGTGCATGGCGCACGCGGCAGCATCCGACCCACGTACCTGCATCAGTTCGAGCGGCTCGTGAACGACCACCTCGCGTACCGCGCCAAGCAGAGGGCGGCGCTCGAGCGCGCCGCGGCGCGCGGCGCCTCCAGCCGGCCGCGCGCCCGCGCGGCGCGGCGCGCGCGCTGATGTCGTCGTCGTTCGGGCAGCTGTTCGTCATCACCACGTTCGGCGAGTCGCACGGGCCGGGCGTGGGGGTGGTGGTGGACGGCATGATCCCCGGCGTGCGCGTGTCGGACGCCGACATCCAGCTCCAGCTCGACCGCCGGCGCCCGGGACAGAGCGCGCTCGTCACGCAGCGCAAGGAGGCGGACAGGGTCGAGATCCTGTCCGGCGTGTTCGAGGGCGTCACGCTCGGCACGCCGATCGCGATGATGGTGCGGAACACCGATCAGCGCTCGCACGACTACGACGCGCTGAAGGACGTGTTCCGGCCCGGCCACGCCGACTACAGCACGTTCCAGAAGTACGGCGTGCGCGACCATCGCGGCGGCGGGCGCTCGTCGGGGCGTGAGACGGTGGGCCGTGTGGCGGCCGGCGCGCTGGCGCGCGCGGCACTGGCGACCGTGGGCGTGAGCGTGGTGGGCGGCACGGTGCAGGTGGGCCCCGTGCGCGCGGCGCGGCGCGACTGGGAGCTGGCGGAGCAGAACCCGGTGCGGTGCCCGGACGCGGACGCCGCGGCGGAGATGGCACGCACGATCGAGCGGGCGCGCGACGCGAAGGACTCGGTGGGCGGCGTGGTGGAGGTGATGGCGCGGGGCGTGCCGGCGGGGTGGGGCGATCCCACCATGGCCAAGCTGGACGCGCTGCTGGGCGCCGCGATGCTGTCGATCCCGGCCACCAAGGGGGTCGAGATCGGCGGCGGGTTCGAGATGGTGGCGCGCCACGGCTCCGAGACCAACGACGTGTTCGACGGCGAGCGCTATCTCACCAACTTCGCCGGCGGCATCTCGGGCGGGATCTCGAACGGCGCCGAGGTGGTGGTGCGCGTGGCGGTGCGGCCGGCCACCTCGATCGGCAAGTCCCAGACCGCCGCCACCGCGGCGGGCGGCACGACCACGATCGCGATCGAGGGCCGCCACGATCCGTGCATCTGCCCGCGGGTGGTGCCGGTGGCCGAGGCGATGATGAGCATCGTGCTGATGGACGTGTGGCTCCGGCAGCGCGCGCTGCGGGGCCGCGAGCGCTGACCGGCGCGGCTCCCGCGCGCGGGCGTTGCGCGCACGCGAACGTGCGTGCTACCGTTTGTCGGTCTCGAACGGAGGACTCACGCGATGTGGAGCATGGTGGTCGGATGGCGCTGGTACGGCTACGCCTGGCGTGGCCGGGAGCGCGCGTTCGTCCACTGAGTCACCCGCTTCGAACGCACACTCCCGGCCCATGCCGAACAGGCGTGGGCCATTTCGTTGAACGACGCGCCACTTAGGAGCGCCACGCACCCATGCTCGTGCTGCTGAAGCGGGGCTCGACCGAGCAGCAGGCCACCGACATCGCCGCGCGCCTGCGCATGGCGGGGCTGTCGGTGCATCGCACCGACCACGACGGCCAGGTGCGGCTCGGGGCGGTCGGCGACGTGGCCGGCGTGGACTGGGAGGGCGCGCGCGCGTGGGCGGGCGTCGAGGACGTGCGCCCGATCGCGGCGCCGTTCAAGCTCGTGTCGCGCACGTTCCATCCGCACGACACCGTGATCTCGGTCGGCCGGTGCGCGATCGGCAGCCAGCAGCTGGCGCTGATGGCGGGCCCGTGCTCGGTCGAGGGCGAGGCGCAGGCGTTCACGATCGCCAAGGCGGTGGCGAACGCGGGCGCGACCGTGATGCGCGGCGGCGCCTACAAGCCGCGCACCTCGCCGTACTCGTTCCAGGGCCTGGGCGAGGAGGGCCTGAAGCTGCTGCGCCGCGCCGCCGACGCGTTCGGGCTCGCGGTGGTGAGCGAGGTGATGGACACGCAGCAGGTGGCGCTGGTCGCCCGCCACGCCGACATCCTGCAGGTCGGCGCGCGCAACATGCAGAACTTCTCGCTGCTGCGCGAGGTCGGACGCGCCGGCAAGCCGGTGCTGCTCAAGCGCGGGCTGGCCGCGACGATCGAGGAGTGGCTGATGAGCGCCGAGCACGTGCTGTCGCACGGCAACAGCCAGGTGATCCTGTGCGAGCGCGGCATCCGCACGTTCGAGACCTACACCCGCAACACGCTCGATCTGAACGCGATCCCGGTGGTGAAGGAGCTGACGCACCTGCCGGTGATCGTGGATCCCTCGCACGGCACCGGCATCCGCAACAAGGTGGCGCCGATGGCGCGCGCGGCGATCGCGGCCGGGGCCGACGGGCTGATCATCGAGGTCCACCACGACCCGGACCACGCGCTGTCCGACGGCGCGCAGTCGCTGTGGCCCGATCAGTACCGCGAGCTGGTGGCGCAGATCCGCACCATCGCCGGCGTGATCGGCCGCAGCGTGTAGCGAGCGCCCGCGCGCTCGCGTGCGACATTCGCGATCGCGTCCGGGATCCTCCATCACCCGCACACGCGGCGGCGTGTCTCGGCAGCGAGGCACGGCGCGTTTGGCTGCGCCAAACGATTGAGCCGCTCGCATTCTTTGCTTCGAATTCGTCGCCGCTCCGAATAGATTCCGCGCACCGCGCCACCCCGGCGCATGACGGCGGCGGCCGTCGGCCGACTCCCTTGCCACGAGGTGCCACCCGATGAACAGGCGACTCCCCGCCTTGCTGCTCGCCCTGCTGTGTGTCGCGCCCGCGACCAGTCGCGTGGCCCGCGCGCAGGACGCCGACGATCCCGACCTGCCGTCGTTCGCCGCCGGCCAGGTGGACAAGGACTGGTACATCCAGGCGCGCGAGGCGCACATCGCGCTGCTGCGCGGCATGCCATACGACTTCACCAACGGCGACCCGCGCGTGGAGGCGATCGGACAGATGATGCAGCAGCAATCGGTGTTCGGACCGATCACGAGCAGCTTCTGGACGCCGCTCGGACCGGCCCCGATCCCGAACGGGCAGACCACCAACGTCTCGACGCCGGTGAGCGGGCGCGTGACGGCGATCGCCGTGCACCCCACCAATCCCGACATCGTGTACGTCGGCACGGCGCAGGGTGGCGTGTACCGTTCGCTGAACGGCGGCGCGTCGTGGACCGCGATCTTCGACAATGCGCAGACGCTGGCGGTCGGCGCGCTGGCGCTGGCGCCATCGAATCCCACGATTCTGTACGTGGGCACGGGCGAGGCCAACCTGTCGGCCGACTCGTACTTCGGCGTCGGGCTGTACCGCATCGACAACGCCGACACCGCGCCAGTTCTGAACGGACCGTTCAATCCCACGCCCACCACCGACGTGATCGGCGCGAAGACGTTCACCGGCCGCTCGATCAGCCAGATCCTCGTGAAGTCGGACGACCCGGCCACGATCTTCGTGTCCACCTGCAGCGGCATCGGCGGCGTGGGCGGGGATGCGTTCGGGGCCTCGCCGCCGGTGACGGCGCTGCGCGGCATCTACCGCTCGAGCGACGCCACCTCGGCATCGCCCAATTTCGCCAAGCTGACGGTCACGAGCGCGGGCAGCATCGCGCCCGACGTCAGCGGCAACCTGATCGTCAACGACATGGCGTTCGATCCCACCGACGCCAGCTCGAACACGATCGTGTGCTGGGTGTTCGGCAGCACCGCCACCAACGGCGGCATCTACCGCACGACCAACGCGCTGGCCGCGAGTCCGACGTTCGCCCAGACGTTCGTGTGCCCGGCGGCCAGCCTGCGCGGCGCGCTGACGGCGAATCGCGTGGCCGGCGTCACCACCATGATCGTCGCCGACGGCGAGCCCGCCACCGGCACCGGCTGCACCTCGGGCTCGGGCGCGCTGCGCACGTCGCTGGACGGCGGCCAGACGTGGGGCGCCAAGCTGCTGGGCGGCGGCGGATTCTGCGGCGGGCAGTGCTTCTACGACGTGCCCGTCGCGCTCAAGCCCGACGACGCCACCGTGATCCTGCTCGGCGGCGCCGGCAACGCCGCGTGTTCGCGCGTGCTGACGCGCTCGAGCAACGGCGGCGCCACCTTCACCGCGGCCGGCGGCGCGGACGTCGGGCTGCACGCCGACGCGCACGTGATCGCGTTCGCGCCTTCGAACACCAGCATCGTGTACGAGGGCAACGACGGCGGCATCTTCAAGTCCACCGACGCCGGCCAGACCTGGGCCAGCATCAACACCGCCGGGTTCAGCGCCACCCAGTTCGAGAGCATCGCGCTCCACCCGCTGGACCGCTGGTTCACGATCGGCGGCACGCAGGACAACGGCACGCCGTGGTACCAGCCCAACGCCAGCTGGACGCGCGCCGATTTCGGCGACGGCGGCTACTCGCTGATCGATCAGAACGCCACCGACAACACCAACGTCACGATGTACCACACGTACTTCAACGCCCAGAACCAGCTGGTCGGGTTCGCGCGCGTGACCACCACCGCCAACGCGCACGACAGCGGCTGGCAGTTCCTCGGCAACAACGCCAACGGCATCGCCGCGGCGGACCGCGTGCTGTTCTACGCGCCGATGGCGCTCGGACCCGGCGCGCCGAACCCCGTCTACTACGGCACGCAGCGCCTGTACCGCTCGTCGGACAACGGCACCACCAACGTCACGGTGAGCCAGAATCCGATCTCGGCCACGGGCGTGATCAGCTCGATCGGGATCTCGCCGCAGAGCGATGCGTGCCGCATCATCGGCACCAACAACGGCCAGGTGTGGATGACGCAGACCGGCTCGAGCACGCTCACCAACGTGACGAGCGCGTCGTTCCCGGTGTCGGCCACCGGCACGCGTTACGTGGCGCGCACGGTGTTCGATCCCAACAACAGCAACGTGGCGTGGGCGACGTTCGGCGGGTTCGGCATGCCGGCCGGCCAGCACGTGTGGAAGACCACGAACCTGGCGGGCGGCGCGGGTACGTGGGTGGCGGCCGGCAACGGCATCCCCGACGTTCCGGTGAACGCCATCACCATCGATCCCAACAACTCCAACGACATCTACGTCGGCACCGACATCGGCGTGTACCGCTCCAGCGACGGCGGCGCCAACTGGCTGCCGTACACCACCGGCATGCCGGTGGTGGCGGTGTTCGACATGGCGATCCAGCAGTTCAACCGCACGCTGCGCGTCGCCACGCACGGCCGCGGCATCTGGGAGCGCCTGCTCGACACCGCCACACCCACGCTGGCGTCGCTGGTCGGCTCCGAGGTGCGGGCCGGGCACGTGCTGCTGTCGTGGTACACCGAGGCCAGCACGCCGGTGGTGAACCTGTACCGCCGCTACGTGCCGGGCGAGTGGCAGAAGATCGGCACGCTGCGCGTGGACGGCATGGGTCACGTGAGCTACGACGACGCGGCCGTGCTGTCGTACGGCACCTACGACTACCGGCTCGGCATCGTGGCCGGCGGCGCCGAGGTGTACGCCGGCGAAGTGCGCGTGGACATGGCCGCCGCCAACCGGCTCGCGCTGTCCGGCACCGGCCCGAATCCGAGCGTGAACGGCATGGTGGTCAGTTTCTCGCTCGCCAACTCCGCGCCGGCCGCGATCGCCGTGGTGGACGCGCAGGGCCGCCAAATGATCTCGCGCCAGGTGGGGTCGCTCGGACCTGGCCAGCACCAGCTGGACCTGTCGCGCGAGAAGTTCGCACCCGGCGTCTACTGGGTGCGGCTGTCGCAGGGCGATCGCATGTTCACGGCGAAGGCGGTGGTGCTGTCGGGCAACGGACGCTAGCATTGCACGCACGCGCGGGGGCCCGGCGGCGCCGCCGGGCCCTTCGCGTGGCCGCCAGCGGCGCCGCGCAATGCTTGACAGTGCGCGGGCCGGTCCGCTTGAATCGCCGGTCCCGCGGGGGCGATTAGCTCAGCTGGTAGAGCACTTGCTCGACAAGCAAGGGGTCACTGGTTCAAGTCCAGTATCGCCCACCATTTCCTGCTGCGAGGCTCGAGCGAACGGCCCTGGTCGTGCCATCGGGGCTCGATCGTGGAGCGGGCTATAGCCACCATGCCCGGCTGAGCGCGCTTGCGTAGGCGACGGCGATGGCCACCGCGAGCAGTGAGATCACGACCAGGGGCGCGACGATGTTCGCGGTGCGGCGATCGTGCTCTTCCCGCTCGCGCCGCTCGCGCTCGCGGGCGAGCCAGTCGTACTGGCGCACGGTGAGCGAGTCGAGCGGCATGCGGGACAGCCGCTGGTAGAGCGAGTCGTCGTGGGTCGCGACCGGCGCCTTGTGGGAGTTGATCTCGTGCCAGCTCGCGGCGCAGCCGGTGCTGCCGAGCAGCAGCAGCGCGAGCAGCAGCCGCGTGCGGGGCCTCACAGGGCGTACCTCGAGAACCCCGAGAACATCACTGCGAGCGTCACCAGGCCGGCGATCAGGGCCACGGCGAGCACCGGCTCGACCAGGCTGTGCCTGCGTTTCGCGCGCTCGGCCGCCTGGCGCCGCGTACGCTCGGCGGCCAGCCACTCGTGCTGGGCCGGCGTGAGCGAGTCCGGCGACATCATGAACAATCGCCGATAGAGCGAGTCGTCGACGGCGGTGCTCGGCGGGGCCTGGGTCTGGGCCACGTAGTTGATCTGGTGCCAGGCCGCGCACCCGGTGGTGACACCGAGCATCAGCCATGCGACCACCAGCCGCGTTCGTCCCTTGCGCGCCCAGGCCGCGAACCACGTGCTGCCCACGACACCTCCGCACCGAAACGAAGACGCGCGATCGCCTCTCTCGTCCATGACTGCCCTCCGGCCGTGCGCTCGGCGGATGGCGAGCGTAGCACCGCGGGCGGCCGCCGGCATGGCCAGCGCGAGCTGCACGGAGGCCATGCGATACGCGCGCGGTGCCCGCGTGTCCGACCCTGTGCTACGCTGCGCGTTCCTTCAACGCCATCATGGTCCACCTCAACCGCAGGCCACTGCCATGACCGTCGCACCTGCCGAAGAACGCCCTGAAGTCGCCCATTATCCGGGCGGGCCGGAGCTGTACCGGCTGCGCCACTCCGCGGCCCACGTGCTGGCCACGGCGGTGACGGAGCTGTTCCCGGACGTGAGGGTGGCGGGCGGGCCGCCGGTCGAGAACGGCTTCTACTACGACTTCGCGCGCGACACCCCGTTCACGCCCGAGGACCTGCAGAGAATCGAAGCGCGCATGCGCGAGATCGTCGAGGCGGACCAGCCGTTCGTGTACGAGGAGACCTCGCGCGAGGAGGCGCACGGACGGTTCGAGGCGGCGGGCGAGAAGTACAAGCTGCACTTCCTCGAGCAGATCCCCGAAGGCGCCAAGGTCACCTATTACCGGAACGGCCCGTTCACGGACCTGTGCCGCGGCCCACACGTGCGCTCGACCGGCCGGATCGGCGCGTTCAAGCTCACCCACGTGGCGGGCGCCTACTGGCTCGGCAGCGAGCGCAACGAGATGCTGCAGCGGATCTACGGCACCGCGTTCCCGAACGCGACCGACCTGGCGGCGTACCTGGCGCGCGTCGAGGAGTCGCTGCGCCGCGACCATCGCCGGCTGGGGAGGGAGCTCGACCTGTACTCGGTGCACGAGGAGGTGGGCGCCGGGCTGATCCTGTGGCACCCGAAGGGCGCCATGGTGCGCCACCTGATCGAGCAATTCTGGAAGGACGAGCACCTGAAGCGCGGCTACCAGTTCGTGTACACGCCGCACATCGCCAACGAGAAGCTGTACGAGATCTCCGGGCACCTGCAGAACTACGCGGACCTGATGTACTCGCCGATGGACATCGACGGACAGCCGTACCGCGTGAAACCGATGAACTGCCCGGGCCACATCATGATCTACAACAACCGCAAGCACTCGTATCGCGAGCTGCCGATCCGGTTCGCCGAGCTCGGCACCGTGTACCGCTACGAGCGCTCGGGAGTGCTGCACGGCATGGAGCGCGTGCGCGGCTTCACCCAGGACGACTCGCACGTGTTCTGCACCCGCGAGCAGCTGGCCGACGAGGTGCACGCCATCTTGGACCTGATGGACACGCTGCTGGGCGCGTTCGGCTACGAGTATTCGTGCTATCTCGCCACGCGGCCCAAGGACAAGTACCTGGGCTCGGACGAGGAGTGGGCATTCGCCACCGACGCGCTGCGCCAGGCGCTCGAGCGGCGCGGGCTGCCGTACGAGGTGGACGAGGGCGGCGGCGCGTTCTACGCGCCCAAGATCGACGTCAAGCTGAAGGACGCGCTCGGCCGCGAGTGGCAGTGCCCGACGATCCAGGTGGACCTCAACCTGCCCAAGCGGTTCCAGGTGATGTACACCGGCGCCGACGGCCAGGACCACGAGGTGGTGATGCTGCACCGCGCGCTGCTCGGCTCGCTGGAGCGGTTCATGGGCATCTACATCGAGCACACGGGCGGCGAGTTCCCGGTGTGGGTGGCGCCGGTGCAGGCGATCGTGATCCCGGCCAACCCCAAGGCGCTCGACTACGCGGCCGACACGGTGCGGATGCTGAAAGCCGGCGGGCTGCGCGTCGAGGCCGACCTGCGCGACGACAAGATGGGCGCCAAGATCCGCGACGCCGAGCTGCAGAAGATCCCCTACATGCTGGTGGTCGGCCCGCGCGAGGCCGAGGCCGGCCAGGTGTCGCCGCGCCGCAAGGGGGTGGGCCAGCTCGAGGCCATGACGCGCGACGCGTTCCTGCAGCGCGTCCAGCGGGAGGTCGGGGAGCGGAAGTAGGCTCGCGCCAACATCACGGCCCCGCAGCCGACCGCTGCGGGGCCGTTGTCGTTCGTGGACGCCAGGTGGATGCTAGAAGGTGATCGCGAGTCCCGCCGAACCGTCGTGCCCCGAGGCCCACCAGTGCGTCTTGGCGCCGTTCGAGCTGGCGGACGCGTAGCCGATGTAGTGGCCGAGCTGCATCACGATGCCGGCCCGGTCGCCGCAGCGCAGATGGGCGCCGATCCGGCCTTCGAGCGCGAACACCGTGGTGTTCTGGGAGGTGGTGGTGGTCGTACCGTCGTCGAACTTCCACTTGCCGCCCGACACCTGGATGCCGGGACCGGCGAACACCTGGAACCGGTCGCTGATCGTGCCCCAGCGATCGCCGCCCAGCCGCACGCGCCACGACGACTGCGTGTACTTGAGATCGGGCGAGGCGGGCGGCGCGTTGCTGCCGGGCTTGTCGGTCTCGGAGAAGAACCCGATCCCGCCGCCCAGACTCACCGCGTAGTCGTTGGTCAGGAAGTGCCACAGCTGCGCGCTGACCGTGAGGTCGGGATGCGCCACGAAGTTCGCCGACGTCAGGTAGCCGCCGCTCTCGAGGTCCACGAGGTCGGTCGCGGTCTCGCCGATCTGGAGCGCGAACAGGGTCGAGCCCTTCTGCGGCGGGGCGGCGGTGGCGGCACCGGCGACCACCAGCATGCACAGCACTCCGAACACACGCTTCATCGAAGGTCCTTTCGTTGTGCCGGGCATCCACCCGGCGGTCGCGCGCCGCCCGGATCGAGGGTCGAAGGCGGCGCGACCGGCCGCAGTGGGGCCGCGGTCGTCCGATGCGCGCGCACGCTAGGCAACGCCGGGCGCGGCCGTCAACCGCCGCGCGTGGCGGCGGGGGCCGCGCGGCGCCGCGCTTGCGCCGCGCGGTGGGGCCGGGATAGACTGCCCGGCACTCAAGTAGAAGCCCCGCGCTTCTCACCCCCGCAGGCCAAGGACATCACGGCCTCGCTCAAGGGTTCCTGCGCGCGCCTTCGCATCGGCGAGGCGGCGCCATCCGGCCAACGCGCCGGGCGGGGTTTCCACATCCGGACTCCCGCCCGGCGCGTTCGTGTCGTGGGGGAGGACGAACCCGAGCCGAACGGAGGTGCTGCCATCACGGTTCAGAAGGTACCCGAGGTCCGCGTCAACGAACGCATCCGTGTCCCGCAGGTCCGCGTCATCGCCGAAGACGGCAGCCAGGTGGGCGTGCTGTCCACGCGCGAAGCGCTGGCGCTCGCGCAATCCAAGACCCTCGATCTGGTCGAGGTGTCGCCGACCGCCCGGCCGCCCGTGTGCCGCATCATGGACTACGGGAAATTCAAGTACGAGCAGAACCGACGTGCCCGCAAGGCCAAGAAGAAGCAGCACCAGATGCAGCTCAAGGAAGTGAAGCTGCGTCCCAAGATCGAGGAGCACGACTACGAGTTCAAGGTGAAGCACGCGCGCGAGTTCCTGGCCGGCCGCGACAAGGTGAAGCTGACGGTCACGTTCCGCGGCCGCGAGATGGCCCACCAGGACCTCGGCTACAAGCTGATCCAGCGCGCGATCGCCGATCTGGCGGAGGTGGCGCTGGTCGAATCGCCGCCGCGCACCGAGGGTCGCACGCTGAACGCGGTGCTGATGCCGAAGCCGGCCAAGCCGGGCAGCCCCGGCGCCAAGGCGGACGGGGCCGCGCCGGAACCGGCGCGCGCCGCCACCGACGGCGCACGCGCGTCACGCACCCATTCGTGAGGAGAACGCCATGCCCAAGCAGAAATCCAATCGCGCCGCGGCCAAGCGCTTCAAGGTCACCGGAACCGGCAAGGCCGCGCGCGGGCGCTCGAACCTGCGCCACGGCATGATCAACATGCCGCGTGACCGCAAGCGCAAGCTGTCGGGCATGGTGCTCGTGGCCGATGCGGATCAGGCCCGCGTGCTGCGCCTGCTCGGAAAGCGGTAGAGAGCCCGTCCCGTTCACGTTCAACCCCGGCGGGCCCAGGATGTTCGCGACGCCGGGCAGGAGGAGTCGTCATGCCACGCGCAAAAACCGTCGTTCCGGGTCGGGCTCGCCGACGCAAGGTGTTGAAGGCCGCCAAGGGCAACTACAGCGGTCGCCGCAAGCTGTACAAGTCCGCGCTGCAGACGGTGCAGCGCGCGGGACAGTTCGCGTACGAACACCGCCGCACGCGCAAGCGGGACTTCCGGCGGCTGTGGATCACGCGCATCAACGCCGCGGCGCGCATCAACGGGCTGTCGTACAGCGCGCTGATCGCGGGGCTGAAGGCCGCGAACATCGACGTCAATCGCAAGCTGCTGGCCGACCTCGCCGTGCGTGACGCCCCGGCCTTCGCCAAGCTCGCGGAGGCGGCCAAAGCGGCGGTGGCGTAGGTGAGCGCCGCCGTCCTCGGGCGGGACTCCCTGCCCGAGGCGTGGGAGACCGGACCGTACTGGCAGCTCACGCCCGAATGCCTGATGGTGCGCGACGAGCTGGCGGCCGCGGATCCCGACGCCGCGGGGTTCTTCGCGCGCGCGGCGCAGGGGCTGCTGCACGCGCCCGACCTGCGCGAGCTCGAGGCGCGCGAGCTGACCCTGCTCGGCCGCGAGCGCGGGCTGGTCACGCGCGCGCTCGGCGGCCTGGGGGCGCTGCCGGTCGACGAGCGCAAGCGCCGCGGCCGGTCGCTGAACGTGCTCAAGCGCGCACTCGGCGAGCTGGCCGCGCAGCGCCGGGCCACGCTCGAGGCCGAGGGCGAGGTGCGCGACGCGCTCGACGTCACGCTGCCCGGGCTCGAGCCGTGGGTGGGGCACGCGCACGTGCTGGCGCAGGTGCGCGACGAGCTGCTCGATCTGTTCCACGGGCTCGGCTACTCGCAGTACGCGAGCCCCGAGGTCGAGTGGGACGCGTGGAACTTCGGCAAGCTGAACTTCCCGCCCGACCATCCGGCGCGCGACGCGCACGACACCTACTTCGTGACACCGCAGGGCGGCGTCGCCGCGACCGAGCCGCTGGTGATGCGCACGCACACCTCGCCCGGCTGGGTGCGCGCCATGGAGGAGCTGGAGCCGCCGCTCAGGCTCGTGTTCCCGGGGCGCGTGTACCGCGCCGAGCAGGTGGACGCGAGCCACATGGACCAGTTCCACCAGATGGACGGGCTGTTCGTGGCCGAGCGCGTGAGCATGGCCGATCTCAAGGCCACGCTGAACCTGTTCGCGCGCCGGCTGGTGTCGCGCGACGTCAGGACGCGGCTGATCCCGATCTACTTCCCGTTCGTCGAGCCGGGCTGCCAGCTCGACGTGGCGTGCGCCGCGTGCGGCGGACGGGGCGCGCTGGCGGACGGCGCGCGCTGCCCGGTGTGCAAGGGCTCGGGCTGGAGCGAGCTGCTGGGCGCCGGCATGGTGCACCCGAACGTGTTCCGCGCGGTCGGCTACGATCCCGAGCGCGTGACCGGGTTCGCGTTCGGCATCGGGCTCGAGCGCACCGCCATGGCGCGGCTGGGCATCTCCGAGATCCGGCTGTTCCTCGAGAACGACGTGCGATTCCTGGAGCAGTTCTGACGTGAAGCTGCCCGTCTCGTGGCTGTCCGAATGGGTGGACGTGTCCGCCGACGCGCCGGCGATCGCCGATGCGCTGACGCGGCGCGGGTTCTACGTCGAGGGCATCGAGACGCTGGGCGCCGAGTACCCGGGCGTGGTGGTGGCGCGCGTGCTCGAGGTCGCGCGGCATCCGAACGCCGACCGGCTGTCGCTGTGCCAGGTGGACTCGGGCGCCGGCGCGCCGCTGTCGGTGGTGTGCGGCGCGCCCAACGTGCGGCCGGGGATGATCGCGGCGCTCGCCACCGTGGGGGCGAAGCTGCCGGACGGCACGGTGATCCGGCGCTCCAGGATCCGCGGCGAGGAGAGCCAGGGCATGCTGTGCTCGGCGCGCGAGCTGGCGCTGTCCGACGCGCACGAGGGCATCCTCGACCTCGAGGCGTTCGTCGACGGCGGCGCGCGGCCGCTGCCGGCGATCGGCGCGCCGATCCAGCCGCTGATGCCGGCGCCCGATCAGGTGCTGGAGATCGAGGTGCCGTTCAACCGCCCGGACGGGCTCGGGATCGTGGGGCTGGCGCGCGAGGTGAAGGCGGCGCTGAACGGCGCGTGGACCGCCGCGGCGCGCGCGCGGCTGTCGGCCGGGTGGAGCGCCGGGGGCGCGCGGTTCCCGGTCACGCTCGAGGACGACGAGGGCTGCCCGTACTACCTGGCGCAGGCGATCGAGCGCGTCACGATCGGCCCCTCGCCGCGGTGGCTGCAGGACCGGCTCGCGCTCGTCGGCCAGCGCAGCATCAACGCCATCGTGGACCTCACCAACTACCTGCTGCACGAGCTGGGGCAGCCGCTGCACGCGTTCGATCTCGCCCGCCTCGAAGGCGGCGAGGTCCGCGTGCGCCGCGCGCGCGAGGGGGAGCGGCTCGTCACCCTGGACGGCCGCGAGCGCGCGCTCACGCGCGAGGTGCTGGTGATCGCCGATCGCGCGCGGCCGGTGGCGCTGGCCGGCATCATGGGCGGCGCCGACAGCGAGGTGACGGAATCCACCACAGCGCTGCTGCTCGAGTGCGCGTGGTTCGAGCCCAGGCGCGTGCGGCGCGGCGCCAAGGCGCTCGGGCTCTCGACCGAGGCGTCCAAGCGGTTCGAGCGCGGCGTGGACCCCGCGATCGGGCCGCGCGCGGTGGCGCGGTTCGTCGAGCTGCTGCTCGCGCTGCAGCCGGGCGCGCGCGTGGCGGCCGCCGGCGCGGCGGGCGCGATGCCGGTCGCGAGCCCCACGATCACGCTGCGCCGCGCGCGGATCGAGCGCCTCACCGGGCTCGCGCTCGATTCCGCCACCGCCGCCGCCCATCTGCGCGCGCTCGAGTTCGACGTCGCCTCGGGCGCGGTCGAGACGCTCGACGTGCGCGTGCCGAGCTTCCGGCGCGACGTCGCGCTCGAGGACGACCTGGTCGAGGAGGTGGCGCGCGCGCACGGCTACGACGCCATCCCCGAGGCGCCGCTCGAGACCTTGGGCGCGCATGCCACGCGCACCCGCCGCGAGCTCGTGCTCGCATCGGCGCGGCGCGCGATGCTGGCGCGCGGCGTCACCGAGGCGTGGACCACGACGCTCGTGTCCGAGCGCGAGGCGCACGCGGTCGCGGCGCTGCTCGGCGATGCGCCCGAGTCGCTCGTCCGGCTCGCCAACCCGATGAGCCGCGAGAGCGAGGTGCTGCGGCCCAACCCGGTGCCGGGACTGCTGCGCGCGGTCGCCCACAACCTGAAGCAGGGCGTGCGCGGGGTGCGGCTGTTCGAGGTGGGCGCGGGGTTCACGTGGGGCGCGGACGAATCGAACGCGCCGCGGCTGCCGCAGGAGACGCCGATGCTCGCGGCGGTGGCGACCGGTCCGCTGTGGGCGCACGCGCACGACCCCGCGCATGGTGCCGAGGAGCTCGATTTCTTCGCGGCCAAGGGATTGTGGCAGGCGTGGCTCGAGGAGATGCGCGTTGACACTCCCGAATGGCGGTCCTATGCTGCCCCCGGTTGGAAACCCGGTGCCAGTGCTGAAGTTGTCGCCGCGACTTCACGCATTGCATGGGCCGGCGTCCTGGCCCCGCCACTGCTCCGCGCGTGGGACATCGAAGTGCCCGTCCAGCTGTTCGTGGCGCTGCTCGAGCCCTTCCTGACTGCCACGGAGACGCGGCCCGCCGTCCGCCTGCCCGCGCGGTTCCCGCCGGTGCGTCGCGACCTCGCGTTCTTCGTGCCGCAGGCCGTCACGCACCGGCAGGTGGAGCGGACGCTGGTGGCGGCCGCCGGCGAGCGACTGGCCTCGATCGAGCTGTTCGACGTCTATCACGGTCCGCAGTCTCCGCCCGGTATGAAAAGCCTGGCCTACGGAATCGCGTTCCAGCATTCCGAGCGCACGCTGACCGAGCCGGAGGTGCAGACCATCCAGGACCGCATGGTGGCCGCCGTGGCGCGCGAATGGAGCGGCCACTTGAGGGAGCAGCGATGACCGACACGCTGGTGGCGGGCGAGCTCGACCTGCTGGGCGAACGCGTGCAGCGTGCCGCCGACGCGCTGCGCGGGCTGGCGCTGGAGCGCGACCGGATCCGTGGCGAGCGCGACGCGCTCGCGGCGGAGCTGCAGGCCGTCACCCGGCTGCTGCGCGGGCGCGACGCGCACGCGCTCGTCACCGAGCTGGAGGCGCTGCGCCGCGAGCGGCGCGAGCTGGCCGGCCGGATCGAGACGCTGGTGAAGAAGCTCGAGCGGATCGACGCGTGACGCCCGAGGACGGCGGCATCGTGGAGGGCGTCGCGCACGACGGGCCGCCCGATGCGGCCGGAACGCGCGAGGACGCGCTGGCCGCGGTCAAGGTCGAGATCCTCGGTCAGCCCTACACGCTGCGCGCCGACTCCGATCGGCGTTACGTGCTCGAGGTGGCGAAGTACGTGGACGGCAAGATGCGCGAGATCACGAGGAAGCTGCCGGTCGCCTCGATGGCGAGGGTGGCGGTGCTCGCGTCGCTCAACATCGCCGACGAGCTGCTCAAGGAACGCCAGGCCCGCGCCCGCGACGCGCAGAACATGCGGCTGCGCGCGCAGCAGCTCGGCGCCCAGCTCGACCGCGCGCTCGACGGCGATCCCCCATGACGAATCCGTATTCCCTGCGCTGTGCGTGATGCCACGCATGTTCTTGAACCAACATTCACGTTCGAGGGAGTTCCGGTGGCCGGCGACGCTGTGCCGGGGCGTTTCGGCGCCTCGGAGGGCCCACCCGGTCGAAGGGACGCCCACCTGGTTCGCCAGGTCTCAAGAACAGCCGGGCACACGGCAGGGCGGGGAATCCTAAACACCCCGGCGCGCGGCGCCGGGCGGTCCGATGCGCGGCCGATCGCGCGCGCCGGATCGGAGGCCGGCCGATGACGACGATGCTGGTGCTCGGCGGTGTCGCGATCGCCGCCCTCGCGTTCGCGCTCGGGGTGCTGATGCGCGCCCGGCAGGGCGCGCACAGCCTGTCGAGCGCCGAGTCGCGCGCCGGGGCGATGCTGGCGCAGGCCGAGCGCGACGCCGAGGCCGCCAGGCGCTCCGCGGTGCTGGAGGGCCGCGAGGAGGCGCTGCGCGCCAAGCAGCAGGTCGAGCGCGAGCTGCAGGAGGCGCGCGCCGGCCAGCTCGCCGCCGAGCGCGCGTTCCACGAGAAGGAAGGCGCGTTCCAGCGCCGCGTCGACATCGTGGACAAGAAGGAGCGCGACCTGAAGCGCGGCGAGGGCGAGCTGCGCGAGCGCGAGCAGGCGATCGCGACGCGCGCCACGCAGCTCGACCAGCTGCTGGCCGAGCACGCCGCGCGGCTCGAGAAGCTGGCCGGCATGAGCGCCGAGGACGCGCGTCGCGAGCTGGTGGCGCGCATCGAGGACCAGGCCCGGGCCGAGGCGGCGCGCCACGTGTCCGAGGCGCGCGAGCAGGCGCAGCGCGACGCCGAGCGCGAGGCGCGCAAGATCACGCTGCTCGCGATCCAGCGCTACGCCGCCGACCACGTGGCCGACGCCACCGTGTCGGTCGTGCACCTGCCGAGCGACGACATGAAGGGACGGATCATCGGGCGCGAGGGCCGCAACATCCGCGCGTTCGAGACCATCACCGGCGTGGACGTGATCATCGACGACACCCCCGAGGCGGTGGTGCTGTCGGCGTTCGATCCGGTGCGCCGCGAGATCGCGCGCGTGGCGCTGCAGCGCCTGGTCGAGGACGGCCGCATCCATCCGGCGCGGATCGAGGAGGTGGTCGGCAAGGTGCGCACCGAGATCGACGTCCAGATCCGCGAGCTGGGCGAACGCGCATGCCTCGACGTCGGCGTGCACGGCGTGCATCCCGAGCTGCAGAAACTGCTCGGCCGGCTGCGCTGGCGCACCTCGTTCGGCCAGAACATCCTCGAGCACTCGAAGGAGGTGGCGTGGTTCGCGGGCATGCTGGCGGCCGAGCTGGGGTTCGACGCGCGCACCGCGCGCCGCGCCGGGCTGCTGCACGACATCGGCAAGGCCATCGACCACGATCGCGAGGGCACGCACCCGCAGCTCGGCATGGAGGTGGCGCAGCGCTACGGCGAGCCGCAGCCGGTGCTGGACGCGATCGGATACCATCACGACGACTACGCGGGCGGCAGCCTGTGGCCGGTGCTGGTGTCGGCCGCCGACGCGATGTCGGGCGCGCGCCCCGGCGCGCGGCGCGAGAGCGTCGAGGTGTACATCAAGCGCCTGGAGGCGCTGGAGAAGATCGCCAACCAGTTCCCGGGGGTCGAGAAGTCGTACGCGATCCAGGCCGGGCGCGAGATCCGCATCATGGTCGAGCACGCGCGCGTGGACGACGCGCGCGCGCAGGGGCTCGCCAACGACATCGCGCGCCGCATCGAGAAGGAGCTGGAGTATCCGGGCCAGATCCGCGTCACCGTGATCCGCGAGACGCGCGCGGTGGATTTCGCCAAGTGAACCCGTCCCGGGAAAGGAGCCTGCTCGTGCCGCGACTGACGTTGCTCGCGATCGCCCTCGTCGCGCTGGCGCCCGTGGTGGCGCCGTCCGGCGCGCGCGCCGCCGCGCCGCCCGCGCGCCATCCACGCGGCGCGCGCCGCATGCTCGGCGTCGGGCGCGTGACGGCCGACTCGGTGTGGTTCCAGTTCGCGCCCGGCGACTTCCCGTCGCTGCGCGCCGACACCACCGGGGTCGAGGCGCCGATCGCCAGGGTGCGGATCCGGAGCGTGGCGGTGGCGATGTCGCCAGACGGGGCGCCCGCGGCGCTGGAGGCGGCCGGCGGCGGCGTGTGGGAGCTGGCGCAACCGCTGGCAGGCGCGGCGCCCGGCGACACGGTGCGGTTCCGGTTCGTCGTCAACGGCACGTGGTGGGCGGTGCCGGCCCGGAACGCGCGCAACGCGCTCGTGACGCACGCGGGCCCGCAGCTGTTCTTCGTCGTGCCGGGGAGAGAGGTCGGCTCGTGAGCGAGATCCTGTTCGTCGCCGACGTGGTCGGGCATCCGGGCCGCGACGTGGTGCGCGCCGTGCTGCCGGAGCTGCGCCGCCGGCTCGGCGCCGATCTCGTGATCTGCAACGCGGAGAACTCGGCCGGCGGGTTCGGAGTGACGAAGGAGTCGGGCACGGCGCTGCTGCAGGCCGGCGCGGACGTGCTGACCGGCGGCAATCATCTGTGGGACCGCCGCGAGGGCGCCGCCTACATCGCCGAGGAGCCGCGGCTCGTGCGCCCGGCCAACATGCCGGCGCGCACGCCGGGCCAGGGCTGGCGCGTGTTCCGCGCGGCGGACGGCACGCCGGTCGGCGTCGTCAACCTGCTGGGGCGCGTGTTCATGAAGGAGTGCGACTCGCCGTTCGAGGCCGCCGACCGCGCGGTCGAGGCGCTGCGCGGGCACTGCCAGGTGATCGTGGTCGACTTCCACGCCGAGACCACGGCCGAGAAGGTGGCGATGGCGTGGCATCTGGACGGGCGGGTGTCGGCCGTGATCGGCACCCACACGCACGTGCAGACCGCCGACGAGCGCGTGCTGCCGAACGGCACCGCGTTCGTGTGCGACGCCGGCATGACGGGCGGGTTCGAGTCGGTGATCGGCATGGATCGTGGCGGCGCGCTGGAGCGGTTCCTGACGCTGATGCCGGGGCGGCTGACGCCGGCCGCGGGCGATCTGCGGCTGAACGGCGTGCTGGTGTCGGCCGATCCCGCGACCGGGCGCGCGCGCGGCATCCGGCGGATCGAGATCGCGTGGAGCCCGGCGCCGGAGGGCGGCGCGCGCGTGCTGGGCGGGGAGCAGGCGGCGCTCACCGTGCGCCTGGCCGCGCGCCACGACGTCGAGCGGCTGAAGTCGGCCGGCGTGGCGCCCACGCTCGCGCTGGTGTCGGTGGGCGATGACGAGGCCTCGAAGATCTACCTGCGCAGGAAGAGCGAGGCGTGCGCGGAGGTCGGAATCGAGGTGCAGCGCGTCGGCCTGCCGGCCGGCAGCGACACGCGCGCGGTGGTCGAGCGCGTGCGCGCGCTGGGCGCCGACCCGGACGTGCACGGCGTGCTGGTGCAGCTCCCGCTGGCGCCGCCCGCCGAAGCGCACGCGGTGCTCGAGGCCGTGCCGCCGGCGAAGGACGTGGACGGATTCCATCCCGAGAACGCCGGCCGGCTGGCGCTCGGCATGAAGTGCTTCGTGCCGGCGACGCCGCTCGGCATCCTCGAGCTGCTGCGCCACCACCAGATTCCGATCGCCGGCCGCCACGCGGTGGTGCTCGGGCGCAGCAACATCGTGGGCCGGCCGCTCGCCAATCTGCTGTCGCGGCGCGGCGTGGATGCCACGGTGACGCTGGGCCACAGCGCCTCCGGCGCCGCTCTGCGCGAGCTGGCCGCGCGCGCCGACATCCTGATCGCCGCGATCGGCAAACCGGGCGCGGTGGACGCCTCGTGGGTGAAGCCGGGCGCGACCGTGGTGGACGTGGGCATCCATCGCGTCGCCGACCCGGCCGCGCGCTCGGGCCGGCGGCTGGTGGGCGACGTGGACGCCGCCAGCGTGCGGCGCGTGGCGGGCGCGCTCACGCCGGTGCCGGGCGGCGTCGGCCCGATGACGGTGGCGATGCTGCTCGCCAACGTGGTGCAGGCGGCGCAGCAGCACGTGCCGAGCGGGGCGCGTCGCTGATGGCGTTCCAGCCGGCCACCGAGCGCATCTGGTCGATCGCGCGGCTCACGGCCGAGATCAAGAGCACGCTCGGCAACGCGTTCCCGGCCGTGTGGGTGAAGGGCGAGCTGTCCAACGTCAAGCGCCATTCCAACGGCCATCTGTACTTCGCGCTCAAGGACGCGCACGCCAAGATCGACGCCGTGATGTTCCGGCTCAAGCTGCAGCGGCTGCCGTTCGATCCCACCGACGGCATGCAGGTGGAGGCGTTCGGCGCGGTGTCGGTGTACGAGGCGCAGGGCCGCTACCAGCTCGTGGTCGAGGACATGAAGCCGGCCGGACTTGGCCAGCTGCTGGCGGCGATGGAGAAGCTGCGCCAGCAACTGCAGGCCGAGGGCCTGTTCGATGCCGCGCGCAAGCGCGCGCTGCCGCGCTATCCGGCCACGATCGGGATCGTGACCTCGCCGGTGGGCGCGGCCGTGCGCGACATGGTGAAGGTGCTGCGCGCGCGCTGGCCGTCGCTGCGGATCGTGATCGCGCCCGTCAAGGTGCAGGGCCAGACCGCCGCACGCGAGATCGCCGACGCGGTGGCGCGCTTCAACCGCCTGCCGGGCGTGGACGTGCTGATCGTCGGCCGCGGCGGGGGCGCGCCCGAGGACCTGTGGGCGTTCAACGAGGAGCCGGTGGTGCGCGCCATCGCCGCGAGTCGGATCCCGGTGATCTCGGCCGTCGGCCACGAGTCCGACACCACGCTGGCCGACTTCGCCGCCGACGTGCGCGCGGCCACGCCGAGCCACGCCGCCGAGATCGCGGTGCGCGACCGCCACCAGGTGGCGCAGTCGGTCGGCGACTGCGCGGACGAGCTGCGCCGCGCCATCGAGGAGACGCTGGCGCGAAGGCGGCGCCGGCTGGAGCAGCTGCTGGCCGCCCACGGCTTCCGCCGCCACGACGATGTGATCGCGATGCACCAGAAAGACGTCGACGACCTGCTGGAGCGCGCGCGCCGGGCGACGCTGACGCGGTTCGAGCACG
>DASSIN010000268.1:0-47826 GCA_035691845.1 Candidatus Eiseniibacteriota bacterium | reverse complement strand
GATGGTGATGCCGGGGGACAACGTGGACATGGAGGTCGAGCTGATCACGCCGATCGCGATGGAGAAAGAGCTGCGGTTCGCGATCCGCGAGGGCGGCCGCACGGTGGGCGCCGGCGTGGTCACCGAAGTCATCGCCTAGAGCCGAGGACACGATGCTCCAGAAGATTCGCATCAAGCTGAAGTCCTACGACCACGCGACGCTGGATCAGTCCGCGTCCGAGATCGTGCGCACGGCGCGGCGCACGGGCGCCGTGACCTCGGGCCCGGTGCCGCTGCCGACCCGCAAGACGGTCTACACGGTGCTGCGCAGCCCGCACGTGGACAAGAAGTCGCGCGAGCAGTTCGAGATCCGCATTCACAAGCGCCTCATCGACATCACGCGCTCGAGCGCGCAGACGATGGAAGCGCTGGAGAAGCTCGACATTCCGGCAGGCGTGGACATCGAGATCAAGACGTGATCGCAGCGAACGTCTGCCGCATCGTGCGGCGTCGAGGACGAATGAAATGATTGGTCTCATCGGCAAGAAAGTGGGCATGACCCAGTACTTCGACGGCTCCGGGGAATCGATCCCGGTGACGGTGATCGAGGCGGGTCCGTGCACCGTCACCGAGGTGCGGAATCCCGAGCGCCACGGCTACGCGGCCGTGCAGCTGGGATGGGGCACCAACAAGGAGTCGCGCTTCTCGCGGCCGGTGCTCGGCCAGTTCAAGAAGCGCAACCTGCCGCCGGCGCGCCACGTGCGCGAGTTCCGCGTGGACGATCTCGACGGCCTCGAGGTCGGCAAGAGCCTCGACGTGTCGATGTTCGAGAAGGGCACGCACGTGGACGTGCAGGGCGTGACCAAGGGGCGCGGGTTCCAGGGCGTGGTGAAGCGCCACGGATTCGTGGCCGGCCACGCGTCGCACGGCCCCACGCACGGCAAGCAGCCGGGCTCGATCGGCGCGTCCGCGTATCCGTCGCGCGTCATCAAGGGCAAGCGCCTGCCGGGCCGCATGGGCGGCGAGGTGCTCACCGTCAAGAATCTGGAGGTCGTCGCCGTGGATCCGGAGCAGAACGTGCTCATGGTGCGCGGCGCGGTGCCGGGACCGACGAATGGGCTGATCGTCGTTCGCAAGCGGAGGGCCTCGTGAGCGCGCTGGAGGCGAAGACGTTCGGCGCCGACGGCGCCGAGAAGGGCGTGACCGCGCTGCCCGAGTCGCTGTTCGGGCAGCAGGTGCACGAGCATCTGCTGTGGCTGTCGGTCAAGCGCCACCTCGGCAACCAGCGTCAGGGCACGGCCAAGGTCAAGCACAAGGGCGAGGTGTCCGGGGGCGGCAAGAAGCCGTTCCGCCAGAAGGGCACCGGCCGCGCGCGCCAGGGCTCGAACACCTCGCCGCTGATGCCGGGTGGCGGCCGCGCGTTCGGTCCCGTGCCGCGCGACCATCGCACCGCGATGCCCAAGCGACAGCGGCGGCAGGCGCTGGCCTCGGCGCTGTCGGCCAAGGCCAACGACGGCGCGGTGAGCGTGGTGGAGTCGTTGGCGCTGGAGCAGCCCAAGACGCGCGAGGTCGCGCAGCTGCTCGCGACGCTCGGCCTCAAGGACAAGCGCACGCTGCTGGTGCTCGACGGGGCGGACGAGGCGGTGGTCAAGTCGTGCCGCAACATCCGCAACCTGCACACCGTGCAGGCCCATCAGCTGAACGCCTACGACCTGTTGAACGCCGACGCGCTGGTGCTGACGTCGCAGAGCCTGGCGCGCGTGCAGGAGGTGTTCGCGCGATGAAGGATCCCCGCACCGTCGTCAAGCGCGCGCTGATCACCGAAAAGGGCACCGCGTTGCGCGAGCTGCGCAACCAGTACCACTTCGAGGTGGCGCGCGACGCCAACAAGATCGAGATCAAGCAGGCGATCGAGGCGATCTTCTCGGTGAAGGTCGGCTCGGTGCGCACGCTCCAGGTGCACGGCAAGGTCCGGCGGCAGGGTCGTTACGCCGGGCGCCGCAGCGACTGGAAGAAGGCCATCGTCACGCTGCAGCCCGATCACAAGATCGAGCTGTTCGAGCAGATCTAGGGGGGCGACCGTCATGTCACTTCGCAAGTACCGGCCGACCACCCCGACGCTGCGGCATTCGCAGCTTCCGGATTTCGCCGAGCTGACGCGCAAGAAGCCGGTGAAGGCGCTCACCGAGCGCAAGCTGCGCACCGGCGGCCGCGACAACTATGGCCACGTGTCGTCGCGCTGGATCGGCGGCGGCCACAAGCAACGCTACCGGCTGATCGATTTCCGCCGCGACAAGGACGGCGTGCCGGCCAGGGTGGCCGGCATCGAGTACGACCCGAACCGCTCGGCACGCATCGCGCTGCTGCACTACGCCGACGGCGAGCGTCGCTACATCGTGGCGCCGGACGGGTTGAAGGTCGGCATGAAGATCGCCTCGGGGCCGGATGCCGAGATCAGCGTCGGCAACTGCCTGCCGTTGCGCAACATTCCGCTCGGCACCAACGTTCACAACGTGGAGCTGTTGCCGGGCCGCCGCTCGCGCGTGGCGCGCTCGGCCGGCGTGTTCTGCCAGTTGATGGCGAAGGACGGCGACTACGCGCAGCTGCGGCTGCCGTCGGGCGAGGTGCGCCGCTTCCACCTCGACTGCCGCGCGGTGGTGGGGCAGGTCGGCAACCTCGACCACGAGAACGTGTCGTCCGGCAAGGCGGGGCGCACGCGCTGGCTCGGCCGCAATCCCAGCGTGCGCGGCGTGGCGATGAACCCGGTGGACCATCCGATGGGCGGCGGCGAGGGCAAGAGCTCGGGCGGCCGTCATCCCACGACGCCGTGGGGCAAGAAGACCAAGGGCCTGAAGACGCGCCGGCGCAAGCTCGGCAACGCGTTCATCGTCCGGCGCCGGACGAAGTAACGGGGAGAACCGATGGCACGTTCGATCAAGAAGGGGCCGTACGTCGTCGACTCCCTGGTGCGGAAGATCGAGACGCTGAACCGCAGCGGCGAGAAGCGCGTGCTGAAGACGTGGGCGCGGCGCTGCACCGTGCTGCCCGAGTTCGTCGGGCACACGCTGGCGGTTCACAACGGCAACAAGTTCATTCCGATCTACATCACCGAGAACATGGTGGGCCACAAGCTGGGCGAGTTCGTGCCCACGCGCATGTTCCGAGGACACGGGCAGGCCGAGAAGGTCGTGACGCCGGGGAAGACGTGATGGAGACCAGAGCGATCCAGAAGTACGTGCGCATCACGCCGCGCAAGTGCAACCAGGTGCTCGACCTGATCCGCGGGCAGGCCGTGGAGCAGGCGCAGGTCACGTTGCAGTTCACGCCCAAGGCGGGCGCGCGCATCGTGCAGAAGGTGCTCAAGTCCGCGGTGGCGAACGCGCTGCACGAGGGGCGCGTGCGCATCGAGGACCTGTACGTGAAGGAGGCCGTGGTGGGAGCGGGGCCGACGCTGAAGCGCTGGCTGCCGCGCGCCCAGGGGCGCGCCACACCGCTGCTGAAGCGCACGAGCCACGTCCGCGTGACCGTGGCCACGAGGGAGTAACGCATGGGGCAGAAGACCAACCCGATCGGGCTCAGGCTCGGCATCGTCAAGGACTGGGATTCGCGCTGGTTCGCCCGGCGCAACTACCCGGAGCTGCTGAAGGAGGACCTGCTGATCAAGCGGTACCTCAAGAAGCGGCTGTACCAGGCCGGGATCTCCAAGATCACGATCGAGCGCAAGGGCGACAAGATCACGATCGGCATCCGCACCGCGCGTCCCGGGCTCGTGATCGGCCGCAAGGGCGAGCAGGTGGACAAGCTGTCCGAGGAGATGAAGGCGCTCACCAAGAAGCAGGTGCAGCTCAACATCGAGGAGATCAAGCGCGCCGACCTCGACGCCCAGCTCGTGGCCGAGCACATCGCCAAGCAGCTCGAGCAGCGCGTGTCGTTCCGGCGCGCGATGAAGAAGGCGATCGCGTCCTCGATGCGCGCCGGCGCGCAGGGCATCCGCGTGGCCGCCTCGGGCCGGCTGGGGGGCGCCGAGATGGCGCGCTACGAGACCTACCGCGAGGGGCGCGTGCCGCTGCACACGCTGCGCGCGGACATCGATTTCGCGCGCGCCACGGCGTACACGCCGTACGGCACGTGCGGCGTGAAGGTGTGGATGTTCCACGGCGAGCAGCTCGACAAGGCCATCCCGGCGGCCGCGGCCGGCGGGCGGTAGGAGGACGCGACCATGCTGATGCCGAAGCGCGTCAAGTACCGCAAGCAGCAGCGCGGCCGGATGAACGGCAAGGCGTACCGCGGCTCGGCGGTGACGTTCGGCGAATACGGGCTGCAGGCGCTGGAGCCGGCGTGGGTCACCAACCGCCAGATCGAGGCGGCGCGCGTGGCGATCACCCGGCAGATCAAGCGCGGCGGCAAGATGTGGATCCGCGTGTTCCCGGACAAGCCGGTCACCAAGAAGCCGGCCGAGACGCGCATGGGCAAGGGCAAGGGCGCGCCGGAGTTCTGGGTGGCGGTGATCAAGCCCGGACGCGTGCTGTTCGAGCTCGAGGGCATCGACCGTCCGCTGGCGCAGGAGGCGATGCGGCTCGGCGCCTCCAAGCTGCCGATCCGCACGCGGTTCATCGAGCGCCACGAGCTCGGAGGAGAGTGACCATGGCCCACGTGAAGGCGACGGCGATGCGCGACATGTCGGCGGACGAGATCCGCACGCGCCTCGGCGAGCTGCGCGAGGAGCTGTTCAACCTGCGGTTCCGCAACTCGATGAAGCAGCTCGACAACCCGCTCAAGATCCGCGAGAGCCGGCGCGAGATGGCGCGGCTGATGACCGTGCTGCGCGAGAAGGAGGCCGCATCGTGACGGCGACGACGACGAACGACACCCACGCCCCGGCGCGGCCGCGGCGCAAGGTGCGCATCGGCAAGGTGGTCAGCGACCGCATGCAGAAGACGCGCGTGGTCGCGATCGAGCGGCTGGTGCGGCACCCCGAGGTCGGCCGCTACGTGCGCCGCCGGACCAAGTTCAAAGTGCACGACGAGAACAACGAGTCACGCATGGGCGACGTCATCCGGTTCATGGAAACGCGGCGCACGTCCAAGGACAAGCGCTGGCGATTCGTGGAAGTGATCGAGCGTGCGAAATGATCCAGCTCCGAACGATGGTGACGGTCGCGGACAACAGCGGGGCCAAGCGCGCGCAGTGCATCAAGGTGCTGGGCGGGCACCACAAGCGCTACGGGCGGCTGGGCGACGTGGTGGTGGTGTCGGTGAAGGACGCCATCCCGGGCGCGCAGGTCAAGAAGGGCGACGTGGCCAAGGCGGTGGTGGTGCGCGCGGTCAAGGAGGGGCGCCGCAAGGACGGCTCCTACATCCGGTTCGACGAGAACGCCGTGGTGCTGATCAACGACGACAAGGAGCCGCGCGGCACCCGCATCTTCGGGCCGGTCGCGCGCGAGCTGCGCGAGAAGGCGTTCATGAAGATCATCTCGCTCGCGCCGGAGGTGATCTGATGCGTTCGCGGCTGCGCAAGGGCGACACCGTCGTGGTGATCACCGGCGACGACAAGGGCAGGACCGGCCGCGTGCTGGCGGTGGACGATGCGAAGCAGCGCGTCGTCGTGGAGCGCGTGAACATGATCAAGCGCCATACCAAGGCGCGGCGCGCCGGCATGCAGAGCGGGATCATCGAGCGCGAGGCGCCGGTGCACATCTCGAACGTGATGCTGTGGGACGCCAAGGCGGGCCGAGGCGCGCGCGTGGGCTCGCGCCGGCTGCCGGACGGACGCCGCGAGCGCATTTCACGCGCCAGCGGCGAGGTGCTGGGCAAGAGCGAGTAGCGGAAACGGGACCCCGGCGAGGCACCAGGGTCGGGTGCCGGGCGTCGACGTCGAGACCCTGGAGAACGGAACATCGATGGCGGACGACAAGGACAAGAAGGAAAAGCCGAAGCCGAAGGCGAAGCCGGCGGCGGCCGCGGGCGGCGGCGGCGGCAAGCGAGCCGACAAGGGCAAGGGCGGGGGAACCTCGGCGGGTCCGGTCGAGACCGGGCGTCCGAGCGGCCCCCAGGAGCGTCCGCGGCTGGCCAAGTTCTACGACGAGTCCGTGCGGCCGGAGCTGATGAAGAAGTTCGGCTACACCAGCGTGATGCAGGCGCCGCGGCTCCAGAAGATCGTGATCAACATGGGCGTCGGCGACGCGATCCAGGACGCCAAGCTGATGGACGGCGCGGTGGCGGAGCTGGGCCAGATCACCGGCCAGCGCCCGTCGGTGCGCAAGGCGCGCAAGTCGATCTCGAACTTCAAGCTGCGCGAGGGCCAGCCGGTGGGCTGCGCCGTCACGCTGCGCGGCGCGCGCATGTACGAGTTCTACGACCGGCTGGTCAACGTGGCGGTGCCGCGCATCCGCGACTTCCGCGGGCTGAACCCGCGCGGATTCGACGGGCGGGGCAACTACACGATGGGCCTGACCGAGCAGATCATCTTTCCGGAGATCAACCTGGACAAGGTCGCCAAGGTGCGCGGGATGGACGTGACGGTCGTGACCAGCGCGCGCACCGACGAGGAGGGACGCGAGCTGCTGCGGCTGATGCGCATGCCGTTCCGCGTCCGGTAAGAGGAGTCCGGATGGCCAAGAAGTCGATCATCGAGAAGTGGAAGCGGGCGCCGAAGTTCAAGGTGCGCGCGTACACCCGCTGCCATCGCTGCGGGCGGCCGCGCGCGTACATTCGCGATTTCGGGCTGTGCCGCATCTGCTTCCGCGAGCTGGCGCTCACGGGACAGATCCCGGGCGTCGTCAAGGCGAGCTGGTAACCCGGCTCCATCACTCAACAGGCCAGGCTGCGCGCGGCGTGTCCGCCGCGCGGACGCTGGCCGCGAGGGTTCCACATGTCGGTCAGTGATCCGGTGGCGGACTTCCTCACCTGCATGCGCAATGCGATTCGCGCGCATCATCGCAAGGTGGACGTTCCCGCCACGCGCCTCAAGACGCAGATCGCGAGCGTGCTGCTGCGCGAGCGGCTGATCAACAATTTCAAGGTGGTCGAGGACGGCCGGCAGGGCGTGCTGCGGATCTACCTCAAGTACGCGGCCGACGACCGCAACGTGATCAGCGGCATCCGCCGCGTGAGCACGCCGGGCCGCCGCGTGTACGTTGGCAAGACCCGCATCCCGCGCGTGATGGGCGGGCTCGGGACGTCGATCGTCTCCACCTCGCGCGGACTGATGACGGACCGCGAAGCGCGCGAGGCGGGCCTCGGGGGCGAGCTGCTCGCCCTGGTCTGGTAGGAGGCGCCATGTCGCGAATCGGAAAGAAGCCGGTGCCGATCCCGGGCGGCGTCACCGTGACCGCGGACGAGCACGTCGTGCGCGTGAAGGGTCCGAAGGGCGAGCTCCAGCATCACGTGCTGACCGGCACCCGCGTGGCGGTGGCCGACGGCGAGGCGCGCGTGTCGTCGGATCGCATCACCCGCAATCCCGCGTTCGGCACGATGCGGGCGCAGATCGCCAACATGGTGACGGGCGTGACCGCGGGGTTCAGCAAGTCGCTCGAGATCGTGGGCACCGGATACCGCGCGGCGCTGGAAGGCAAGACGCTGGTGTTGCAGCTCGGGTTCTCGCACCCGGTGCGGTTCGAGCCGCCGGCGGGGATCGCGATCAAGGTCGAGAACCCGACGCGGCTCACGGTGAGCGGCGCGGACAAGGCGATGGTGGGCCAGGTCGCGGCCAACATCCGCGGATTCCGGCCGCCCGAGCCGTACAAGGGCAAGGGCATCAAGTACGAGGGCGAGGTCATCCGGCGCAAGGCCGGCAAGACGGCGGGGACGGCATGAGCGGACAGCACAATCAGCACGAGCGCCGGGAGATCCGGCGGCGGCGCATCCGGCGCCGCATCCATGGCGCGGCGGAGCGGCCGCGCCTGTCGGTGTTCCGCAGCGCGCGGCACATCTACGCGCAGATCGTGGACGACCTCCGTGGGGTCACGCTGGCCTCGGCGTCGTCGCGCGATGCGGGCCTCACCCCCGAAGGCAAGGGCAAGACCGCGCAGTCCGCGGCCGTGGGCAAGCGGCTGGCCGAGCGCGCGAAGGAACAGGGCATCAGCAAGGTCGCATTCGATCGCGGCGGCTATCTCTACCACGGGCGCGTGAAGGCGCTCGCCGACGGCGCGCGCGCCGGCGGACTCGACTTCTAGAGGAGGCCCGATGCGGGGTCAGGGTTTTCAGGGCGGTCGCGACTCGCGCGGCCCGCGCGGCGGGGCCGAGGCGCCCAAGTCCGAGTTCGCCGAGCGCGTGATCAACGTCAACCGCTGCGCCAAGGTGGTGAAGGGCGGCCGGCGGTTCTCGTTCAACGCGATCGTGGCGCTGGGCGACCAGAAGGGTCGCGTCGGCGTCGGGCTCGGCAAGGCCAACGAAGTGGCCGACGCGATCCGCAAGGCGGGCGAGACCGCGAAGAAGAACATGTTCCGCGTGCCGGTGACGCGCACCGGCAGCATTCCGCACGCGGTGGTCGGGCACTTCGGCGCGGGCGAGGTGCTGCTGAAGCCGGCGTCCGAGGGCACCGGGATCATCGCCGGCGCCACGGCGCGCGCGATCCTCGAGGTGGCCGGCATCCAGAACGTGCTCACCAAGTGCCTCGGCACGCGCAATCCGCACAACCTGTCCAAGGCGGTGGTGAGCGGGCTGCAGAACCTGCGCCGCCCTTCGACGGTGGCGGCGATGCGCGGCTCGACGCTGGACGAGATCTTCGGCCGCCGGAGCGAGCCCCATGCCTAGCATCCAGGTCCGCCAGATCAAGAGCGCCTCGGGGCACCGGCGCGACCAGCAGGCCACGCTGGACGCGCTCGGCATCCGGCGCATGCACCAGATCGTGGAACACCAGGACACGCCGCAGATCCGCGGCATGATTTTCAAGGTCCGCCATCTCGTCGAGGTGGTGGAGAACGCGCGAGGCACGCGATGAAGATCGGCAGCATCCATCCGGCGCCCGGCGCCACGCGCGCGCCCAAGCGCCGCGGCAAGGGCGCGGCCACGGGGCTCGGCGGCACGGCCGGCAAGGGCCACAAGGGCCACAAGGCCCGCACCGGCGGCAAGATCCCGGCGTGGTTCGAAGGCGGGCAGATGCCGATCCAGCGCCGGCTGCCCAAGCGCGGGTTCAGGCCGGTGGCGCGCGTGGAGTACCAGGTGCTCACCGCCGGACGTCTGGCCGCCGCGCCGGCCGGCACGGTGGTGGATCGCGCGTGGCTCGAGGCGCAGCACATCGTGCGGCGCCGGGGCCCGGTCAAGCTGCTGGCCGGCGGCGAGCTGGGCGTGGCGCTCACGCTCAAGGTGGACGCCGCCAGCGGCGCGGGACGCGCGCAGGTGGAGCGCGCCGGCGGCACGGTGGAGCTGCCGGCGGCGAAGGCCGCGGCGAAGACGAACCCCAAGGCGAAGGCGAACACCAAGGCGAAGGCGAACACGGCCAGGGCCAGGGAGTAGCACGCGCCATGCTCGAGAAGCTGCGCAACATCTTCCAGGTGCCGGAGCTGCGGCGCCGGATCCTGTTCACGCTGGGACTGTTCGTGGTCTACCGGCTGGGCGAGCACCTGCCCACGCCGGGCGTGAACGCGGTCGCGCTGCAGGGCGCGTTCGCGAGCCAGTCGGGCTCGCTGTTCGGGCTCTACGACCTGTTCGTGGGCGGCGCGTTCTCGCGCGCCACGATCTTCGCGCTCGGCATCATGCCGTACATCAGCTCGTCCATCATCCTGCAGCTGCTGGGCGCCGTGGTGCCGTACTTCGAGAAGCTGCGCAAGGAGGGCGAGGAGGGCCAGAAGCGCCTCACCCAGCTCACCCGCTACGGCACCGTGCTGATCGCGGTGATCCAGTCGTTCGCGTACAGCGTGTTCCTGCAGAACCTGGGCGCCACGCAGGGTCTGTCGATCGTTCCCAATCCCGGCGTGGTGTTCACGCTGTCCACGATCATCACCCAGACCACGGGCACGATCCTGGTGATGTGGCTGGGCGAGAAGATCACCGAGCACGGCATCGGCAACGGCATCTCGCTGATCATCTTCGTCAACATCATCGGCCGCATCCCGAACACGTTCATGAAGGTGGTGGAGAGCCTGCGCGGCGGCGCGCTGTCGCCGTTCATGGTGATCCTGGTGGCGGCGCTGATGGTGGGCGTGATCGCGGCGGTGATCCTGATGACGCAGGCGACCCGCAAGATCCCGGTGCAGTACGCCAAGCGTATCGTCGGCAAGCGCATGTACGGCGGCGCCAACACCCACATTCCGCTGCGCGTCAACAGCGCGGGCGTGATCCCGATCATCTTCGCGTCCAGCGTGATGATCCTGCCGGCGACGGTGGCGGGGTTCGTCAAGTCCGACAGCCCGCTGGCGGCGCTCGGGCAGGTGTTCAACCCGCTGGGCGTGGCCTACAACATCATCTACGGCCTGATCATCATCTTCTTCACCTACTTCTACACGGCGGTGGTGCTGAACCCCAACGACCTCGCGGAGAACATGCGCAAGTACGGCGGCTTCATCCCGGGCATCCGGCCGGGTCGCAAGACCGCCGAGTACATCGACCGCGTGCTGTCGCGCATCACGCTGCCGGGCGCGATCTTCCTCGCGCTGATCGCGGTGCTGCCCGATCTCGTGATCGGCGCCTCCAAGGTGCCGTTCCTCGGATTCGGCGGCACCAGCGTGCTGATCGTGGTGGGCGTCGCGCTCGACACGCTGCAGCAGATCGAATCCCACCTGCTGCTGCGCCACTACGAGGGGTTCGTCAAGGGCGGCCGGATTCGCGGCCGTCAGAGGATGTGACGTGCGCGTGGTGCTGCTCGGACCGCCCGGGGTGGGCAAGGGCACGCAGGGCCGGCGGCTGGCCGCGGACTGCGGCTGGGCGCTCATCTCGACGGGCGAGATCCTGCGCGAGGCGGCGCGCCGCGGCACGCCGCTCGGCCGCGAGGCCGTGCGCCGCATGGACGCCGGACTGCTGGTGCCGGACGACGTGATGATCGGGCTGGTGTGCGAGCGCAGCGCCGAGGCCGACGCCGGCCGCGGGTTCGTGCTCGACGGCTTCCCGCGCACGGTGGCGCAGGCCGAGGCGCTGGACGCGATGCTGCACGACCGGCAGCAGCGGCTCGACGCCGTGGTGAGCCTGGTCGCGCCCGAGGACGAGCTGCTGCGGCGGCTGGCGGGGCGGCTCGAGTGCCCGGTGTGCAAGCGCGCATACGGCCCCGAGGCGCCGCCGCTCGACGGCGAGCATTGCGACGATCACCGCGACGTGCCGCTGCGGGCGCGCGCCGACGACGACGCGTCCACGGTGCGCCGGCGGCTCGAGGTCTACCACGAGCAGACCGCCCCGCTGTGCGACTTCTACCGGCGCGACGGCCGGCTGCGCGAGGTGAACGGCGTGGGCCCGCTGGACGCGATCTACGGCGCGATGCGCAGCGTCGTGTGCGGGAAGGCATGAATGGTCTACCTGCGCGACGCCAAGGAGATCGAGCAGATCCGCGAGGCGGCCCGGCTCGTGGCCCGCACGCTCGACGTGCTCGGCACGCACGTCAGGCCGGGCGTCACCACGGCGGAGCTCGACCGCATCGCGGAGGAGTTCATTCGCGCCCAGGGCGGGCGGCCGGCGTTCAAGGGCTACCGCGGCTTTCCCGCCAGCATCTGCCCGTCCATCAACGACGAGGTGGTGCACGCGATCCCGGGCCCGCGCGCGCTGAAGGCGGGCGACGTGATCGGCATCGACGTCGGCGTCGAGATGAACGGCTACTACGGCGACGCGGCGCGCACGTTCGCGGTGGGCGAGGTGAGCCCGCAGGCGAAGGCGCTGCTCGAGGCCACGCGCGAAGCGCTGATGGCGGGCGTCCAGCAGGCACGGGCCGGCCGGCGCGTCGGCGACATCTCGAACGCGATCCAGCGCTGCGCCGAGTCGCACGGCTTCAACGTGGTGCGCTCGCTGGTCGGGCACGGCATCGGCCGCGCCATGCACGAGGAGCCGCAGGTGCCGAACTTCGGGCCGGCCGATCGCGGTCCGCGGCTGATGGCGGGCCAGGTGCTGGCGATCGAGCCGATGGTGAACGCCGGCGGGGCGGACGTCGTGACCCGTCCCGACGGCTGGACGGTGGTGACGAGCGACGGCAGCCTGTCTGCGCATTTCGAGCACACGGTCGCCGTCGGAGCGGACGGTCCCGAGGTGCTGTCGGTCGCGGGATGACGAGGTGACGCCGCCGCGGCCCGGCCGGCCGCGCGGCGCGGAAATCGGGGGTTCATGGCGAAGGAAGAAGGCATCCAGGTCGAGGGCACGGTGATCGAGCCGCTGCCGAACGCGATGTTCCGCGTCGAGCTCGAGAACGGCCACAAAGTGCTGGCCCACATCTCGGGCAAGATGCGGATGCATTTCATCCGCATCCTCCCCGGCGACAAGGTGACCATCGAGCTGAGCCCGTACGACCTCACCCGGGGCCGTATCGTGTACCGCTACAAGTAGGCGTCCGGGCGGCCCGCCGGAGGTCGACGGGGTTCGCGCCCCGGGGACCGACTTGCCCTGCGGGGCCTGTTTTGGGCATGATGTGCCGTTTCCGCGCGTTGCGGGCGGCCTCGCCCGCCAGGCGGAGGCGCCCCACACAGGAGTTGCAGATGAAGGTGCGTACGTCGGTGAAGAAGATCTGCGAGCACTGCAAGGTGGTGCGCCGCAACGGTGTCATCCGCGTGATCTGCAAGCGCAATCCGCGGCACAAGCAGCGTCAGAAGTAGCCCCGCCGCCGGGTTCCGGCGTCCGGCGCGCGTACGCGCGCGGCGGACCCCGGCCGGCCCATCACGGGACCGAGGAGGATTCGCGTGGCACGCATCGCCGGAGTCGATCTGCCGAACGACAAGCCGATCGAGATCGCGCTCACCTACATCTACGGCATCGGACGCAGCACGGCGCAGCGCATCCTGAAGAGCGCCGGCGTGCAGCCGACGCTGCGCGTCAAGGCGCTGTCCGACGAGGACGCCGGGCGCCTGCGCAACATCATCGAGCGCGAGCACAAGGTGGAAGGCGCGCTGCGCAGCGAGATGGCGATGAACGTGAAGCGCCTGATGGACATCGGCGCCTATCGCGGACTGCGCCACCGGCGCGGCCTGCCGGTGCGCGGCCAGCGCACGAAGACCAACGCGCGTACGCGCAAGGGCCCGAAGAAGACGGCGGGCGCGATGAAGAAGCCAACGGCGCCCAAGCCGGCGCCGGCCGCCAAGAAGGCGTGACACCCGCGATCGGGCGAGCCCCGATCGCCTCTGGAGGACATGCGTGGCTGAAGTCAAGAAAACGAAGCGGCGTGATCGCAAGGTGAGCGTCAACGGCGTGGCGCACGTCCAGGCCAGCTTCAACAACACCATCATCAGCATCACGGACTCCGACGGAGCCGTGATCAGCTGGGCGAGCGCCGGCAAGGTCGGCTTCAAGGGCTCGCGCAAGAGCACGCCGTTCGCCGCGCAGGTGGCGGCCGAGGCGTGCGGGCGCGAGGCCCAGCAGCTCGGCATGAAGCGGGTCGAGGTGTGGGTCAAGGGCCCGGGCGCCGGGCGCGAGGCCGCCATCCGCTCGCTGCAGGCGGCCGGCCTCGAGATCTCGGCCATCAAGGACGTCACGCCCATTCCCCACAACGGCTGCCGCCCGCCCAAGCGGCGGCGGGTCTAGGAGGCGGCGATGGCGGTCTATCACGATGCCAAGTGCCGCATGTGCCGGCGCGCGGGAATGAAGCTGTTCCTCAAGGGCCAGCGCTGTTTCACCGACAAGTGCGCGATCGAGCGGCGCGCCTACGCGCCGGGCGAGCACGGCAAGAGCCGGCGGGTGAAGGAGACGAACTACGGCATGCAGCTGCGCGAGAAGCAGAAGGCGCGGCGCGTGTACGGGGTGCTGGAGCGGCAGTTCCGCAACTACTTCGAGAAGGCGTCCGAAGCCAAGGGCGTCACCGGCGAGGTGCTGCTGCAGATGCTGGAGCGCCGTCTCGACAACGTCGTCTACCGGCTCGGGTTCGCGCACAACCGCAACCAGGCGCGCCAGCTCGTGCGGCACGGCCATTTCGCCATCAACGGCCGCAAGGCCGACATCCCCTCGATGCTGGTGAAGCCGGGCGACGAGGTGGCGGTGCGCGACAAGAGCCGCCAGCTCGGCGTGATCCAGCATTCGCTCGAGTCCCGCAAGGGGCAGTCGCCGCCGGAATGGCTCGACCTCGCGGGCGAGCGGCTCGCCGGCCGCGTGGTGAGCGTGCCGACGCGCGCCTCGATTCCGACGCCCATCAACGAGCAGCTCATCGTCGAGCTCTATTCGAAGTGACGCACCAGCGCCCGCCGGGATGGGTCAACGGCCGCGCGACAGAGCCTAGGGAGGCTGCCTGATGAAGTGGAAGAGTCTGACCATGCCGAAGCAGATCGCCACCGACCCGTCGAGCACGGACGGCTACGGCAAGTTCGTCGTCGAGCCGCTGGAGCGTGGGTTCGGCACCACGCTCGGCAACGCGCTGCGCCGCGTGCTGCTGTCGTCGCTGCAGGGCACGGCGATCACGTCCGTGCGCATCGACGGCGTGCTGCACGAATTCTCGACGCTGCCCGGCGTGATCGAGGACGTCACCGAGCTGATCCTCAACCTGAAGCAGGTGCGGCTCAAGCTCCACGGCGACGGCCCCAAGCGCGGCGTGTTCGAGATGAAGGGCAAGGGCGAGGTGCGCGCCGGCGACCTGCAGGCGGACGCCGAGGTCGAGGTGCTGAACCCCGACCTGCACATCGCCACGCTCAACCGCGATGGCGACCTGCGCATGGAGGTCGAGATCAACAGCGGCCGCGGCTACGTGTCGGCCGACCAGCACTCCACCCAGGATCGCCCGATCGGCGTGATCCCGGTGGATTCGCTGTTCTCGCCCGTCACCCGCGTCAACTTCCAGGTCGAGGCCACGCGGCTCGGCCAGCGCATCGACTACGACAAGCTCACGCTCGAAGTGTGGACCGACCGCAGCCTGCCGCCGTCCGAGGCGGTGTCGTGGGCGGCGTGGATCCTGGACGAGCACTTCCGGCTGTTCATCGATCCCAACCGCCAGCCGGTGCTGGACGAGGAGACCGAGGCGGATCCGGAGGTCGAGGCCAAGCGCCGGCTGCTCGACAAGAGCGTCGAGGAGCTGGAGCTGTCGGTGCGCTCCAGCAACTGCCTGCGCGCCGCCGAGATCAAGACGATCGGCGACCTGGTGCAGAAGAGCGAGCAGGAGATGCTCAAGTACCGCAACTTCGGGCGCAAGTCGCTGAAGGAGATCCAGGACATCCTGGGCGAGATGGGGCTGGCGTTCGGCATGGACGTCAGCCGCTACGTCGAGCCGCGCATGGCGGGCGTCGAAGCCTGACCCGTCCGCGGGCGCAGAGGGGCACATGAGACACCGCAAGGATCATCGCAAGCTGAGCCGCACGGCGTCGCACCGCCGCGCCGTGCTGCGCAATCTGGTCACCGCGCTGTTCCAGTACGAGCGCATCGAGACCACGGTGGCCAAGGCCAAGGAGACGCGCCGGCTGGCCGAGCGCATGATCACGTTCGGCAAGCGCGGAGACCTGGCCGCGCGCCGCCACGTGGACCGCTTCGTGATGCGTCCCGACGTGACCCGCAAACTGTTCGACACGATCGCGCCCTGGTACGCCGAGCGACAGGGCGGCTACACGCGCATCCTGCGCATCGGACCGCGGCTGGGCGACGCCGGCGAGACCGCGTACCTCGAGCTGGTGAAGAGCGCGGAGCAGAAGGACAGCGAGCGCCGCGATCGCATCGCCGCGGCCGAGGCCCGGGAGGTCGCGCTGCGCGGCGAGGGCGGCTCCAAGCGCAAGGCCAAAGCGTCGAAGGGCGAGGAGGGCGAGGCGCCGGCGGAAGACAAGGGCCGGCGCGGACGCCGGCGCGAAGAGGGCGGCGCGGTGCCGGCCCCGACCCGCAAGCGCACCCGCACCGGAGTGAAGACCGGCTGATCCGGCCCACCGGCAGCCGCACGGCGACGCGGGCGGAGGGGTCTCCCTCCGCCCGCCGCGTGTCTGGAAGGAGCAGCGAGTGAATTCCGATCCCGCGCGCGCCGCGGTCGCACCCGGTCCGGCCGTGCGCGACGACGTGCGCAACATCGCCATCATCGCGCACGTGGACCACGGCAAGACCACGCTCGTGGACGCCATGCTGTGGCAGAGCGGCGTGTTCCGCGAGAACCAGGAGGTGGTCGAGCGCGTGATGGACTCGAACGACCTCGAGCGCGAAAAGGGCATCACCATCCTCGCCAAGAACACGGCGGTGCGTTGGCGCGGGGTCAAGATCAACATCGTCGACACCCCCGGTCACGCCGACTTCGGCGGCGAGGTGGAGCGCACGCTCAAGATGGTGGACGGCGTGCTGCTGCTGGTGGACGCCAGCGAGGGCCCGCTGCCGCAGACACGGTTCGTGCTGCGCAAGGCGCTCGAGCTGGGGCTGCCGCCGATCGTGGTGATCAACAAGATCGACCGCAAGGACGCGCGGCCGGCCGAGGTGCTGAACGAGATCTACGACCTGTTCATCGATCTCGACGCGCGCGAGGACCAGCTCGAGTTCCCGGTGTTCTACACCATCGCGCGCGATGGAGTGTGCCGGCTCACCGCCGACGGCGAGAACCACCGGCTGGCACCGCTGTTCGACGGCATCGTGGCCACGATTCCCGCGCCGAGCTTCGATCCCGAGGCGCCGCTGCAGATGCTGGTGCTCAACCTCGGCTACTCGGAATTCGTCGGGCGGCTCGCGATCGCGCGCATCGTCAACGGCCGGGTGTCCGCGCGCCAGGACGTGGTGCGGCTCGCAGCCGACGGGACCGCGACGCAGGCGCGCGTGACCACGCTGTACGCGTTCGAGGGGCTGGAGCGCGTCGAGGTGGCGGAGGCCGCGGCCGGCGACATCGTGGCGCTGGCCGGATTCGACGACATCCACATCGGCGAGACGATCGGCGATCCCGAGCGCCCGCTGGCGCTGCCGCCCGTCAGCGTGGACGAGCCCACGGTCAGCATGGTGTTCCAGGTGAACACCTCGCCGTTCGCCGGACAGGAGGGCCGCTACGTCACCTCGCGCCACGTGCGCGAGCGGCTGGAGCGCGAGCTGCTCACCAATGTGAGCCTCAAGGTCGAGCCGGGCGACACGCCCGACACGTTCGTGGTGTCGGGACGCGGCGAGCTGCAGATGGCGATCCTGATCGAGATGATGCGCCGCGAGGGGTTCGAGCTGGCGGTCGGCAAGCCCGAGGTGATCACGCGGCGCGAGGCCGGCCAGGTGCTGGAGCCGATGGAGCAGTTGGTCGTCGACTGCCCGGAGGATTACGTCGGCGTCGTCACCGAGAAGATCGGCCGCCGGCGGGGGCGGATGACGAACATGGTGAACCACGGCACCGGGCGCGTGCGGCTCGAGTTCCGCATCCCCTCGCGCGGGCTGATCGGGTTCCGCAGCCAGTTCCTGACCGACACGCGCGGCACCGGGCTGCTGAACCACCTGTTCGACGGCTGGGAGGCGTGGCAGGGCGACATCCCGCACCGCATGGCGGGGGCGCTGGTGGCCGACCGGCCGGGCAAGTGCACGGCCTACGCCATGGAGGCGCTGCAGGACCGCGGCGAGCTGTTCGTGGAGCCGGGGGAGCGCGTGTACGAGGGCATGATCGTGGGCGAGAACGCGCGCGAAGAGGACATCGACGTCAACATCGTGAAGGAGAAGAAGCTCACGAACATGCGCGCCTCCACGTCCGAGGAGAGCATCCACCTGATGCCCGTGCACCGGTTGTCGCTGGAGCAGGCGCTGGAGTGGATCCGCGACGACGAGCTGCTCGAGGTCACCCCCGACAGCCTGCGGCTGCGCAAGCGCGTCCTGGCCGGCAACATCCGCCCCAAGTACTGGCAGAAGCGCGGTTAGCCCCGGCCGCACGGCGGGAGGCCGCCGGCCCGCTCCGGGCGGCCCGGGCAGCAAGCCGGCAAAACGCTCAAGCCATCCCCGGCCGCCGGCCGATGACAGAGGTGCGGAAACGCGGCCCACGGGCCTGTTCCCGCCACCATGAACGCCATCGACCAGACCACAAGGACGCGGCCTGATCCCGGGCCGCCCGCGGCGGACGAGCCCGACGCGCCCCGCGTGCGCGACGCGGCCACGCTGCTGCTGGCGCACGGCACCGACCCGCACCGCGACACCCGCCGCATCGGCGCCGGGGTCGTGGCGCTGGCCGCCGTGTGTCTGCTGATCCTGAACGTCGGCCTGTACCAGGACGCCGAGCAGCACCTGAAGCGCGGCCACCTGGACGAGCTGGTGGCGCACACCGAATCGGCGCGCGAGCGGGTGCGCGCCAGCGTCGCGCATCTAACGCACGAGGTGCGGTTCGCCGCCGAGTCGGGCGAGGTGTCGCGCGCGGTGAACGATGCGCGGGGCGCGGCGGGCCGCTCGCGGCTCGTGGCCGAGCTGCAGCGGCTGCGCGAGACGTTCGGGCTGGACGTGGCGGACGTGGTCTCGGTCGAGGGCAGGCCGCTGGGGGGCACGCTGGCCCCGGCCGACCTGCCGGCGTTCGTGGCGCTGGCCGAGCGCACGCGCGTCGCCTCGCCCGGGATCGACCTGTGCGCCTCGGTCGGCGGCGAGCTGGTGACGGTGGCCGCCGTGGTGCCCGACACGCGCGACGTGCTGGTGGTGGGCGTGCGCGCCGAGAGCGCGCTCGAGCCGCTGCTCAAGGCGTGGCCGGGGGCGCCGCCCGGCACGGGCGCGTTCCTGGTGCGCAAGCGCGGCGGCCAGCTCGAGTACATCACCGCCCCGCCGCGCGGCGTGGTGCGCGCCGGGATGCGCGTGGACGAGACCCAGACGTGGGCGCGCGGACCCGCCATGGCAGCCGAAGGCGTCCAGTCGCACATCAGCATGCCCGACCGCGACGGTCGCTCGGTCTCCGACGTCACCCGCATCCTGCCCGAGCTGGCGTGGGGGATCGTGGGCCAGACCGACACCGTCAACCTGACCGCCGGCCTGCGCGGCACGCTGGTCGGGCTGCTGGTGCTCGATCTGGTGATGGCCACGTTTGGGCTGGTCGGGTTCTGGCTGTGGCGCCGGCAGACCGGCCTGCGCGAGATCGAGGTCACCCGCCGCCACGCCGACCGCGTGCAGGCGATCTTCGACACGGCGTTCGACGCGATCCTGACGTTCGACCGCGACGGGCGCGTGCGCACCGCCAACCGCGCGGCCCAGGCGCTGTTCGGGCGCGGCGCGCAGGACATGGCGAATGAGCCGATCCACCGGTTCCTGCACTGGGGACCGGGCGGGCGGCCGAACGCGGAGCTGCCGGCCGCGGGCGCGGTCACGCGCTGCGAGGCGCTGGGCGCCGACGGCGCGTCGCGTCCGGTCGAGTTCTCGCTCGGCAGCTCGGGCGATGGTGACGACCTGCTGTACACGGCGATCGTGCGCGACATCAGCGAGCGCGTGGAGGCCGAGCGCCGCATCGAGAGCTTCGCGCAGGGGCTGGAGAGCGGCAACCGGCGGCTGGAGGAGGTGAACGCGCAGCTCGAGGAGGCGTCGCGGCTGAAGAGCGAGTTCCTCGCCAACACCTCGCACGAGCTGCGCACGCCGCTCAACGGCATGATCGGATTCCTGCAGCTGGTGCTGGACGGGATGTGCGATTCGCCGGACGAGGAGCGCGAGTTCCTGAAGCAGGCGCTGCAGTGCTCGCGCCACCTGCTCGGGCTCATCAACGACGTGCTCGACATCGCCAAGATCGAGGCCGGCAAACTGACGCTCGAGATCGAGCGCGTGGACGTGGCGGCACTGTTCGACGAGGTCTATACGGTGACCCACGTGCAGGCGGCGCAGAAGGGGATCGCGCTGCGGTTCGAGCCGCCGGCGGAAGGCTCGCTCGGCGCGCGCGGCGACTTCGGCAAGATCAAGCAGGTGCTGATCAACCTGGTGGGCAACAGCCTCAAGTTCACGCACCGCGGCGCCATCACCGTGCGCGCGATCCCGCATCCCGATCTCGGCCACTTCATGTTCGAGGTGCAGGACACCGGCATCGGGATTCCGAAGGATCGCCAGAACATGATCTTCGAGAAGTTCGTGCAGGCCGACGGCAGCACCACGCGGCGCTACGGCGGCACCGGGCTCGGTCTGGCGATCACGCGCAGCCTGATCGAGCTGCAGGGCGGCATCATCGGCGTGCACAGCGAAGGCGAGGGCATGGGCACGCGCATGTACTTCTCGCTGCCGGTGTGGCGCGACGCCGAGGGCGAGGTCGAGTCCGACGAGCAGCAGAGCGACCGCATCTCCGGTCCGGCCGGCGGCTCGCTGGTGCTGCTGGTCGAGGACGACGCGGTGTTCCGCCGCTGGCTGTGCGCGGTGCTGCATCAGAGCGGCTACCGCACGGTCGAGGCGCGCAACGCCGAGCAGGGCTGGGTGCTGGTGCGCCGGATGCGACCGGCGGTGGTGGTGCTCGACTACGCGCTGACGTGCGCCGAGAGCGCCGGGCTGCGCTCGGGCTGGGACCTGGCGCAGCGCATGACCAGCGACGCCAAGACCCGCCACATCCCGTTGATCTTCGTCACCGGCTTCGATCACGAGCTGAAGCAGAAGCTGCGCGCCACGGCGTTCTCGCGCCGGCCCGAGCACCTGGTCAAGCCGATCGACGGCACCATGCTGGTGGAGAAGATCCAGGACATGACCGCATCGGTGAACGACCGGCTGGTGCGCGTGCTGATGGCCGACGACGATCCCTCGGTGGGCGCCTACATCCGCAAGGTGCTGACCGAGGACCGGTTCCACATCGAGAGCGCCAGCAACGGCGAGGAGTGCCTGCACATCCTGCGCACCCAGCCGCGCGGCTTCGACCTGCTGCTGCTCGACCTGATGATGCCGGGGGTGAGCGGCTACGACGTGCTGCGCGAGATGACCCTGTCCGGCATCGCGCCCGAGCTGCGCGTGCTGGTGCTCACCAACTTCCCCGAGCCGCGCAACGCCGAGGAGAAGCGGCTGCTGGAGGAGGGCATGGTGCTGGACGTGCTGCCCAAGAGCTCCGTGCACGACAACCCCCAGCTGCTGCCGCACATCATCGACTGGCACCTGCAGGTGAGCGCGGAGGCCGAGGCCGCCGACCCCGGAGCGGGTCCCGAGGAGCGCGCCGCGTGATCCCGATCCTGGTGGTCGAGGACGACGCCCACAACGCCACGCTGTTTCGCAAGCTGCTGGAGAAGCGCTGCGGCGCGCGGGTGACGGTGACCGAGTCGGTGGCCGAGGTGCTGAACCTGGCGCGCGCGGGCGCGGTGCGGCTGGTGGTGATGGACGTCTCGCTCGGGAACTCGCGCTGGGAGGGTCGCTCGCTGTCGGGCGTGGACCTCACGCGCATGCTCAAGGCGGATCCGGCCACCGCCGCGATTCCGGTGCTGCTCGCGACCGCGCACGCGATGCGCGGCGACGCCGAGCAGTTGCTGGCCGAGAGCGGGGCGGACGGCTACGTCTCGAAGCCGATCCTCGACCACGATGCGTTCGTGCGCCAGGTGCACGAGCACCTGAAGGAGGCCGCGTGAAGACGGCGGCCGAGACCCGCGTGCTGGTGGTCGAGGACGACACGTTCTTCCAGCGCGTGCTGCACAAGCGACTGGCGGCCGAGGGTTACCAGGTGTACGCGGCCAACGACGGGCGCGAAGGCATGAAGGCGATCGTGTCGTTCGAGCCCGACCTCGTGATCTCCGACTGGATGATGCCGGAGGTGGACGGGCTCGAGCTGTGCCAGTCGGTGAAGACCGGGCTCGGGGATTCGGCGCCGTATTTCATCCTGCTCACCGCCAAGGGCGAGATCAGCAACCGGCTGCTGGCGCTCGACACCGGCGCCGACGACTACCTGGTCAAGCCGTGCGATCAGGGCGAGCTGATGGCGCGCGTGCGCGCGGGGCTGCGCATCGTGCTGCTCACCCAGGAGCTGCGCCACACCGTGGACGACCTGAAGCGCGCCAACGAGGACCTGCAGACGACGCGCGAGCAGGTGGTGAGGCTGGAGCAGGAGCTGCTGCCGATCTGCGCGTTCTGCAAGAAGGTGCGCGACGCCGCGGGCGAGTGGATCGAGCTCGAGGACTACCTGCACGCCCGCGCGGTGGACGTCACCCACGGCGTGTGCCCGACGTGCCGGATCACGCACTATCCGGCGATCGCCCCCGACCGGCGCACCGGTTGACCGGACGCTGGCCGCGACCGTCGCCGGCACGCTACACTCCGCCGGTGACCCCACACCCGCCGATCCGCCGGGGCATCACCCCGCCCGCGACGCTGGCGCTGCTGGCCGCGCTCGCCGTGGCGCCCGCGGTGGCCGCGCCCGCGCGCTCGCTGCTGCCCGACACCGCGCGCGTCGTGCTCGCCGACGGCACGCCGGCGTTCGTGGTGTGGCCGGCCGGCAAGAAGCCGGTGCCCGCGGTGGTGGTGGCGCACGAGTGGTGGGGGCTGAACGCGCAGATCCGCAGCGTGGCGCGCCGGCTCGCCGACCAGGGCTATGCCGCGATCGTGCCCGATCTCTATCGCGGCCGCGTGGCGGACGACGCCGAGCGCGCGCACGAGCTGTCGCGCGGCGTGGACACGGACTCGGCGGTCGTCACGCTGGCGCTGGCGGCGCGCCACATGCGCGCCGAGCCGCGCGTGGCGAAGCAGCGCATCGCCACGCTCGGGTTCTGCATGGGCGGCGGCCTGGCCGAGCGCTGGGCGCTGCGCGACTCGACCCTGGCGGCGGCGGTGATCTTCTACGGCCCGCCGGATCTGGACGGCACCGATCTCGCGCGCCGGCGCGTCCCGTTGCAGGCGCACTTCGGCGCCGACGACGAAGGCATCCCGCCGCCGCGGGTGAACGCGCTGCGCGAGGGGCTGTCGCGCGTCGGGGCGCCGTCGGCGGTATACGTGTACACGGGCGCCGGCCACGCGTTCATGAACGACACGCGGCCCTCGTACCGCCCCGATCAGGCGCGGCAGGCATGGGCGCGCACGCTGGCGTTCCTGGAACAGCACCTCAAGCGGTAGCGCCTGGATGCGGGTGCTGATCTGCGGCGGCACGGGCTGCATCGGCAGCCACGTGGCCCAGGCGCTGCTCGCCGCCGGTCACGACGTCACCGTGCTCGCGCGCCACGAAGCGGAGCCGACGCCCGGCGTGCGGCAGGTGACCGCCGACCGCGGCGATCCGGATGCGCTCGCGCGCGCGCTCGCCGGCGAACGATTCGATCTCACCGTGGACCTGCTGGCGTGGGACCAGGATGACGTGTTCGCGCTGCACGGCGCGCACGTCGGGCGGCTGGGCCGCGTGATCCTGATCTCGTCCGGCCAGGTGTGCCTGGTCGCCAGGGGCGCGACGCCACCCTATCGCGAGGCGGATGGCGAAGGCCCGGCGCTGGAGGAGCCCGCCCCGGACACTCCGGACCACCGCCAGTGGGCGTACGGCATCGGCAAGCGCCGCGCGGAGGCGGCGCTGCGCGCGCACGCGGCGCGCGCCGGCACCGAGTTCGTGATCCTGCGGCTGCCGATCGTGCAGGGCGCGGGCGACCGCTCGCGGCGGCTGCAGGCGTGGATCGACCGCCTGCGCGACGGCGCGCCCGTGCCGCTGCCGGACGGCGGCACGCGCCCGCTGCGGTTCGTGTGGGCGGGTGACGTGGGCCGCGCGGTGGCGACGCTGGCCGCGCGCTGGCGGAATGGCGAGCCGGTGGGCGAGGTCTATCACCTGGCCCAGCCCGACACGGTGACGCTGCGCGTGTTCCTGGATGCGGTGGCGGCGGCGATGCGGGTGCGGCCGGTGTTTTTCGAGCTGTCGCTCGATCGCCCCCCCGAGGGGCTCGATCCCGCGGCGTGGCCGTACGCGAGCCGGTGGTGCTCGGTGCTCGATCCCGCTCGCGCCGAACGCGAATGGGGGTTCGAGGGCACCGCCATGCCGCGCTACCTGCCGGGCGTGGTGGCCGCGCACCTCGAGTCCCCGATGGGCACCGACGCCTGGTACGCCCAGCGCCCGCGCGAGATCGAGCTCGCGCGCCGCCGCGCGCACGCGGGTTGAAGCCGGCGCGCCGGTGGCGGAAAAGCCCGCGGGTTGACCGTGCGCGCGCCGACTGGCTAACATCTTCCGCTTGCCCGGCCTGGGTGCCGGTGCCCCGATGTCGTTCCTCGGTAGCTCAACGGCAGAGCATCCGGCTGTTAACCGGAGGGTTGTAGGTTCGAATCCTACCCGAGGAGCCAGCTTCCCTCGCCGCTGGCGGCGAGAGCGCAGCAGAAGCCCCGCGAGGTCCGCTCGCGGGGCTTCGTTGCTTGGCGCCGCCGAGGCGCGGCCGCTCGCGCTACCGCGCGGCCCGAACGCGGACCTCTCGCCAGCACCAGCGCCGAGCGGCGTCGTGTCCCGCGAGCAGCGGCACGAACAGCCGCACGGCAGCGCCGTTCATCGCGGGCTCGTGACCCGCGCCTGCACGCCGCTCGACTCGGCCGGCGTCGCGCCGGGCGCGGCGCCGGTCGTGTCCACCTTCGGGAACTCCCACGCGGGCGCGTTCGTGCACACCTCGGTGGGCGTGGTGCCGGGCAGGAACGGCACCCGCATCGTGGGACAGCCGGCGCCCGCCAGCTTTCCCGACCATGGATCGATCCACGCCAGCTCGAGCCCCGCGTCGCTCGGAAACGGATCGGCGGGGAAGCCGTCCAGCAGGCGGTTCATGATCCCGGCCCATACCGGCAGCGCCGATTGCGCCGCCGGCCGCCGCAGGCTCTCCGGCACGTCGTAGCCCACCCACACCCCCGCCACCACGCCGGGCGTGAAGCCCACGTACCAGGCGTCGTTGTAGTCGTTGGTGGTGCCGGTCTTGCCGCCCGAGGGCCGCGTGAACCCGTACTGCGCGCGCAGCGGGTAGGCCACGCCGTAGATCACGACGTCCTCGAGCAGCCCGGTCATCAGCGCGGCCGTCGCGGCGGGCAGCACGCGCGCGACGTGCAGCGGCACGCGCAGCGAGCGCCCGGTGGCGTCCACCACGGCGCGCAGCGGCGTCGGCTCGCGCCGCACGCCGCCGGCCGGGAACACGGCATAGGCGTTCGCCAGCGCGAGCAGCGTCACCTCGTTGGGCCCCAGCCCGATGCTCGGCACCGGCTTCATCGTTCCGAGCCCGAACGCCTGCGCGTAGCGCGCCACGGTGGCGGCGCCGATCTGCTCGACCACGTTCGATGTCGCCACGTTCAGCGACTTGGCCAGCGCCTTGGCGAGCGTCACCTGCGGGTGGTAGTCGCCCTCGTCGTTGCGCGGGCTCCACACGCTGTCCTGCGTCGCGAACGTGCGCCGCAGGTCGGGCACCGTGGTCGCCGGCGTCCAGCGCGCGCCGCCGCGCGCGGGATCGAGCGCCGCGGCGTAGACCACCGGCTTGATGGCCGAGCCGGTCTGCCGGTGCGCCTGGAACGCGCGGTTGAAGTCGCCGGCGCGCGGCGCGCGCCCGCCCACCAGCACCCGCACCGCGGCGCTGGCGGGGTCGAGCACCACGAATGCGCCCTGCAGCGGTTGCGGCGAGCGCCCGCGCCAGCGCTCCTGATCGCCCACGCCGCGCGCCAGCTCCTCCTCGGCCTGCTGCTGCCACGCCAGGTCGAGCCGCGTGAACACCGCGAACCCGCGCCGCTCGGCCGCGCCCGGCGGCAGCTGGCGCGAAAGCACGTCGTGCACGTAGGCGACGTATGACGGATCGCGGTCGGTCGGAGGCTCGCCGTGGCGCGCGTCCAGCGGCCACGCCTTGGCGCGGGCCGCGGCCGCCGCCGACAGCCGGCCGGTCGCCACCATGTCGTCGAGCACCGCGTTGCGGCGCGCCCGCGCCAGGCGCGGACTGCGGAACGGCGAGTACACGTTGGGGGCGGGGATCATGCCGACCAGCGTCGCGGCCTCGACCACCTTCAGCGACTCGACCGGCATGTCGAAGTACCAGCGCGCCGCCTCCTCCACGCCGGCGATGCCGCCGCCCGCGCCCTGCCCGAAGTATGCGGAGTTGAGGTACATCTCGAGGATCTGGGGCTTGGTGAGCGCCATCTCCAGGCCGACCGCCAGCGCCATCTCCGTCAGTTTGCGGTTCCAGGTGCGCGCGCGCGTCAGGAACAACGCGCGCGCGAGCTGCTGGGTGATGGTGCTGCCGCCCTGCCGCACGCCGCCGGCGCGCGCGTTGGTGAGCAGCGCGCGGAAGTTGCCCTTGAGATCGAGCCCGATGTGCCGGTAGAAGCGCCGGTCCTCGGACGCCACCACCGCGTCCTGCAGCGCGCGCGGAATGCGTGACAGCGGCACCCACGTGCGGCGCACGTGCCCGGCGTCGAGCAGCGTGGCGATCGGCACCGGCTCGAGCCGCGGCGGGTGCGCGGGATCGGGCGCCCGGCGGCCCGGGAGCCCTCCCAGCCGCTGCAGCGCGGTCAGGCGCCCGCCCGAGATCGCGAGCCGGATGCGCTCGGGCCCGCCGAAGCCGGCCGGATCGACCGCCTGATCGAACCCTCGCAGCACGATCTCGTAGCCCGTGCCGCCGCCCGGGGCGCCGATCACCCCGAACCCGCGCGTCGCCATCCAGCCGCTGCTCCAGGTGCCGGGCACGACCGGCCGGCCCGGCACCCGCGCGTAGCCGCGCGCCGTCAGCTCGGCTTCGAGATAGGAGGGCGGCAGCGGCGCGCCGGGGACGAACGGCACGCCGTCCGAGTAGACCCGCGACGGGAAGCTCCAGCCGGGGCTCGCCGTGCGGCCGGAACGCAGCGCGTCGAGCGCGGTCGTGAACCGGGCGTAGGCGACGAGGCCCAGGAGCAGCAGCACGAGCGCCACGCCGAGCGCGATCTCGAGCGCGCGGACGCGGCGCGGGGCGTGGCGGACCGGCAGGGGCGGAGGGGGCGCGGGCGGAAGCGGGGAATCGGGGGGCAGGCTCATCCGCAGAGCTTAGGGGCTGGCGGCGGCGGCTGCACCCGGCGGCCGCGATCCCGAGCGCGCGCGGCCGACGCGGCACCCACTGGCGTCAGGGGCTCGAAGGCGCGCCCGGCCCGGAAGCGGGGCCCATCGCCCGCTCCGACGGGGCGCGCTCGGGCGCCGGCGGCTCGTGGACGGGCTGGGCGGCCGCACGTCCGTCGGCGTCCTGCGGCGCTGCCGGCAGCCGCGTGACCGGGCCCAGGTCGCGCGGCGCGCCGTGGGCCGGGGCCGGGGCGGGGGCCGCCGCCTCGATCTCCACGAACCGCACCGGGGCGCGATCGGGATGCTGCGCGTGCAGCAGCGTCATGGACACGTTGTACACCGGCACGCCGGCGCTGGTGCGGCCCTCGGCGGTGCCGTGATGGGCGTGGCCGTGGAAGCACGCCGCCACGCGATAGCGGTTGAGCGGCTCCTCGAGCCGGCTGGTGCCGAGGTAGGCGTACAGCTCGAGCGGCTCGCCCACCACCGTGGCCTCGATCGGCGCGTAGTGCGTGAGCACCACGCGCACCTCGCTCGCGATCCTGGACAGCGCCGATTCCAGCTTGAGCGTCTCCTCCACCGCCTCGCGCACGAACCGCTTGATGATCGCCTCGCCCCACGGCTCCAGCATCCGCGTGCCGAACCCGCCGCAGAAGCCCTTGACGCCGGCGAAGCCGATGCCCTGCAGCTCGTAGGTGTCGCCGTCCAGCATGCGCACGCCGCCGTCGGCGAGCACGCGCGTCACCTCGCCGGCGACGCCGCTCTGGTGGTCGTGGTTGCCGAGCACCGCCAGCACCGGCACGCGCACGGGCGCCAGCTCGCGCACCAGCATGCCGGCCTCGTCAACGGTGCCATGATGCGTGAGGTCCCCGCACAGCAGCACGACGTCGGCGCGCTCGGCGAGCGACTCGAACAGCGCATGCAGTGAGCCCTGGCAATTCCGGTCGCAATGCAGGTCCGCCAGGGCGGCGAGCCTCACGGGACGATCGGTCACGATGGGTCCTCCGCTAGGCCACGGGCATCTGAATGACACACTGGGCCCGCACCGGAGGTTCCGATGCCCGCACCCATGCGAGCGTCCCTGGATCCCGAAGCCGCGTCGCTGTTCCTCGACTCGCTCGACGCCCTCGGCAGCTCCGGCGTGCCGTTCCTCGTCGGCGGCGCCTACGCGTTCCAACGTTACACCGGCGTGACGCGGCACACGCGTGACTTCGACGTGTTCGTGCGGCGCAACGACGTGGTGCGGGCGCTGGCCGCGCTCGAGCGGATGGGACTCCAGACGGAGCTGACGTTCGAGCACTGGCTCGGCAAGGCGCACCGGAGCCCGTGGTACGTGGACGTGATCTTCGGCTCCGGCAACGGCGCCGCCCCCGTGGACGACCTGTGGTTCCAGCACGCCGTGCCGGACGAGACGCTGGGCGTGCCGGTGGAGCTCGTGCCGGCCGAGGAGATGATCTGGTCCAAGAGCTACATCATGGAGCGCGAGCGCTTCGACGGCGCCGACGTCGTGCACCTGCTGCGCGCGCGCGCGCAGCAGCTGGACTGGGATCGGCTGTTGACGCGGTTCGCGCGCCACCCCGCCGTGCTGCTCGTGCACCTGCTGCTGTTCGGGTTCGTGTACCCCGACCAGCGCGACCGCGTGCCCGAGCGCGTGATGGAGAAGCTGTGGGACGCGGCCAGGGCCACGCCATCCCCGGGCGACCGGCTGTGTTACGGAACCGTGCTGTCGCGACTCCAGTACCTGACCGACCTCACGAAATGGGGCTACCGCGACGCGCGCCTGGAACCGGATGGCAACATGACAGGCGAGCAGGTCGCGCTATGGACGCAGGCGGGTCTTGATCAAGAGCTGTGACCGTCGCGATCCCCATGGCGCGACGTCGCCTTCCACATTGCCGCGCCTTCCCGCACGGGTCGCGGCATCACCGGTCGCCGGCCGCGTCCCGTCCGCGCCGCGTGATGGACGCGTGGGGTGTCCGCCACGATCCGGTCTTTCCGGCGGAACCCCGCTCCGGGCCGCACATCATACGAGTGAACGCCGCACGCGACGCTTGAACGCCGGCGCCGCTCCGCGCTCCGAGCGAAGTTGCGGGGACGACGCCCGCGCGGCGGGAATGGGACGAACGCATGGCCCGATCACACGTGACGACATCGCACGATTCACCGAGCGCATTCGAGCTGCCCGTGACGCTGATCGCGGGGCTCCTGGGCGCGGCGTTGCTGGCGTGGGGCGCGAGCCGCCGCTCCGCGGTGCGCACCGCGGCCGGAGCTTCGGGTGCGGCATTGCTGGCGTCGGCGCTGGTGCGCGCCGAGTGGGAGCGGCGGCGCGGGGCGGCATGGTCGTCGGGGCGCCCGGTCGGCGTTCCCGAGGATCGCGTGTTCGAGTTCTGGAGCCATTACGAGGACGAACATCCCGCGTCCCCGGCGCGCAGGTCCAGGCGCCACGTCGTCGGGAGCGCGTGACCGAGTCGCGGACGCCCGCAACGGCGCCTGCACGAAAGGAGGACGCACGACAGGGCCGCCCCGGCTGCGCGCTCACCTTCGGCAGCGGGACCCTGACCACGAAGCGATGGACCGGTGTTCCCGGGGCGCACGGCGGCACGCGGTTCTGACGATCACGGCCCTTCACAGGAGCTATCGCCATGCCAGGGAACGAACGGCGCGGTTTCGCCGCGATGGACCGCGAGAAGCAGCGCGAGATCGCCCGCAAGGGGGGAAAGGCCGCACACGACAAGGGCACGGCCCACGAGTTCACCGCGGACGAGGCGCGACAGGCGGGACGCAAGGGTGGCGAGGCGGTGAGCCGCGATCGGGCGCACATGTCGCGCATCGGTCGCGAAGGTGGCCTCAGCTCGCGCGGGGGGCGTGGGCGGCCGGCGAACAGCGAGGAGGCGGAGGAGCGTTCGGCGGATGACAGCGCGTCCAGCCGCGCGGAGCGCGGACCGGGCGAGCATCTGTCGGGCCAGGGCGGGGGTGAGGAGGCCGGCGCACGCCCGTGAAGTCGATGCGCTGGGGGCGCGGCTCGCGCGCGGCGGGGAGGATCTCCGCCGCGTTCGCATTTTGCTAGTGTGACCGCATGCGGATCGTGTCCGTGGCCGCCGTGCTCGGCGCCGCGGCGGTGGTGACCGGCGCGCTCGGCCTGCACGCGCTGCGGGCGGCGCTGGGCGGCCGGTTCGAGATCTGGGAGACGGCCGTGCGCTATCAGCTCGTGCACGCGCTCGCGCTGGCCGCGGTCGGGCTCGTGGCCGAGCGGCGGCCGTCGCGCTGGGCGGCCTGGAGCGCGGGGCTGTTGATCGCCGGCATCGCGCTGTTCAGCGGAAGCCTGTACGCGCTGGCGCTGGGTGCGCCGCGCGCCGCCGGGATCGTCACGCCGTTCGGCGGCCTGGCGTTGATCGCCGGCTGGCTCGCGCTGGCGGTCGCCGCCGGCCAGCGCACATCCCGCTGACATCGCGCGGGTGAACTCCGGGCCGGTTGGCATCCGAGCTCGGTTCGCGTCCGAAGGCCCGCGCCGGGCGAACGCACCCGCCAGGCGGAGGCTCCGGCGCCGCGTGCTACGCTCGATGCGGCTTGGGCCCGGTCGGCGGCGGCCCGGCCCATCTCCCAGCCCATCACCGGAGGAACGCGTGAGTCGGAAGCTGCGCGTGCTGTTCGTCGAGGACAACCCCAGCGACGTCACGTTCATCGTGCGCGCGCTGAATCAGGGTGGCTTCGAGCCGGTGTACGAGGTGGTGGACGACGGCGATTCGCTGCGGCACGCGCTGGCCGCCGCGCCATGGGACATCATCATCTCCGATCACTCCATGCCGTCGTTCGACGCCCCCGAGGCGCTCCACATCGTGCGCGAGTCCGGCCAGGACGTGCCGTTCATCGTGGTGTCCGGCCACATCGGCGAGGAGACCGCGGTCGCATGCATGAAGGCCGGCGCCAACGACTGGGTATCGAAGGATCATCCCGCGCGGCTCGTGCCCGCGATCGAGCGCGAGCTGCGCGACGCCGAACAGCGCCGCCAGCGCGAGCGCGCCGAGACCACACTGCGGATGCGCGAGGAGCAGTACCGGTTGCTGGTGGAGAACGCGGCCGACCTGATCGCGCTGATCGACGACCAGGGCCACGTGGCGTTCCAGAGCCCGTCGGTGACGCGCGCGCTCGGCTACGCCGAGGGCGAGCTGCTCGGGCGCCCGATCCTGGAGATCGTGCATCCCGAGGACGCGCCGCGCGTGTCCGAGATGATGGGCGAGGCGCTGCGCGGCGGACGGCGCGTGAACGTGGACCAGGTGCGGCTGCGGCATCGCGACGGTTCGTGGCGCACGTTCGAGGGCTCGGGCTCGGGATTCTTCGGCGAGGATGGCCGGCCGCGGCTCGTGACCGCGGCGCGCGACATCACCGAGCGCGTGCGGCTGCACCAGCAGCTCGTGCAGTCGCAGAAGATGGAGGCGGTGGGCCGCCTGGCGGGAGGCGTCGCGCACGATTTCAACAACCTGCTCACCGTGATCCTCGGTTACGGCAACCTGCTGCTCGACCAGCTCAGCGAGAACCCGCCGCTGCTGCAGGAAGTGGACGAGATCAAGCGCGCCGCCACGCGCGCGGCGTCGCTCACCCAGCAGCTGCTGGCGTTCAGCCGCAAGCAGCTGCTGAGCGCGCGCGTCGTGGACCTGAACGCGGATCTGGACGGCCTGAGCAGCATGCTGCAGCACGTGGTGGGCGAGAACGTCGCGCTCGAGCTGCGGCTGCAGCCCGGGCTCGGACACGTGCGCGTGGATCCGGGTCAGATCGAGCAGGTGATCATGAACCTCGCCATCAACGCGCGCGACGCGATGGGCGAGCGCGGCACGCTGACGGTGAGCACGCGCAACGTGGAGCTGGACGAGGCGCGCGCGCTGGCGCGCGGCGTGTCGCCCGGCCGCTACGTGCGGATCGAGGTGCGGGACACCGGCCACGGCATGGACGCGGCCACGCTGGGCCGGCTGTTCGAGCCGTTCTTCACCACCAAGGAGCCCGGCAAGGGCACGGGGCTCGGGCTCTCCACCGCCTACGGCATCGTGCGGCAGTCGGGAGGCAGCATCTACGCCGAGAGCGCGCCCGGGCTCGGCAGCGCGTTCCGCATCCTGCTGCCGCGCGTGGACGAGCCGGTCACCCCCGAGGCGGAGCCGGCGGTCCCGGCCCCGACCCGGGGCAGCGAGACCGTGCTGCTGGTCGAGGACGAGCCGCTGGTGCGGAGCCTCGTCAACGACATCCTGCGCAAGGGCGGCTACCACGTGATCGAGACCTCGCGCGGCGAGGAGGCGGTGCTGGCCGCGCGCCGCCATGCGGGCCCGATCGACGCGCTGGTGACCGACGTCGTGATGCCCGGGATCAGCGGCATCGACGCCGCGCAGCTGATCGGCGAGACGCGGCCCGACATGCGGGTGATGTACCTGTCCGGCTACACGGACGAGCGCGTGCTCCGCCACGGTCCGCTCGCGCCGGGACACGCGTTCCTGCAGAAGCCGTTCACCCCGGATGCGCTGCTGCTGACGTTGCGCGAGCTGCTGGACCGCGCGCCCGCGCCCGCGCACGCCCACCACCGCTAGCGCCCGCGCGCTCGCCGCCCGCCCGCCCGATTCCGCGCGCGGCGGCGCTGTGGCACAGTGCGCGGCGTGCCCGACCGCTCGGCCCTGGACCTGGCGCGCGACGCGCTGGCGCGACCGCACGCGCCGTTTCGATCGCTGCCCGCGCGGGTGCTGGTCGTGGACGTCGCCACCCAGCGCGCGACGCTGCTCGAGGCCGGCCGCGAGCTCGGGAGCTGGCCGGTGTCCACCGCGCGCGCGGGGGTCGGCGGCGAGCAGGACTCCGGGCGCACGCCGCCCGGCTGGCACCGGATCGACGCGCGCATCGGGGCCGGCGCCGACCCCTCGACGATCTTCGACAGCCGCCAGCCGACGGGCGAGCGCTGGACGGGCGCTGCCGACGCCCGCGACCTGATCCTCGGCCGCATCCTGTGGCTGGACGGGCTCGAACCGGGCGTCAATCAGGGCCCGGGCCACGATTCGCACGACCGCTACATCTACGTGCACGGCACCAACCACGAGCCACGGCTCGGCACGCCCGATTCGCACGGCTGCATCCGGCTCGCGCGCGCCGACATGCTGGCGCTGTTCGAGCGCGTGGCGGAAGGCGATCCGGTGATCGTGGTGGACGAAGCCCCGGTGCCCGATCCGCTCGCGGGCGGTCGGTTCCATTACGCCGGCGTCGCCGGCAGCGGCATGAGCGCGCTGGCGCAGTACCAGGTGATGCGCGGCGGGCGCGCGAGCGGCAGCGATCGCGGGTTGGATCGCGGCGGCCGCGACGCCGAGCGCGCGCGCTTCGAGGCGCTCGGCATCGCGATCGTGCCGCAGGACGGGCGCGGGGTGGCGGATGCCGCGGCGCTGGTCGTGTCCACCGCGGTCGAGCGGCAGGTGCCGGACGTGGCCGCCGCGCTGGCGTCGGGCACGCCGATCCTGCACCGCGCGCAGCTGCTGGCGCACTGGGTGGCGGAGCGGCCGAGCATGGCGGTGACGGGGACGAGCGGGAAGTCCACCGTGGTCGCGATGGCGTTCGAGATCCTGCGCGGCGCGGGGCGCGATCCGTCGGTGATCACGGGCGGCGAGCTCATGAGCCTGCAGCGCGCGGGCCTGCCGGGGAACGCGTGGGCGGGCGCGGGTCCGCTGGTGGTCGAGGCCGACGAGAGCGACGGCTCGGTGGTGCGCTATTCGCCCGAGGTGGGGGTGCTGCTCAACCTGCAGCGCGACCACAAGGAGCCGGCCGAGGTGGGCGCGATGTTCGAGACGTTCCGCGGCCGCGTGCGCGGAACGCTGGTGGTGGGCGAGGACGCGGCACTCGAGCGCTTCGCCGCGGGCGCGCTCCGCTACGGGTTCGGCGCGGGGGCCGACGTGCGCGGCACGCGCGTGACGCTCGCGCCAGCGGGCAGCGCGTTCGACGTCGCCGACGTCCGCTTCACGCTGCCGGTGCCGGGGCGCCACAACGTCGAGAACGCGCTGGCCGCGATCGCCGCCTGCCGCGCGCTCGGCGTGCCGCTGCAGGCGATGGCAACGCCGCTCGAGCGCTTCGCCGGCGTGGCGCGACGGTTCCAGTCGATCGGCGCCGCGCGCGGCGTCGAGGTGGTGGACGACTTCGCCCACAATCCCGCCAAGCTCGCGGCCGCGCTCGCCACCGCGCACGCGCGCGCGCGGCGCGTGCTGGCGGTGTTCCAGCCGCACGGCTTCGGTCCCACGCGGTTCCTGTGGCGCGAGTTCGTGGAGACGTTCGCGAGCGCGCTGGCGCCCGATGACCGGCTGTGGCTGCTCGAGATCTTCTACGCCGGCGGCACCGCGGAGCGGAACCTGTCGTCGTCCGACCTGGCGGCCGAGATCGTCGCGCGCGGCCGCCACGCCGCGCACGCGCCCGACCGCGCGACGCTCGCGCACGCGATCGCGGTCGAAGCACAGCCGGGCGACCTGGTGCTGGTGATGGGTGCGCGCGACCCCTCGCTCACCGCGCTGGCGCAGGCGATCCTGGCCGCGCTCGGCTGATCGGAGGCGGGCCGCGACGACGCGCGGCTAGTCCGCGGCGGGCGTCGCGGCCGGCGCGGAGGCGCCGAAGCGCTCCTCGACGTAGGCGTCGAGCAGCGCGGCGAAGTCGCGGGCGATGGTGTCGCCCGCCAGCGTGGTGCGCAGTCTGCCGTCCACGTAGACCGGCGCGCGCGGCTGCTCGCCGGTGCCGGGCAGCGAGATGCCGATGTCGGCATGGCGGCTCTCGCCGGGGCCGTTGACCACGCAGCCCATCACCGCCACGCGCAGCCCCTCGACGCCCGGATAGCGCGCGCGCCACGCGACCAGCCGGCGCTGGATGTGCGCGGTCACGTCGGCGGCCAGCTCCTGGAAGAAGGTGCTCGTGGTGCGGCCGCAGCCGGGGCACGATGTGACCTGCGGACTGAACGCGCGCAGTCCCAGCGACTGCAGCACCTGCTGGCACACGCGCACCTCTTCGGCACGATCGCCGCCCGGCGCGGGCGTCAGGCTCACGCGCACGGTGTCGCCGATGCCTTCGGCCAGCAGGATCGCGAGTCCGGCGGTGCTGGCCACGATCCCCTTGACGCCGAGCCCGGCCTCGGTGAGCCCCAGGTGCAGCGGGTAGTCGCATGCCGCGGCCAGCGCCCGGTACACCGCCACCAGATCGCGCACGTCGCTCACCTTGGCCGACAGCACGATCGCGTCGTGCGGTTGGCCGCAGCGCTCGGCCAGCTCCGCCGAGCGCAGCGCGCTCTCGCGCATCGCGTCCAGCACCACGTCGCGATCGGGGCGCGGCGCCGCCAGGCGCGCGTTGGCGTCCATCATCGCCGTCAGCAGCGCGCGATCGAGCGATCCCCAGTTGACGCCGATCCGCACCGGCTTTGCGTGCTCCACCGCGACCTTGATCATCGCGGCGAAGTTCTCGTCGTGGCGCTCGCCCACCCCGACGTTGCCGGGATTGATGCGGTACTTGTCCAGCGCCGCGGCGCACGCCGGGAATTCCGTCAGCAGCTTGTGGCCGTTGTAATGGAAGTCGCCCACCAGCGGCACGTCGAGCCCGCGGTCGGCGAGCCGGCGCCGGATCTCGGGCACGGCGCGCGCGGCCTCGACGGTGTTGACGGTGATGCGCACGAGCTCGGAGCCGGCCGCGTGCAGCTCGGCCACCTGGGCCGCGGTCGCGGTCGCGTCCGCCGTGTCGGTGTTGGTCATGGACTGCACCACCACCGGATGGCCGTCGCCGATCGGCACGCCGCGAACGCGGGCGACCACGCTCCTGCGCCGGGGAACCGCGCGGGACTCCTCGATGGTGACGACGGGCACGGGGCGAGTGTAGGGGCCGTTTTCCGGCACGGTCAACCGCGACGCCGACGCCGCGCCCGCTCCCCGCGCGGCATCGGGCCACACGGTTCAGGTCGCCCGCAGCGCCTCGGCACGACGCGCGCGGCGCGGACCGAATCCCGGCCGGGCGAATCCGACGGCGCGCTCCCTCGCGGGGCGAGGGCTATCAGAACAAGCGGGGCCGTGGGCGCGAATCGCGCGCCTGTCGCGCGGCATTCCACGGCGAGCGCCCCGTCGCCGGCGATCGCCGAGGGCGATCGTCACGACGTGCGCGGGGGGAGTCTTGGCGAGGACGAGCAGACGACCGGGGCCCGCGTTCCGCGCGCTGGCGGTGTGCCTGGCCGCGTGCGCGTTGGGCGGGGTCGCGCACGCGGCCCGCAACTACAAGGTGGTGGTCACCGGCTTGTCCGGCCCGGCCGATGAGAACGTCGAGGCGATCGTCGATCCCGACCGCACCGCCAAGGGCGTCAAGCTGGACGAAGCCGAAGTGCGCCGCATGCACGAGCAGACGGCGCAACTGATCCGCACGGCGCTGCAGCCATACGGCTTCTACCGCGCCAGCATCACCGGCGGTCTGCGGCAGGTGAAGGACGGCTGGGAGAGCGACTTCGACGTCGTGCCCGGGCCGGCGATCAAGCTCGACTCGGTGGTGGTGAGCGTCACCGGCCCGGGCGCGTCCGATCCCGCCTTCCAGAAGGCGGAATCGGCGTTCCCGCTGCACCGCGGCGACGTGCTGCTGCACGCCTCCTACGAGCACGGCAAGCTCGCGATCGAGCAGGCCGCGGCCAAGGGCGGATTCATCGACGCGCGCTGGCTGGAGAACGCCATGCGCGTCGACATCCAGCGCTACACCGCGGAGATCGTGCTGCGCTACGACACCGGCCCCCGCTACACGTTCGGTGACGTCGTGTTCGACGAGCACATCATCAACGCGAGGTTCCTCAAGGGCTACGCCAACTTCAAGAAGGGCGATCCGCTCGACCTCTCGAAGCTGCTCGCGTTCCAGGCGGCGTTGGGCGAGAGCCCGTACTTCTCGGACGTCGAGGTCGAGCCGTTGCGCGACGAGGCGCAGGCGTACGCGGTGCCGATCAAGGTCACGGTGGGCGCGGCGCGGCGCCAGCACTACCGCGCGGGCCTCGGCTACGGCACCGACACCGGCGCACGCGCGCGCGGGCAGCTGGAGATCCGGCGCGTGAACGCGCGCGGCCACCGCGCCGACCTCGATCTGCTCACCTCCAGGCCCGAGACGCGCGCGGCCGCCAACTACTACGTCCCGTGGCCGTATCCCGCCACCGACGTGGTCACGTTCGGCGTGGCGGCGGGGCAGGAGCGCGTGGCGGGCACGCTCGGCCGCCGCGCGAGCGTGGGGGTGGCGTGGTCGCGCATGCTGGGCCAGTGGCGTCGCGGGCTCGAGCTGCGCTATCAGCGCGAGCGGTTCGTGGTGTCCACCGACTCCGGCACGGTGGGCACGCTCGAGCCCGGCATGTCGTGGTCGTGGACCCGGGCCGACGACCGGCTGTTCACGCGCAACGGCGCGCGGCTGCTGTCCGACACGCGTGCCGCCAGCGCCAGCGTGCTGTCCAGCGTCAGCTACACGCAGCTCGAGCTGTCGGGCAAGTGGATCCGCGGCATCACGCCCGTCAACCGGCTGATCGTGCGGCTCGGGCTCGGCGCCACCGCCACCAACGACTTCCATCGGCTGCCGCGCTCGCGCCGGTACTTCGCGGGCGGCGCGGAATCGGTGCGCGGCTACGCCTATCAGTCGCTGGGGCCGCACGGCGCCGACGATATCGTGCAGGGCGGGCGCTACCTCGAGATCGGCAGCCTCGAGCTCGATCAGTGGCTGCGCAACCGCCCGCTCGGGATCGCGGCGTTCTACGACGCCGGCAACGCGCTGGCCCGCTTCGGCGGCACGCTGGAGCAGGGCGCCGGGCTCGGGCTGCGCTGGCGCTCGCCGGTCGGGCTGCTGCGCGCCGATTTCGCGATGCCGCTCCACAGCGGCAGCCGCCGCCTGGTGTTCCACTTCCAGATGGGCCCCGAGCTGTGAGCCCGCGCGCGCGCCAGGTGCTGAAGGCGATCGCCGCCGGGCTGGTCACGATCCTGGTGGTGGCGGCGGGCGCGGTGCTGTGGACGCTCTCGACCGAGGGCGGCACCAAGTGGGCGTTCGAGCGGCTGGACGCGCTGCTGCCCGGCGATCTCACCACCGTGTCGGTCACGGGGCCGATCCGCGGTCCGCTCGACATCCACGGACTCGTCTACAGCTCGGACGCGATGGACGTGAAGGTGGCGCACCTGCGGCTGGACTGGCGGTTGCAGGAGCTGGTGCGCAGGAAGCTCGACATCCTGTCGCTGCACGCCGACAGCGTGACGGTGCGGCTCAAGACGCAGGCCGAGGCCAAACAGGACAGCGCGCTGCGGCCGCTGCCGGACATCAACCTGCCGGTGGACATCGTCGTGCGCGACGCGCTGGTCAGGACCGTGGCGGTGTGGAGCGCGGGGGCGAGCCAGCCGTTCGAGCTCGACCGGATCGCGCTCGCCACGCGCGCGTTGCGCGACACGCTCGGCATCACGCACCTGATCGTCCACTCGGCCCGGCTCGACGCCGACATCCGCGGCCGCGCGCTGCCGCAGAAGGCCTACCCGATGGACCTGGTGGTGGACTGGCGCTACCGGCCGCCCGGCCGGCGCGAGCTCAAGGGTCGCGGGCAGCTGTCCGGCGATCTCGATTCGCTGCAATTGAGCCAGCAGCTCGAGAGCCCGTTCGCGGCGCGCTTCGACGGCCGCGTTGACCACATCCGCCGCCGGCCGGCGGTGGACGGCCGCGCCAGCTTCGAGAACGTGGCGCTGCGCGAGCTCGATCCCGCGTGGCCGGCGGTGGTGGCGAGCGGCGCCGTGGTGGCGAAGGGGGACGCCCAGGCGTTCGTTTCGCACGGGTTCGTGCGCGTGGAGACGCCATCCACCGGCGCGCTCGACGCCCGCTACGACGTGGACCACGGGCTCGCCGGCTGGAACGTGCGCCGGCTGGAGCTGACGGTGCCGGGCCGCGCCACGCACGTGACGCTCGCCGGCCGGTTCGTGCAGCAGGGCGAGCGGCTGGCGCTGGACGGCGCGTGGAAGGATCTGGTGTGGCCGCTGCACGGCGACACCGTGCTCGCGAGCCCCGCGGGTCGCCTGCGGATGGGCGGCGCGCTGTCGCGCTACACGTTCGACGCCGACGGCAGCGTCGCCTCGCCCCAGCTCGCGCGCGGTCGGTGGGCGCTGTCCGGCGCCGGCAACGCGCGCGGCGCCGATCTGTCGAGCGTGCGCACCGCGCTGCTCGGCGGCGAGCTGGCCGGCCGCGGGCGGATCGAATGGCAGCCGCGCGTGCGCTGGCGGTTGGCGCTGACCGGCACCGGCATCGATCCCGGACGGCGGTGGCCGTCGCTGGTGGGCCGCGTGGCGCTGGCCGGCAGCACGCATGGCGAGCTGGGCCCGGGCGGCCCGACGGGCGAGGTGCGGGTCGCGCGCCTCGCCGGCAGCGCGGGCGGCCGGCCGGTGGCGGGCAGCGGCGCGTTCCAGCTCGCGCGCGGCCACGCGGTGCTGCGCGGCGTGCGGCTCCAACTCGGCACGGCCACCGCCAGCGCGGACGGCGCGGTGGGCGGACCGTGGAATCTGACGTGGAAGGTGGACGCGCCCGATCTCGCGCAGGCGCTGCCGCTCGGCGGCGGCGTGCTGCACGCGTCGGGCCGGTTCTCGGGGTCGGCGCGCGCACCGCGGCTGCAGGCCACCGTGCGCGGCGACTCGCTCGTGCTCGGCGACCGCCACGTGCGCCGGCTGATCGCCGACGCCGACCTCGCGCTGGCCGGCAAGCTCGACCTGAACCTGGACGCCTCGGGCGTGATGGTGGGCGCGCGCCGCATCGATCATCTGTCGATCGTGTCGCGCGGCACGCGCGCCAGCCATCAGCTGGACGTGCGCACCACCGCCGGCGCCGACAGTCTGCACGCGGCGGCGCGCGGCGCGTGGGGCGACCACATGTGGCGCGGCACGCTGGCGCAGTTCGATCTCGTCTCGCGCGACGCCGGGCGCTGGAATCTGGTGGCGCCCGCGCCGCTCGCGGTCAGCGCCAGCGCCGTCGAGGTGCGGCGCATGTGCTGGCATTCGGGCGCGGCGCAGGTGTGCGCGACCGATGCGGCGTGGAGCCGCCTGGGACCGATGCGGCTCGACGCCACGCTCGCGCACGTGCCGCTCGAGCTGGCGCGGTTCTGGATGCCGCCCGACGTGATCGCGCACGGGCCGCTCGACGGGCACATCCGGCTGGAGCGCAGCCGCGCCGGCGCCGCGCTCGCCGACGTGGCGCTGACGCCGGGCCCGGGCGTGGTGAGCTTCCCGGGTGGCGGCGGGCGCGACTCCGTGCGGTTCGATCGCGGCAGCCTGACCGCCACCACCGCGGGCGGCACGCTGGCGGGCCGCGCGCGGTTCACGTTCCCCGGCCAGGGCACGCTCGCCGCCGACGTGCGCGTGCCGGCCACCGCCGGCCTGCCGCCCGCGCGCCGTCCGTTGTCGGGGGCCGTGCACGCGCACATGCGGGACCTCACGCTGATCGAGATGGTGCAGACCGAGGTGCAGCACGCGCACGGCACGCTCGACGCCGATCTCGCTCTGGGCGGCACGGTGGGCCATCCGGCGCTCGCCGGCACCGCGCGCGTGCGCAACGGCGTCGCCGACGTCGGGCGCGTGGGCCTGCACCTGACCGCCGTGACCGCCGATCTGACCGGCAACCGCACGGGCGCGATCGACCTCGCGCTGTCGGCGCAGTCCGGGCCCGGCACGCTCACCGTGCGCGGCAAGGGCGCGCTGGCCGCGTGGCCGCCGTCGGGGCAGGTGACGATGCGTGGCACCAACGTGCAGGTGATGGGGACGCGCGACATCAAGCTGCAGGCGTCGCCCGATCTCACCGCGAAGCTCGCCGGCGGGCGCGCGGACGTGACGGGGACGATCGTGTTCCCGAACGGCAACGTCAACGTGGTGCGTCGCACCGACGCCGCGATCGTGCGGCCGTCGAGCGACGTGGTGCTGGTGGGCGGACCGGCCTCCGCCGACACCGGTCAGGCGCTGGCGATCACGAGCCGCGTGCGGATCACGGTTCAGCCGGCGGTGCAGATCCACGCGTTCGGCTTCAACGCCCAGCCGCAGGGCAGCATCCTGGCCGTGGACGTGCCCGGACATCCGGTCACGGCGACGGGCCAGCTCAAGGTGGTGACGGGATCGTTCAAGGCCTACGGGCGCGAGCTGACGATCGAGCGCGGGCGGCTCTATTACGCGGGGGGACCGATCACCGACCCGGCGCTCGACTTCCGCGCCACACGCACCGCCAGCGATGGCACCATCGCGGGCGTGAACGTCACGGGCACGGCGGGCAAGCCGCTGCTCGCGGTGTTCTCCGAGCCGGCGCTGCCCGAACGCGAGGCGCTCTCCTACATCGTGTTCGGGCGCAAGCCCTCGCCCGGTTCGCAGCAGGAGGGCAGGATCCTGGACGAGGCCACGAACGCGCTCGGAATCGGCGGCGGCAACCTGCTCGCCGGGCGGCTGGGGTCCGGGCTGGGACTGTCGGAGGCGCAGATCGCCTCGACCGGGGGCCAGATCAAGGAGGCCGCGCTGTCGCTCGGCAAGTCGCTGTCGCCACGGCTGTACGTGCAATACGGCGTCGGCCTGTTCTCGCCCGTCAACACGGTCAAGCTGCGCTACACCGTGAACCGCATGCTCACGCTGCAGATCGAGAGCGCCGCCCAGAACAGCGCCGATCTGCTGTACGACAGCGAGCGCTGACCGGCTCGACCTCGCCGTATCCGTGCGGTAGCGTTGACCGGGCTCAGCCACGGGCGACCAGGATGACGGGAGGGATCATGTCGAGGCGTTCCGCCGCAGCGGTGCTCGCGTCCGCGCTCGCGCTCACCGCGCTGCTCGGGTGCTCGTCGGGGCTCAACCGGCCGGTGCAGGAAGTGACGGCCACCACCGACCCGCACGGCGTCCAGCACGTGCGGCTCGAGGCGCACTCGTACTACTGGAAGCCGAACCGCATCGTGGTCCGCGCCCAGGCCCCGGTGGAGCTGGCGATCCACAACGCGGCGTTCCTGACGCCGCACAACTTCACGTGCCTGGCGCCCGAGGCCGGGATCAACATCAAGCGCTCGCTGAGCTGGTTCGGCGGCACGCGGCGCGTGCGGTTCATTCCGGTCAGGCCGGGCGAATACCCGTTCCTGTGCGGCGTGGACAGCCACGCCAAGCACGGCATGACGGGCGTGCTGGTGGTGCAGTAGCGGCGTCGCGCCGGCGGGCTGCGTCAGCGGCGGCCCGACACCACCCACGCCAGCCCGGGCAGGCGCACGGCGTCGTCCGTCACGTGCCGCGCGCCGGAGCGGGCGATGCGGCGCTCGATCCGCTGCCGCGTCGCGCGCGGCAGTCCGCGCGTGGCGGCCCGCAGGCTGCTCGAGGTCTCGAACACCTCGCGCGCGTAGATTTCGGCGGTGGGGATCACGGCCTCGACCGCGACCGGCTCGGTGCGGATGTCGCGATATCCCGCCGCGCGCAGCAGCGCCTCGAGCGATCCCCGCCGTCCGAAGCGCATGGGATGAGGCCCTGCCGCGGGATCGGGCGGCGGCACGCCGGCCGCCTCGGTCTGCTCGGCCACGAGCTTCAACCACACGTTGCGCGCCAGCGGCCCCCACACCGCGAACGCGGCCCGGCCGCCGCGCCGCAGCCGCGCGCGCAGCCGCCCGAGCGCGTCTGGCACGTCCGGCACGAACATCAGCGAGAACCGCGCGCTCACGGCGTCGAACGTGCCGCGCACGTCCGCGATCCCGGCATGGCGGAAGCGGACGTTGCCGATCGCGAGCCGGCGCGCGCGCGCGGCCGCCAGCTTCACCATCGCGGGCGACACGTCGACGGCGAGCACGCGCCCGTTCGGGCCCACGAGCTGCGCGAATGCGAGCGCCGGCTCGCCGGTGCCGCACCCCACGTCCAGCACGCGCGCGCCCTCGACGATCGCCGCGCCGCGCGCGAGCGGGATCGTGACCGGCCACAGCTGGTGCATGAGCAGCGGCTCCCAGCGCGCCCAACCCGCGGCGGCGGAGTTCCAGTCGGGCGGCGGCGGCGGGGCCGATCGGGGGCGCGGCATGCGCGGCACCTTACCGCGCGAGCCGGTTGACCGCACGTGCGCGCGTTCGCAAGATGCCAGCGTGAGCTCGCACTACCTGCACGGCACCGCGCCCGACGAACAGCGCCGGCTGTCGCGCCTGAACGCGCTCGTCAACGCCTCGTCGCTGGCCGCGATCGCGCCGCGGCCGGGCGAGCGCGTGATCGATTTCGGCTGCGGGCTGGCGCAGCTCACGCGCGATCTGGCGCGCGCCACCGGTGTGCGCGCGCTCGGGCTGGAGCGCAGCGCCGAGCAGCTGGCCGAGGCCCGGCGGCAGGCCGGGGCCGCCGGCGAGGCCGGGCGCGTGGAGCTGCGCGCCGGCGACGTGCTCGACCCGCCGCTGGCCGCGGATGAATGGGGCGCGTTCGATCTCGCGCACGCGCGGTTCGTGCTCGAGCACGTGCCCGACCCGGCGCGCGTGGTGGCGCACATGGCGCGCGCGGTCAAGCCCGGCGGGCGCGTGGCGCTCGAGGACGACGACCACGACGTGCTGCGCGTGTGGCCCGAGGTGGGCGAGCTGCCGGCGCTGTGGCGCGCCTACGTTGCGTCCTACACCCGGCTCGGCAACGATCCGCATGTGGGCCGCAAACTGGTCGCGCTCATGCACGACGCCGGGCTCACGCCCGTCACCAACGGCTGGCTGTGGTTCGGCGGCTGCGCGGGCGACGAGCACTTCCCGGCGCTCGTCACCAACATGGCCGGGCTGATCGCTGGCGCGCGCGAGGCGATCCTGGCCGCGGGCGGGTTCGACGCGCCCCGGTTCGACGCCGCGCTCGCGGCGATCGCCGAATGGGGCGCGCGCCCGGATGCCGCGCTGTGGTTCGCGCGCTGTCACGCGATCGGCGTGCGCCCCGCCTGATCACGAGGCCGCGGTCAGGAACTCCTCGATCACCTGCACGAACTCGTCCGGCTGCTCGTAGAACGGCAGGTGGCCGCTCTGCTCGAACACGTGGAAGCGCGAGTTCGGGATCGCCTGATGGATCTTCCACGCCACCGACGGCGCGACGTTGACGTCGAACCGCCCGCACATCACCAGCGTGGGGAACGCGAACTTCGGCAGCTCGGGATTCAGGTCGTAGCGCTTCAGGTCCTGGTTCAGCCGGTCGTTGATGGCGCTGTCGAATGCCGGCGGCGGCGCGGTGCGCATGGCGGCGCGGCGCGCGGGCGAATAGCACAGCATCGTCAGGTACTCGCGGAAGTCGGCCGCGATCGCGGCCGTGTCGCCCATCGCCTCGGCGAACTGCATGCCCTGCTGGCGCTGCACGGTCTCGGGGAAGATGTCCTTGAACAGGAACACCGTGTCGTCCCACTTGGGCGCGGCCGAGTCGCAGATCACGAGCTTGTGCACGTGCCCGGGATGGCGCGCGGCGTAGGCCATCGCCAGATAGCCGCCCCACGAGTGGCCGAGCACGTCCATGTTCGCGACGCCGAGGTGCGCGCGCAGCCCGTCGAGATCGGCGATCTGATCCGCCAGCGTGCACGACTGCCCCCGGGCGAGCCGGGGCGAGCGTCCGACGCCACGCTGGTCGTAGAACACCACGCGCCGGCCGCGCGCGATCCGGTCCCAGGCATCGGACACCAGCAGGTAGCCGTGCTCGACGCCGGGGCCGCCGTTCACCACCACGAGCGGCGGACCAGCGCCCGCGCCTCGCACCTCGTACCACAGCGTGGCGCCCGCGACGCGGACGAGCTGGCCGCGGCCGGCGGGCGCCGCGGCGGCGGAGGTGGCGATCAGCAGGGACAGGAGCAGCAGCAGCATGCGACCCATGGCGACCTCCGAGTGTGTGTGGCAGTGAACGGCGCGTGCGCGCACGTTAGCCGCCACGCGCGCGGGGCGCCACCCACGCGGCCGCGCTGCCGGCCGGGAGCTTCCACGACGTGCTAGGCTCCCGCGCCATGACGACGACCGGATTCGAACGCGTGGACCGGTGGCTGAACGACCACCTCGAGGACAGTCTGGCCGAGCTCGGGCGGCTGGTGGCCCAGCCCAGCGTCGGCGCGCAGAACTTGGGGATGCGCGAGTGCGCCGCGCTGGTGGCGGCGATGCTGGAGCAGCGCGGGTTCGCGGTCGAGATCCTGCCCACCGGCGGCGCGCCGGTGGTGTACGCGGAGCGCGCGGGCGCCAGCGATCGCACGCTGCTGATCTACAACCACTACGACGTGCAGCCGCCCGAGCCGCTCGAGCTGTGGCATTCGCCGCCGTTCGAGCCCGCGCGCCGCGACGGGCGGATGTACGGCCGCGGCGTGAGCGACGACAAGGGTCACCTGGTCGCGCGCCTGCACGCGCTGGACGCGCTGCTGGCCGCGCATGGCGAGCTGCCGTGCCGCGTCAAGTTCATCATCGAGGGCGAGGAGGAGACGAGCAGCGTCCACCTGCACGACTTCGTGCGCGCCGAGCGCGCGCGGCTGAAGGCAGACGCGTGCCTGTGGGAATTCGGCTACGTGGACGAGCGCGACCAGCCGATGCTCTACCTCGGCCTGCGCGGGATCTGCTACGTCGAGTTGTCGGTCGAGACCGCGAGCATGGACGTGCACTCGGGCGTGGGCGGCTCGATCTTCCCGAACGCGGCGTGGCGGCTGACGTGGGCGCTGGCGAGCCTGAAGGGCCCGGACGAGCGCATCCGAATTCCCGGCTTCTACGACGCCGTCGTACCGCCCTCGCCGCGCGACCGCGCGCTGATGGGCGCGCTGCCCGACCCGGCGCCCGACTTGAAGCGCCGCTACGGCGTGAAGCAGTTCCTGCACGGCATCGAGGGCGGCGCCGAGCTGGCGATCGCCGAGGTGTTCCAGCCCACGTGCACGATCTGCGGGCTCACCTCGGGCTACCAGGGCCCGGGCTCGAAGACGGTGCTGCCGTGCCGGGCGTCGGCCAAGGTGGACTTCCGCCTGGTGCCCGAGCAGCGGCCGGAGCACGTGGTGAAGCAGCTGCGCGCGCATCTGGACGCCCAAGGGTTCGGCGACGTCCAGGTCACGCTGCTCGGCGGCGAGCCCCCCGCGCGCACCGATCCCGACGATCCGTTCATCCGGCTGGTCGCGGCCACCGCCGAGCCCGTGTACGGCGCGCCGATGACGGTGGTGCCGATGACCGGCGGCTCGGGCCCGAGCCATCCGTTCGTGCACGACTTGGGGCTGCCGGTCGCGTGCGCGGGGCTGGGCTACCCGGGCTCGCTCGTCCACGCGCCCAACGAGAACATGCGCGTGGATCTCTACCTCGCGCACGCGCGCCACGTGGCGCGCATGCTGGCGGCGTTCGCGACGTGAGCGCCGCGCGCGCTGGCCGCGGCGCGCATGGACGTCGCCGCCCCCGAAGCTCCCGGCTCGCGCGGTCGCACGCATGACCGATCCGCGCGGACGCACGCAGGAGCTGTTCGTGCGCGTGCGCGCCGGCGACGCCGCGGCGGTGGAGGAGCTGCTGCGGCGCTACCGGCCGCGGCTCGCCAACTGGGTGCACGGCCGGCTGCCGGCGGCCGCGCGCGGGGCGCAGGACACGCAGGACATCGTGCAGAGCTCGCTGGTGCGGTCGCTCCGCCACCTGGCCACGTTCGAGCCGCGCCACGAGGGCGCGTTCATCGCATACCTGATCCGCACCGCGCACCGCCTGATGCGCGACGCCGTGCGCGACGCCAAGCGCCGGCCGATCGGCGAGCCGCTGGAGGAGCAGCTCCCGGACCCCGGCCCCACGCCCGCCGACCATTACCCCGCCTGGCGCCAGGCCGAGCGCGTGCAGGCGGCGATGCAGCAGCTGAGCGCGAAGGACCGAAAGGTGATCGAGCTGCGCTTCGCGTTCGAGCTGTCCTACGACGAGATGGCCGCCATCCTCGGCGCCACGCCCAACGCCGCCCGCATGCAGGTCGAGCGCGCCATCGGGAAGCTCGCCGTCACGCTCGGCGCCCGCTGACCCGGCCACCCCCGCCGAAGAACAAGTTCGTGCGTTTCCCGGCCGGCCGGCGTTTCTGCGGCACGGGTCGGATCACGCGGAGCCCGCTCCAGCCGCGCGGTCCCGACCTTCCCCGCGGCTCACCGAAGCCGTGTCCGCTCGGGGGACGGCCGGCCGAGGTGACCGCGGGGATTTGCTGAAAGCCGGGCTGCTGCGGCCCTCAGTGAACGACAAACATGCGTCGGGCTGCAGATCGGCCGCCTGTCTCCAAGCGGTAGACGTAGCACCCCGCCGGCCAGGCCCCAGTGCGCACGCTTACGTCGTGGGGTCCCGGCGGCAAGATCTGCCGATCAAGAAGCGTCGCCATTCGCCTGCCCTGAATGTCATAGAGGGTGAGGGTCACGGGGGCTGCCGACGGCAGTGCGAAATGGATCGTGGCATCGGTACGCGCCGGATTTGGCGCGGTCTGTTGCAGGGCGAACTCTAACGGCAAAGCCGGCGTGAGCGTGACCGCAGCCCGCTTGTCCACTCCCGGCGACCAGGCGGCGATCGCAGCCAGACCCGCGCATGGGAAGCCGCCCATTCGCCGGAATCCTCCACCCGCGTAGATGCTCGCTCCTTCCGTGGCCAGGCTCCACACGTCCCCATCGGCATCGGGGTCTGGGTTCCAGTGCACAGCCATGCCGCTCACAGCGTCGACGGCGGCCAGATTGCGGCGAGCCGCGCCGCCTATCGCGCTGAAGTCCCCGCCCACATAAAGTGTGTTCCCCACAGCGCTCATCGCATTGACATAGGGTGAGATTACGGTGGCAGGGACCGGGTTTGGATGCTCTGACCCCTATTTCGTGAGACACCCGGTGTCTGCAACTGTCTGCTGTTCGCGCCGGAACTCGGCTGGAGAGAGTTGGTCCAGCGAGGAGTGCGGCGCGAAGGTGTTGTAGTCGTCGATCCAGCCGTGGACCTGCTCGATGACTCGCGCCGCCGAGGCAAGGTCGCCGGCCGCGACGTAGTCCCGCTTGAAGGTGTTGACGAACGCCTCGGCCATCCCGTTCGAC